>NZ_JAUNHK010000116.1 GCF_030523985.1 Deinococcus sp.
AGGCGCAGCTCAAAAACCCCAACGGCCCCCAAAAAAACCGAGAAACGCAGAATTCCAGGGCCGTCGGGCGCGAAGCGCACGGGCCGCACACGAACAGCGAAGCAATAACTTCCAGCTCCCGTGCAGCCGAGAAACACCATCAGGCCAGCGAGATAACCGCCATTTGCACAGCGCCAGCGTAAAAGGGTAGTTGTTTGGAACTATGACCGACAGGGGTTGAAATGGGAGCGCCCGGAGCTTATCTCCGGGCGTGTTATTTTCGCTCCCACTCGACAGTTTCGTCTGCCAGACCCCACATTGTCCAGACTTCCACCAACCCGGTCGACAGAACATCCATCTCCGCAAGTTCTACGGCCCTGAAAAGCGTCGACTGCTCAGGTGCCGTACCTGTGGCGCTGAATTCAGCGAAACCAAGGGGACACCCTACTGGGGCAGCAAGTTACCTCCGGAACAGGTCGACCGCGTCGTTGACCACATCACTCATGGCAACTGTTTTTCATCCACTGCAGCGCTCACAGGATGCCACCGCACGACTGTCGCTCGAATCGTCTGTCGCGCTGGTGTTCATCTGGAACAGTTCCATGACCAGCATGCTCGTGACCTTGAGGTCACGAGCATGCAAGCTGATGAGCGGCACGCTTTCGTAGGTGAAAAGGCTGAACAAGCGTGGGATTTCACCGTTGTCGACCCCAAAAGTAAGTTCGTCATTGAAGGTCAGGTCGGGGCGAGGACCGCTGAACTGACGAAGGTGTTGCTCGTGAACGCTCGCGAAAGGCTAGCGAATCCGCAGCGCTTGGTGCTGTTCACTGACGGCTATCTGCCGTATCAGACTCTGTTTCCAGAACTGTTTGGGACGCCGTGGCAGCCTCCACGTCAAGGAAAGCGAGGTCGCTTTCCCAGGAAGGCTTACCGCATTCCACGCGGTCTGGCTCACGTCCGAATCATCAAGGAGTACAGCGGAAAACAGGTGGTGCGTGTGAGGACGGAGATTGCCGCTGGAACACAGAAACGAGTAAACCTCGAACTGGAGACCCTCGGGTACATGAAGCCGAACACTTCAGCCGTGGAGCGTCAGAATGGGACAGCACGTCGGATGAATCCGCATCTGGTTCGCAAGAGCCTCGCCTTTGCGAGGCTTCCCATCCATCGTCGCACGCTCGCTCAGATGGTGCAGGGCGTTTACAACTGGTGTCGACCGCAGAGGGGTCTTCGTCAGCCACTGGCAGAGCCATTGGGAAGAAGAAAATATGCTCAGCGCACACCAGCGATGGCGATTGGGTTGACTGGGCGGTGTTGGTCCATTCGGGATCTGTTGAGCTTCCCCTGTGGCGTAGCCTGTCAGGAATAGTTCCAGTCAACTACCCCGTTTCCAGAATCTGTTCTTGGCGAACTTCGGCACTCAGACGGACACGTTTTTGCGTCATGGCCACAAGCTTATACGCATTGCGCCCGGATGCACCACCGCTCTCCAGGGCCCGCCGCCTAAGTTCAGCGCGGCCCGGTGGGGGCACTTCTCCTCTTCCCCACCGGGCCGCGAGCGGCAGCGGGGGCTCAGCGCACCTTGACGGTCTGCGCGGCTCCTTCGGCGGCGGGGGCTCCCCCGGCGAAGTCTACGCGGGGGGCGGGGGCCACGTAGGTCCCGCTCGCCAGCGCGCGCAGGCGGTAGCGCAGGGTGGTTTTCCCGGCCTTGACGTCTTCAAGGTAAAACACGGCGCGGTCGTCGTATAGGGCGCGCTCGGCCCAGACAGTCGCGTTGCTGCCCGGGGCGTTCACCACGCGGCCCTCACCCAGCGGGCGGTCATCGGCCGCTTCGAGGCCGCCGGGAATGGGGTCGGTCACGCGCAGGTGAGACAGGCGGGAAGGAGCCGTCAGGGTCAATGTCACGGTCACGATGCCGTCGCGCTCCACCGTCGTGGCGTCGTAGTGACGCTCGATCTTGACGGGACTCGGGGCGGTGGCCCCAGCCCCGGCGCGGCGCACCTGCAGGGCCCAGGCATACGGCGTGGGCTGCGCGGCACTCAGCCGGAGGGTGCCCGGTTTCACGTTCGCTGCCGGAACCACGAGTCGGGTGGGGCCCGCGACCTTGACGGTTTTGCGGAAGGCGCCGAGTTCGGCCGTCACCGTGCGGGCGACCGGCGGCCCCTCGCGCTCCGCGAGCACCCGCAAGGCGCTGACGGCGGCGGCGGTGGGCCGGGGAGCGCCCCAACTGTCGCCCACGCGCCGCTCCAGCACCGCGCGGGTCAGGGCGGGGAGGTCGGCGCGGCGGCCAAGCCGGGCGGCGGCTTCCAGCAACCACGCGGTCGGTTCGGTGTCGGACTCCCCGCTCTGGGCGCGGCTTAGCACCAGCGCTCCGCCCTTGTCAGTCCGGGCGGCGGCGCGGGCCCGGGCGTACAGCGTGGCGGCGAGGTCCGGGTGGATCGGGGCCAGCACAGACGCGAGCCGGGCGGCTTCGGCGGGGTCGGCCACGCCGCTGCGGGCGAGGCGCACGGCCCGCTCGGGGACACCGGCTTCGGCAAGGGCCGCCGCGAGCGCGGGCGAGGCGGCGTCGAGTTTGGCGGCCTGGTCGCGCACGTTTTGCAGCGTGCGGCTGTCGGTCAGGCCCGCGCCCTTGGCCTGCACGAGGGCGCTGAGCGCGGCGGCCGTCATCTCGGCATTCACGCGGCTTTGGGCGGTCCAGCCCCAGCCGCCGTCTCCCCGCAGGGCGAGCAGTTCGGTGAGGTCGCGCCGGGCCTGCCCCAGCGCCCGCTCACGCACTTCGGGCCAGCCGAAGCGAGCGGCGAGGGCGGCGAGGTCGAGGTTGCTGCGCAGCCGGGCGCTGAGCGCGTCGGTGGTCTGCCAGCGGTCGGTGGGGTCGGAGAGTGCGGCCCCCAACCCGGAAAGCGCGAGTTGCAGCGGCGACGCGGCGAGGTCGATCACGAGGCTTTCGGGTTGCGTCCCCGCAGGCCACTTCAGCGGGACTTCGGCTTCACCCTTCAGCGTGCCGCCCCCCGAGATGAGCTGCCGCTGCCCGGCCGGGCGCACGGGCAAGGTTTCTTGCACGCCGTCGCGCTGCTGACCGCGCGTGGCACTCGCGCGCAGGGTCAGGGCCGATACCCCCGCCGGGGCCTGCACGCTGAACGTGGTGCTGGCCGAGCCACCTTGCAGGGGCAGGGTGCGGGTTTGGGCCTTACTACTCTGACCGGTACCGAGAGACAGGGTGACGGACCCTCCCCGACCCTGGCGGTCCACCGCCCCGACGACCGCGCTGCCGGTGTCTCCGGCGGTCAGCACGCGCGGGCGAATCAGGCGCACGGCGAACGGCAGCCCGACCCGCTGCTCTCCCCGCGCTTCGCCCGCCGAGCCGTCGCGCGTCAGGGCGCGTGCGCTGAGGCGGTAGGCCCCGAGCGCCTCGGGCATGGTGACGGTGACCCGCGCTTGCCCGGCGGCGTCGGTCTGCACCGTCTGGAAGGCCGCCACTTCGCGCAGGTCGCTGCGGTAGAGGGCGCTGCTGTCGTCTCCCCCACCTCCGCCGCGCCCATCGTCGGGCCCGTTCTGGCTCGACCGCACCTCGACCTGTGGGTAGTGACCGCTCCAGAGCAGCTCCCAAGGCTCCGGCGTGGGGTCGTCGGCGATGGCGTACACCGACTCGTTCACCGCCGCGAGGGTCACGAGCGCGGGCACCCCCCGCCCGCCGCGCAGGGTGCTCACCGTGAAGGTCGCCTTTTCGCCGGGGCGCACTTCCGCGCCGCCCGAGACCTTGACCTGCAGCTTCTTGTCCTCGCGGGGAACGGTGAGCAGGTCGGTGGTGCCCCGCACGAATTCGCCCTTTTGCACGGCGAGGGCCTGCACCGTGAACGCGGGTTCGAGGGCCGGAGTCAGCGGCCAGCGCACCGTCATCTTCGGGCCGGTCACGCGAATCAGGCGCTGCTCGCCGCGTTCCTCGGCGTGCGCGGAAAGCAGCACCGGCGTCCCGGCGGGGAGCGTCGTTCGCAGGGTGAGCTGCGCGGCAGCGCCCGGGGCGTAGGTCTCACGGTCGGCTTGCAGCTCGAGCTCGTAGCGCTGCTGCGGCTCGCCCCGCGCGTGGTACACGTAGCCCGCGTCGAGCCGCGCCTGCGCCGTGCGCCCCGCGCTGTCCGCCGCAAACACGCGCAGGAAGTACTCGCCTTCCTTGTCACGGTCGAGCGGCACGGTCAGCGAGAACCGGCCCTGGGCATCGGTGGTGAGCGTCTTTTCAAACAGCACCTCTTCCCGGCTGGCGTAGTTTCCCCCTTCTTTCACCGAGAAGCTGCGCCGCGCTTCCACGCGCACCTTGCGCCCGGCCAGGGGCTTTTGGGTGCCGACTTCACGCAGCTGCGCGCCCACGCGGCTTTCGCCCTCTCGCCACTGCCGGGTGGGGGCGGCGAATTTGACGTTGGCCGGGTAGACCCGGACCGCCCGCGAGGCCCACACGTCGCGCCCGTACTCGTCGCGCGCCCGCAGGCTGACGGTGTAGGAGGCTGGCCACTGGCCCGCCGCGCCGAGTTTCAGCGGCAGGGCCGCGCGCCCCGCGCTGAGCTTGAAGGTCTGGTTGGGCCGGCGCTTGGGGTCGATGTAGGGCGCGTAGCCGCCGAGGTCTTCGTCGCCGAAGTCGTTTTGGTAAAGGGGATAGTCCTCCGCTTCCCCGCCGGTCACGAACACTTCACCCGCCACGTTCGCCGCGCCGCCCTGGTACAGCTCGCCCGCAGCGCCCAGCGTCCAGGTCTGCCCAGCGACGATTTCCTTCGCTCCGCTGAGGGTGAGCGTAAACAGCGGCTTGACGAAGGCGCGCACCTCGACCGGCACCGAGCTGACGTCCGGCGTGGGGCGCGGGTTGGTGGGGGTCGGGGAAGCGGGCATCTCGACCTCGACCGAGTAGCTGCCGGTCTTCACGGCGGCAGGCAGCGGGAACGAGAAGCGCACCAGACCGTCGGCGTCGGTCCTCAGCTTTTGCTGCGCGAGGGTGACGCGCGGGTAGCCGCTGCTCAGGCGCACGGTGACTTCGCCGCGGTAGGGACGCCGCTGGCCGGGCGTCAGCGAGCACGCCAGCGCCAGGCCGCGCAGGGTCTCGCCGGGGCGGTAGACGGGCTTGTCGGTCTGAATCAGGGCGAGGGCCCGTTCGGCCTGACCGTTCCAGGTTTCGTTGTCGAGGCTGCCGATGCGGGCGCTGTGGGTCTGCCCGCCGATGGTGGCCTGCGCTGCCGCGATGAGGCGCTCGCCGTCGCGCAGGCTGAAACTCGCCAAGCCGCGCGCGTCGGTGGTGACCGGGGCAAGCGGGCGGGTGCTGACGGTTTCTTCCCCCGTTTCCGACCAGTGCCGCGTGACCGCCAGGCCGCTGATACGCACGCCGGGCAGCACCGCACCGGTCTGGGCATGGGTGGCCCAGAGTTGCCCCCGGTTGGGCGTGGCGATGCTGACGAGGTGCAGGTCGGTGACGCGCACGACCTGCGTGCCCAGCACGGTCGCCGGGGCGTCGCGGCGCGAGGCGGTCAGCAGGTAGAGTCCGGGCCTGAGTTTTCCGAGGTCGAGCTGCGTGCGGCCCACGGTAAGTTTCCCCTCCTCCGAGGAGGCGGGTTTGAGGCTGGCGGCCACTGTCCGGACCGGGGTGCCCGCGAGCCGAACGCCGCCGTCTTGCCCCGGTTCCGGCTCACGGAGGGGCAGCACCTGCACCTGCCAGTCGCGCGGGAGGGCCCCCTGCCCCGACCAGCTCAGCGGCAGCCGCAAGGCTTCCGAGGCGGTCTGGGGCGGCAAGAACCACTGCCCTTCACCCAGGAAACTGGCACCTGAACTGCTCTCCCGCAGCAGGCCCCGCCGCGTGCAGTACAGCTGCCCGCCGTAAATCACAGTGGCCACCCGGCCGTTCAGCGAGTCGACCACGCCCAGCGGCTTGCCTGCCGGAAGCGTCAGGGCCGCTTTGCCGCTCAGCGCCGGAGTGGTGAACAGCGGAGTGGGCGCGGCGGTGCTCGCTGCGTCGGCACTGCCCAGCAGCACGCTCAGAAAGAGGGAAGCGGGCAGCAGCAAGGCAGGCAGCCCGGGCCGGGATCAGAATGTTGACATGGGGTCAGTCTAGCGGGGGGCGGCTGATGGGGGGCTGATGGGAAGGGAGCTTGGGTTCCTTACTTCTTGGTGGAAGGGAGGAACTCAACGCTGTGGAGAATGAGGTTCCTGTCAGCGATTTCCTTGAAATAGGGACTGGTCAGGGTCAGATTGACGGGCCCTGACCCCACACGAATCTCGACAGATTGCCGCACCTGCGAAAAGTTCGCTGGCTTTTCATATGCCTCAAATGCGGTCACGGCGCAACTATACTTTTAGACCTGCCGGAATTGTTTCCAGGTTTTCCCGCCTACCGCCTACAAGTTCAACACCCTAAACAGCGACGTTCAATGCCTGTCGGAGAGTTTCCAGCTCCTGTGGAGCTCCTCAAACCGGTCAGTATTGAGAGAAACGTCGGCGGGCAAAACGACATTTGCTTCGGCACGCTTCCCTTCATGAACCTCTGGGTTGCGTCGGCGTGTGAGTTCGTAAACATTCTTGCGCTCGGTCGCGACATGTAAAACCCGTTCCTCAATGTCCTGGGCATGCTGAATGACAGAAGCGATCATGGGCGCGATAATGTCGACATAATCTTGACTGGTGTAGACGTCGCTGAAGGCCGTGGGGTACTGAAACTGGCGGGGCCGGAAACTGGTACGAACGATGAGATGACTTGCGGCGCTGCGGGCCGCTTCCTCAGCAACCAGCTTGGTCAAGGAATAGTAGTTGACGACCGGCCCTGGGGTATCGTCCTCGCGATAGTTGCCTTCATCACCACTAAAGACATAATCAGTCGAAACGTGAAGCAGTTTGGTTTCAACAACGTTTGCAGCCGCAGCCACATTGCGCGTGCCCTTGACATTGATGTTCCAGCACAGCTCACGGTCTTGCTCCACTCCGCCGACGTTGGTGTAAGCCGCTGCGTGAACGATCAGTTCCGGCTGAATATTTCCGATGACCTCAAGTACCTAGTACAGCGTTCTAGAATTTTGAAGCACTAGGAATCTGAACGGTTAGAGATAGATGAGTTTGAGTGATGCCTCTTTTAGCTGAGATTCCAGGCTACATCGCCAATCCTCTCTCCAGAGGTAAAACTATCCTGATTAACAAAACGCTGTACTAGTACAGCGTTCAATTATTTCGTATAGCTTTATAGTGCCGACCG
>NZ_JAUNHK010000117.1 GCF_030523985.1 Deinococcus sp.
ACCTTTTCCACCGTCAGGCTGACACTGACGGGTTCGAGTGCCTGAGCGCCCGCCGGAAGCCGCAGCCGCACGGGGATGGTGGACGTGCCGGGCTGATAGTCCACCACGCCGCTCACTTCGCGCAGCCGGGCGAGCAGTTCGGGGGCGGCGACCACCCGCACGGTGCGGGGTTGCAGGGACACGCCTGTGACACGCAAGCCGGGGGGTGGGTCGTCCAGGGTGACTGGCAGCGCTTTGACAGGCAGGCGGCCCGTGTCCAGGCGGCGCACGGTCACGCTGGCGGGGTTCAGGCGCACCTCGTCTACCGGCTGCCCCGCCGCGTTGAGCGGAATCAGCGGGGTTTCGCCTTCCTCACCCGGCGCGAGGCTCACCGGACTGGTCACCACCTGCGCCACGTTGTTCAGCACGCGGTTGGGGGCGCTGATTTGCACGTTGTCGGGCAGCACCTCGTAGCGCGGCAGGCTGTCCTCGTCGGGCGCGGCGACCCCGACCGTCACGGGAACGGTGCGGGTCAGTTCGGTGTCCACGAAGCCTTGCACGCGTTCGGGCGTCTGCTTGGAGAGGGTGGTGTTGGGTGGGGGCGTCACCGTGACCGGGCGGTTGAAACTCCCCTCCGGCACCCCGGTCACGTCCAGCACGGCCTCGATGCTGGCGGGGCGCAGTTCGCGCAGGCGTTCGGGGCGCCCGGTGAGGGTCACGCGCACCGTTTCGGGGTTCAGGCCACTGACGGTGCGTTTTTCGTCGCCGCCCGTGTTGTCGCGCCGGGTAATCGGCACGTCGTAACTCTGCTGCACCTGCGCCCGCTGGTCTCCGGTACTGATAAACCACAGCACCGACGCCACCAGGAGCGAAAGCAGCTTGGGGCCGATGTTGTGCAGCAGGCGGCGCCAGGCATAGGCCGGATTCAGCCAGCGCCGCAGCGCCTCGGCCACCCGCTGCTGGCGGGTCACGGGCGCACCGCCTGCGTGGGCGTTTCGGGCGTCAGGTCTTCGCGCTCGTACACCAGTGCCCGCAGTTGTTCGCGCAGTTCCACCGGGGTCAGGTCCGGCCCCAGCCGCCCGTTCAGGGCAATTCTCATGCTGCCGCGCTCCTCACTCACGATCAGCACCACGGCGTCGGTCACTTCGGACAGGCCGATGGCGGCGCGGTGCCGGGTACCGTAGCGGCGGTAGGTGCCGTCACTGGCCTGCAACGGAAACAGGCAGCCCGCCGCCACGATGCGCGACCCCTGCAAGATGACGCCGCCGTCGTGCAGCGGGGCATTTCGGGCGAACAGCGCCTCGATAAACGGCACGCTGACCTTGGCGTCGAGGGCCACCCCGGTTGCGGCATATTCACCCAGCGGCGTGCGGCGCTCGATGGCGACGAGGGCGCCCGTTTTGCGCTCGGCCAGCCGTTCCAGGGCGCGGGCGAGGTCTTGCAGGGCGGCGCCGCCCCGGTCGGTGGTGCTGCGTGGGCGACCCACCCGTTCGAGGGCGGCACGCAGTTCGGGCTGAAACAGCACCACCAGCGCGAACAGGCCCACTGTCCCCGCCCGGCCCAGCAGGTCGGTCAGCGTGACCAGCCCCAGCAGCCGCGCCGCCACCCACACCCCGGCAAACACCATGATGCCGCGCACCACGTTGAAGGCGCGGGTATCGGCCACCAGTTTGTAGCCCTGGTACACCAGCGCCGTGACCAGCAAAATGTCGAGCAGGTCGCGCAGGGTGAGGCCAAGCAGGTTCAGGCGGGTCGGGTCGAACAACGTGAAAGCAGGCTCCTTCTTGCGCCGCTGCACAGAACAGAAGAGGGAGAGGTGAAAAGAAAGTGGGGCGCAAGCGGGCCTGTTTACTATAGGGGCCCCCCCCATGAAGCGGCTGAGACCGGCGGCTTGCCGCGTGCGACATACTGCGGGCCAGGAGGACAACCACATGGTCAAGATTCGGTTTCTGGGACACAGTGCCTTTTTTCTGGAAAGTGGCGAACACCGCCTGCTCATCGACCCCTTCATCGAGGGCAACCCGCTTTGTCCATTCACGCTGGACGAGGTCAGGACTTGGCAGCCCAGCGCCATCCTCATCAGTCACGCGCACGGCGACCACTGGGGCAACGCGCTGGAGTTCGGCCAGGCGGGCGTGCCCGTCATCGGCACCTTCGAAATCGGTGAGTACGCCCGCAAGCACGGGGCGACGCAGGCGGTGGGCCTCAACATCGGCGGCACCTACCGCGCCGACTGGGGCAGCGTCTCCCTGACCCCGGCGTGGCACAGCAGCAGTTTCCCCGACGGCACTTACGGCGGGATGCCCACGGGTCTGCTGCTCGAATTCGGCGGTAAACGTCTGTATTTCGCAGGCGATACGGCGCTGTTTTCCGACATGAAACTGATCGGCGAGCGTGGCCTCGACCTCGCTTTCCTGCCTATCGGAGACGCCTTCACCATGGGGCCGGAGGAAGCCGGACGCTGCCTCGACCTGCTGCGGCCCCGCGTGGCAGTTCCCATGCACTACGGCACCTTCCCGCCGCTGACGGGCGACCCCGAAGTCTTCCGGGCCGAGGGCGAAAAGCGCGGCGTGGAAGTGCGCGTGCTGGCTCCCGGCGCGGAGACCGAACTGGCTTAACACGGGTTCGTATCAGCGCAAGCATCAGGGCCGACCAGCAGAGAGTGGTCGGCCCTGACGCTTGCGCTTGCTGGCTCAGCCCTTCTGCTTCTGAAGTTCAGCGAGTCGGATGTGACCTTCAATCAGGTGAACGATGACGGGGTTGTGGGTGTGGACGCCGTGCGCCTCGCCGCTTTCGCCTTCGGGGATAAAGTGCCCGACCATGGCCGCCTCGTTGTCGCGGGCGAGCAAAAAGGCCCGCTGGCCCCGCGCCGCGATGAGGGGCAGTCCGGCAAGTTCGGCGCGGCAAAGTTCTACGCCACGCGGCGTCAGGCGTTCGAGGCGGTCGGTGAGGGTCTGGTCGCCAGCCATGAACACGCAGCGGCGGGCGTTGAGCACCATGTCTTCGGCCAAGCTGCGAATGGCCGCCTCGCCATGCAGGTGGTAGACCGCTTCGGGGGCCGGGTCGGGCGTCAGGCGCGAGAGGTCGCGGTCGAGCGCGGCGAGGCGGTCATCGAACGAGCGCCGCGAACGCGACAGGTACTCGCGGGCCGAGAGAGGCGCGTATTCCAGCGGGTTCTGCCCCACCTTGGCAGCCAGTCCCCGCCCTTCCAGGCGTTCCAATGTCTCGTAAATCTTGGGGCGCGGAATGCCCGCCTGACGCGCCACCCGCGCAGGTACGGCCCGCCCCAGCGCCAGCAGCGCGGTGTAAGCACGCGCCTCGTACTCGGTCAGGCCCAGTGCTTGTAAATGAATAACGGCACTCATTGAGCCTTAGCATACGCAATCCGCGCTTGAAACGGCATGCCTTGACTTGCCCCCCCCTCGGCACAGTTGCCTTCATTGCCTAGAACTGGTCTCAGCCAGTCACCTGCGTCGCCTGAATCGCCGTCAGCGCGATGGTGTACACGATGTCGTCCACCAGTGCCCCCCGCGAGAGGTCGTTGACGGGCTTGCGCAGGCCCTGAAGCATCGGCCCCACGGCGACCACGCCCGCGCTGCGCTGCACGGCTTTGTAGGTGGTGTTGCCCGTGTTCAGGTCGGGGAAAATAAACACGGTGGCGCGGCCCGCCACGGGGCTGCCCGGCGCTTTGCTCTGGCCCACGCTCAGCACGCTGGCGGCGTCGTATTGCAGCGGGCCGTCCACCAGAATGTCGGGGCGGCGCTCCTTCACCAGTTTGGTGGCTTCCTTGACCTTTTCCACGTCCTCGCCCGTGCCGCTTTCGCCGGTGCTGTAGCTCAGCATGGCGACCCGCACCGGCAGGCCGAACGCGGCGGCGCTGTCCGCCGACTGAATGGCGATGTCGGCGAGTTCCTGCGCGTTGGGGTTGGGATTGATCGCCGCGTCGCCGTACACCAGCACCTGTTCGGGCATCAGCATGAAGAAGACGGAACTGACCAGGCTGCTGCCAGGCGCGGTCTTGATAAGTTGCAGCGCGGGGCGCACCGTGTTGGCGGTGGTATGCACGGCCCCCGATACCAGCCCGTCCACGTCGCCCTGGGCCAGCATCATCGTGCCGAGAACCACGGTGTCTTCCAGTTGCGCTTCGGCCTGCGGCTCGGTCAGGCCCTTGCTCCTGCGGAGTTCCACCATCGGCCCGACATATTTGGCCCGCAGGCTCTCGGGGTCGATGATTTCCAGACCGTCGGGAATCTCCAGCCCTTGCCCCTGCGCGACTTGCCGCACCTTGTCGGGATGGGCGAGCAGCACGCAGCGGGCAATGCCTTTTTCGGTGCAGCGAATGGCGGCCTTGACGGTGCGCGGCTCGTCGCCTTCGGGCAGCACGATGCGTTTGCCTGCGGCGCGGGCTTTCTGAATCAGTTCAAAGCGGAAAGCACTTGGCGGGAGCCTGCGCTCGCCCGCACTGGCCTTGCTGCGGATGCGGCTGCCCAGCGGCACGATGTCCAGCCTATCCGCCACGAAGTCCAGCATCTTGTCCATGCGCGAGAGGTCGTCGTGGGGTACGCGCAGACTCATGGTGGCGAGGCGCGAGGCCGTCTCGAACGAGTTGGTCGGCACGCGCATGACGGGCAGGGTGCTGGTCAGCGCCACCTCGCACAGCCGCTGAATGGTGGGTTCGGGGTGGGTGCTGGCGGTGTAGACCAGACCCGCCAGTGGGGTGCCGCTGAGGTGGCTCAGGGCCGCGGCCATAATCACGTCCTCGCGGTCGGCAGGCGTCACGATCAGCGCCCCTGGCGTGAAGAGGTGGGTCATGTTCGGCACGGTGCGGGCGGTGACGACCGTGCTGCTGACGCGGCGGGTCTGGCTTTCGCCTGCGTTGACCACCTCGGCCCCCAAGTAGCGGGCGATGTCGGCGGTGCGCACCTGCCGCAGCGCGGGCGACATGCTGACCACACCCAGCAGCGGCAATTCGCCCGACGCCAGCACCCGGCTGCGTGCCCGCAACTCGGCCATCAGCGACCCGAAATCCAGCTCCTTGGGCGCGAAGTTGAGCACGAAGCCCGCCAGCCCCGCACCGTCGCTGCGGCGGTAGTTCTGCACCGCGATTTCCAGTTCGTCGGCGAGTTCGGCGGGCGTGACCCCTTCCAGGCTGCTGACCAGCACCGTAATCGCTTCTAGGTTACGTGCCAGCGCCGCGTTCAGGCTGCCCGCGTAGTGGTTGCGCTCGGTCAGCGCCAGCCCCTCGACAATCAGCACCTCGACTTCGGACTGGCCTTCATCGCGCCTCACCGCCTCCTGCGCCAGCGCGATCACCTGCTCCATCAGGTCTTCTTCCTGACCTTTGCTGAGCAGTTCCTCGGCCTGCGAAAGCGAGATGGGGTCGGGCGTGGCGGGCAGGTGGCCCACCGTGCGGGCAAAATGCACGCTGTCGTCGGTGGTCTGCTCGTGGGTCTGGGCAATCGGCTTGAGAAAAGCGACGTGCAAGCCCTGACGTTCCAGCGAGCGGCTCAGGCCCAGCGCGGTGGTGCTGAGGCCCACGCCGTTGCGGGTCGGGGAGAGAAAAATGGTCTTCATAGGACTCCTTGCAGCAGGGGGGGCCAACACTTGGGGTCGGTGGGTGGCAGACAGCTCTCCCCTGATTCTATTTTCCGGGGTACGGGACAAAGACATACCCGCCCCACCCTGTTGTTTAACGGGACGGCGTACCACACCATTACCGCGCCCGGCCCAGAGCCTCAGTCGGCTTCGGCATTCAGGGCTGTGACGCCGCCCAGCACGAACGTGTTCAGGATGGGCAACAACTGCTCGGTGTCCAGCGTGGGGTCGGTGACGGCCCGCAAGGCCAGACTTTCGAGCAGGGTGGTCAGCATAAGAAGAAGCTGCGGATCACGGCTGATTCGCATTTCCGGCGACAGGGTCAGACGCTGGCCCAGTTCGTCCAGAAAGGCGTGGCGGCGGTGCTGGAAGGTGGGCGCACCTCCGCTGTGCAGCAGCCGCAGGGTGTCGGATTCGGTCAGCAGGAACCGGAAAATGACCTCGACGATGTTCTGCTGTTCGGGACTGTCGGGCGTCAGGTCGCGCAGCAGCGGGTCGAGTTTCGCCAGCAGTCGGGTCAGCCGCTGCTCAAGCAGTTCGTGCAGGATCGCCTCGGTGGACGGAAAGTAGGTGTAGATGGTCGGTCGCGAGGTCTGAAGCTCGTGGGCGAGGTCGGCCATCGTCACACCCTCGAACCCCCGCTCTATGAACAGACGTGCCGCCAGGTCGAGAATCTGCTGACTTCGTTCCTGGGCGCTCAGCCGACGGGGCAGGGTGGTCATGAGGACAGTCTACCACTACGATAACGGTGCGTCACTTGACGGTACGTAGGGTGGCGCTCAATAATGGGCCGGACTCAGGGGGAGGCGTTTTCGGTCGCGCCACTTCTCTTGGCCTTCAAGGAGTTCCTATGTCATTTCTCCGGTCGTTTGCCCGTGATTTCCGCACCCTGACCCCTCCCGAGCGCAGTCTGTGGCGGCACCCGATGATGTGGCTTTCGGTGGCGGCCATCACGGCGGTGCCTGCCCTGTACGCCACGATTTACCTTGGCAGTTCGCTCGACCCCTACGGCAACCTCCGGCACCTGCCGGTGGGCCTCGTCAACCTCGACCAGGGCACCACCGAGCGCGGCAAGCACTACGACCTAGGCAAAGAGGCCCTTCAGAAGTTGCTGGACGACCCCAAATTTAACTATGTGCGCTACCCCAACGAAGCCGAGGCGCAGGCGGCGGTGCGCCGGGGCGACGTGTACTTTTCGCTCACTTTTCCCGGCGACTTCAGCCGCAAGGCCATCGGCGGCGACAGTTCGCAGCACGGTCTGTTGCGGTTTTATGTCTCCGAGGGGGGCAGCTATTTCGCCAGCCGGGTGTCCTCCACCTTCGCCGATACCCTGGCAGGCGAACTGAACCGCTCGCTGGGTGAAAACCGCTGGAAAGTGGTGCAGGAGTCGCTGGCCGACGTACAGCAGGGCTTTCACGACATTCGAGAGGCGACGGGCCAACTGCGCGACGGGGCCACCGACCTCCAGCAGGGCACCGCCAAGCTGCGTGACGGCGCAGGCGAACTCGCGAACGGGGCGGCCCGCGCCGCCGACGGCAGCCGCCAACTGGCGGGCGGGGCAGGCACGCTCTCCGGCGGGGT
>NZ_JAUNHK010000012.1:0-16817 GCF_030523985.1 Deinococcus sp.
AGCGAGTGGTCGGGGGTTCAAATCCCTCACTGCCCACCAGAAACACCAGAAAAAAGCCCCTCCCCGTGAGGGGTTTTTTTATCGGAGGTTCTTACAGCAGCGCCAGCACCCGGCGGTGCAGCTCCAGCACCGGGGCCGCCGCTTCCGCTGCGCCGTCTTCCAGCCACCACGCCGCCGACAGTCCGGTGTAGGCCGCGACCCAGCGCCGCAGCCGCTCCGGGTCGAGACGGGCGGCCCGCGCCACCACGTCCAGCTGGCGCTCCAGCCGTCCGGGGGACAGGGCCAGCGACAGGTCAGGATTGCAGAGGATATTAGCGTAGTCGTAGCCGCGCTCTCCCCACAGGCCCTTGGGGTCTATGGCGAGCCAGCCCCGCGCCCCGGCGTCCAGCACGTTGGCGTGGTGAATATCGCCGTGCAGCACGACGACGTCTCGGGGGTCGTCCAGCAGGTCACGCGCCAGGGCCGCCGCCGGACGCAGGCGGGGGTCGGTCCGTGCACCCTCCCACAGCGCCCGGAACCAGACCCGGAGCGGCACCAGCGCGGGCCGGGGCTGCGGACGCGGGCGGTGCAGTTCGGCCACCGCCGCGCAGAGAATGCGGCTGGCCTCGTCGTCCTGCCCGGTCTGCACCAGGGCCGTCAGCGAACGGGGGCCGGACAGCCGCTCCAGCAGCAGCGCCGCGCCGTCCTCGCTGACCTCCAGCACGCGGGCCGCGCCTTCACCCCGCCAGTACGTCATCTGGGCTGCGCCCCGGCGCTCCTCCTCGCTGCGGGCGAGCTTGAGCATGGCAGCCTGCCCTTGCCAGCGCACAGGCCACAGGTCGCTGCTGTAGGTGTGCAGGGGGTCGCCGTCGGACTGCAATTGCCAGCGGGCCAGCCAGGGCTGAAAGGTGGTCGGAGACACCCGCACAGTCTGCCCTGGTCTACCCGGTCCATCTCACGTTTAGCTCCAGGCTCTACACTCGGCAGGATATGGATTGGCTTTACGCGATTGTCTACGGGGTGGTCGAGGGCATCACCGAGTTTTTACCCATCAGTTCCACCGGACACCTGATTCTGACCGGCAATCTGATGGGCGTGCCCTGGACCAAGGAGGTCAAGGACGCCTTTGAGGTCGTGATTCAGGGCGGAGCCATCCTGAGCGTGCTGGTGTACTACTGGCGCGACTTTTTGCAGATCAGGCACATTGGGCACGACAAGTCGCAGCAAAACCTGTGGCTGGGCGTGCTGGTCGCCACCATCCCCGCCGTGATCTTGGGGCTGCTGTTCGGAGACACCATCAAGGCCAACCTGTTCCGCCCCAGCGTGGTGGCGTGGGCGCTGATCGTGGGCGGCGTACTGATGTGGCTGATTGAGTCGCGCCGCGTGCGCCCCAGCGTGACCGACATTGAGCAAATCGGCGTGCCCAAGTCCTTCCTGATCGGGCTGCTGCAATGCCTCGCGCTTCTGTGGCCCGGTTTTTCGCGCAGCGCCAGTTCGATTCTGGGCGGTATGATTCTGGGCCTCGACCGCCAGACCGCCACCAAATTCAGCTTCTACCTCGGTGTGCCGACCCTCGGGGGCGCGGCCCTCAAAAACCTTTACGACTCCCGCGACCTGATTTTCGGGGAGATCGGCCTGACCAACGTGCTGATCGGCAGCGTCACCAGCTTCGTGGTCGCCTACCTCGCCATCGGCTGGCTGCTGCGCTTCGTGTCCACCAACAACTTCAAGGGCTTCGCCATCTACCGCATCATCGTCGGCATCATCATCCTGGCGCTGGTGGCGGCGGGCGTCATGCAAAACGGTTCGCTGGCGTGAGCCACCGGCCCGCGTCATCAGTTTCGTGTCATGCGGCGCGGTCTACACTGCCGCCCATGACCGCGCTCCGTGTTCCCGCGCTGCTGCTTGCGCTGCTTTTGCCCTCCTGCTCGGCCCAGATGCAGTCCCAGCAAACCCAGGGGCAGCAGACGCCGGGCCGCACCACGCCCCAGAGCATCCCTGCCACGCCGCCCACCAGCCGCGACCCCCTAAGCGGGCTGCGCTATGTCAATGTCAGCGACCTGCCCCGCGAAGGCCAACAGATGCTGACGCTGATTGCTAAGGGCGGGCCGTTTCGCTACAGCAAAGACGGCGTGACCTTCGGCAACCGTGAAGGGATTTTGCCCCGACAGGCACGGGGTTACTACCGCGAGTACACCGTCAAGACACCCGGCGAAAGTGACCGGGGAGCGCGGCGTATCGTGTGCGGGGGACAGCCGGTGACGAGTACCGCCGAGTGCTACTACACCGCCGACCACTACGCCAGTTTCAGGAGAATTCGGCCATGATCAACGTGTTCGCCGCCGCGCCGCAGGGCGTGCAGCCCGCTCCCCACGAAATTCGTATGCTTGCCGCCGGACATCAGGTCGCGGTGCGCGAGGTTTCTCTGGCCGGGGTGCGCGACAAGGAAGGGCTGATGCTGGCGTTCTTGTCTGGCCTGGGCCTCACGCAGTCGTTCGGGCGCAACTGGGACGCACTGTACGACGTGCTGACCGACCCCGAGCAGATTTCGGGCCGTTTTGCGCTGGTGCTGCGCGACTACGACACCTTCCGCCAGCGCCAGCGCCGACTCGCCGCCGAACTCGAAGGCGTGCTGCTCGACGCCCAGCAAAGTGCCCAGGAGCAGGGCCGCATGCTGTGGCTGCTGACCGAGGAACCGGACGCCGACACCCGTCACTGGTAGGCGGCGGCGGGCCATGAGCTGCGGGGACAACCCACGGCTCATGGCCCTTTCTTCTCCCTGAAGGCTTTACCCTCTACCCTGAACCTATGACCCCGTCAGCCCAATCCCGCCCACAGCCCAGCCGTGAAAGCATTTTGCAGCAGTTGCAGGATGACGACATCAAGTTTTTGCGCCTGCAATTTACCGATATTTTGGGCCACACCAAAAATGTCGAGGTGCCGCGTGCCCAGTTCGCCAAGGCCCTGAGCGGCGACGTGACCTTCGACGGCAGCGCAGTGCAGGGGTTTACGCGGGTCGAGGAATCGGACATGCTGCTCTCGCCCGACCTCTCGACTTTTCTCGTCTACCCGCAGTTTTCACGCGAAGAAGGCGAGCGCGGCAAGGTCGCCCGGCTGATTTGCGACGTGACTCTGCCCGACGGCACGCCGTTTGCAGGCGACCCCAGGCACGTCCTCAAGGAGCAGGTCAAGCGGGCCGCTGTCCTGGGGTTCGAGATGTACGTCGGCACCGAGCCGGAATTCTTCCTGTTCGAGCGCGGGCCGAATGGTGAAGGCACCACCGTGACCCACGACAAGGCCGGGTATTTCGACCTCGCGCCCATTGACCGGGGCGAGCGCATTCGCCGGGAAATCGCGGGCCGTCTGGTCAGCATGGGCTTTGAAATCGAAGCCTCGCACCACGAAGTCGCGCCGGGGCAGCACGAAATCGATTTCCGCTATTCCCCGGCGCTGGAAGCCGCTGACCGCATCGCCACCTTCAAATTCGTGGTCAAGCGCACCGCCCTGGAACATGGCCTGCTGGCGAGCTTTTTGCCTAAGCCGATTGCCGGGATCAGCGGCAGCGGGATGCACTGCCACCTCAGCCTGTTCCGGGACGGGCAAAACGTCTTCGACGACCCGGCGGGGGAGCATGGGCTGTCGGTCATTGCCCACCAGTTCGTCGCCGGGCTGCTCGACCACGCCGAGGGGATGACCGCCATCACCAATCCGCTGGTCAACAGCTACAAGCGGCTGGTCCCGGGCTTCGAGGCTCCGGTCAATATCGCCTGGAGCACGTCCAACCGCTCGGCGCTAGTCCGCATTCCCGCCAAGCGCGGCCCGTCCACCCGCGCCGAACTGCGGATGCCCGACCCCAGTTGCAACCCGTATCTGGCCCTCGCCGCCATGCTCGCTGCCGGACTGGACGGCATCGAGCGCGAATTGGAGCCGCCCCCCGCCATCCAGCGCAACATCTTCAAGATGACCGTGCGCGAGAAACGCCACCACCGCGTCAAGGAACTGCCTGCCGACCTGCGCGAAGCGGTGGATGAACTGGAAAAGGACGAGGTGATTGCCGCTGCCCTGGGCGAGCATGTGATGGACAACTATGTCGCCGCCAAGCGGGCCGAGTGGCGCGAGTACAGCGCGGCGGTTCATCAGTGGGAACTGGACCGGTATCTGGATTTGGTGTGAGGGCGCACGTCGAAGGGTCTAAGCATGTCGAACCTAACATTTCGCATTTTCGGAACAGAACCGAAAACGCTTCATTCCCGGTTCGACATACTTTTTCGATACTCGCTCCGCTCGGTTAATCTAAAGATTAACTTCGATCTACTTAACTGCTGAGTCGGGGATCCTGGCGGTTGGACCTTCGACAGCGACACCCTCAGTCCAGCCCCTCGCCCCCACGCACCCCGTCGAACAGCCCACGCAGCGGGTACTCCCGAAGCGCCGTGCGCGTGCCACCGATGCTGAAATGCTCGTGCCCCAGCATCCGCTGCTCCATCGCGGCGCGTTCTTCGGCGGTCATGCGGCCCATGATGCTCGTTGCGCCCATCTGGGTACCGTGCGCGGCGAGGGCGGCCTTCTTGTTGCCCGCGTAGGCGCTGACATCCATCGAGACAGCAAACGTGCTGTCAGACACGCCATAGACCAGCGGGTCAAGGTTCTGGCCCATGCGCGAAATCTGTTCGGCGCCCAGATGCGGCATGGCGGTGTAGTAGAGCCGCTGCGGGCCGCCGTAGGGCAGGTGCCCGGTGCTGAAAAAGGCCGCCGTCGTCGCCCGGTGAATCTGAAGGTGGTCCACGTGCCCATAGCCGCCGTGCGGGTCGAAGGTGAGCAGCACTTGCGGCTGCAACTCTTCAATCAGGGCGCGGAGTTTGACCTCGGCATCCAGCGGGTTCACGTTCATCAGCGCCAGCGGGTCGCCCACGCGGGTGCGCTCGTAACGGCCCGAATCGTGGTAGTCGAGAAACACGGGCGGCTCGATTTCCAGGGCGCGGCAGGCTTCGCGCAGTTCCTGTTCGCGCTGCTGCCCCAGGTCGTCTACCGTCATACCCGGCACGGTGATTTTGCCCGCTTCGCCCCGTGTCGCGCAGGCCAGCACCACCCGCACCCCCTGACGGGCGTAGTGGGTCAGGGTGCCGCCCACGCTGAAGGCTTCGTCGTCGGGATGGGCAAACACGGCCAGCAGGGTCGGGCGCAGGACTTCGGAGAAAAGGGAAGACACGCCGGGTATGCTACGCCGCCGACGTGCGCTGAATGTAGGCCAGTCGGACGTTTGCACCCTCATACGGATTCCAGTCGGATTTCATCCCCCAAACCGGGGGATTCAATCGGAATCGGTATCAGCCCAGAAATTCCACCTCCACCCCCTGCGCGTCGGCCTGGGCGCGGGCCTGGGTCAGCCGGGCGTGGGCGGCGGGCAACAGGGCGCGTTCGGGCCGTTGCCACAGGGCCTGGGCCACCTTGCTGGCGCGGCGCACGAGCAGCCGCTCACCGGGCTGGGCCAGCGTCAGGGCGGCGAGGAGCGCCTGGGCACTCGGCGGCACTTCCGAGAGCGGGTCGAGGGGAATCAGGGCCGACACCCGCTCTCCGCTGCGGCGCAGGCTGACGCGGGCTTCGGGCAGGGCGGGTTTGTGCTCGATGAGCACGTCGGCGTGTGGCAAAAGCCGGGCAGAGACGGCGCTCCCTTTGCGCGCTTCGTTGGCGAGGTTGTGGGCGGTCAGCATGTGGCGGCGGGTGCGCGGCGCATAGACCGCCCGCAAGTCCACCCGGCGCTGCCCGGCTTCTTCCTGCACTTCCTGGGTCAGTTCGGAGAGCAGTGCTGGCCCCCGGCCTCTGGCGACACAGGCAATCACGGCCTGGTTGTCGGTGTGGACGGTCAGCGCCTCGCCTGCCGGGGCCGCCCGCACCGCTTCCAATACGGCCCGCAGTTCGGCGGCGTTGTTGTCGGGGGCCTCCAGTTGGCCCTGGTGACGGGCCGGAAGTTGCCCCGGCGTCAGCAGCACCAGCCCCCAGCCGCCCACCCCGCTGCCGTCGGGCTGTTCCTGCCAACTGGCGTCTACGAATGCGTGGTTCATGGGCAAGACCTCCGGGGGCACACAGCCCACTGACGCGGGAGTGCGATACTGACCGTATGAGTGACGTTGACGTACTGGAACTCTACAAGCAGGCCGGGGCCTTTCACGAGGGCCGCTTTCTGCTCGCCTCGGGGCGGCAGTCTCCCTATTTTATGCAGTCCACCACCCTGCTTCAGCACCCGCGCTCACTGATGGCGCTGGGCGGAGCCATGAGCGAAAAGATTCTGGAATCGGGACTGAAACCCGACTTCATCGTGGGGCCAGCGATGGGCGGCGTGACCCTGGCCTACGAGGTGGCGCGGCAACTCTCCGAGCACCTACCCGACGTGCGGGCCATTTTTGCCGAGAAGGACGGCTCGGGCGGCATGAAGCTGCGCGAGGCGTTCGTCATCCGGCCCGGGGAAACCTTTGTCGCTGTCGAGGACGTGCTGACCACCGGGGGCAGCCTGCTGCGGGCGGTCAAGGCGGTGGAGGCGCACGGCGGCAACTGCATCGGCCTGTGCTGCATCATCGACCGCCGCCAGGAAACCGGGCCGCTGGCGGGCTACCCGCTGATGAGCCTCAAGGAACTCTATTTCGACACCTACGCCGCGCACGAAGTCCCCGACTGGCTGGCCGAGCGTCCCCTGAGGGAGATCTGACCATGATTACCGTGATGAACCGCATCGGCGTCAAGCCTGAATTTGCCGCCCAGTTCGAGGAAAACTTCCGCAACCGCGCCCATCTGGTAGACGGAATGCCCGGCTTTATCCGCAACGAAGTGCTGCGGCCCACCAAGCCCGGCGACCCCTACATCGTGCTGACCTACTGGCAGGACGAAGCATCTTTTCGCGCCTGGACGGAATCGGACGAATTCAAGCAGGGCCACGCCCGCAGCGGCAGCCTGCCGCACGACGCCTTCACCGGGCGTCCCGTGCTGGAAGTCCACGAAGTTTTCCTGAACAGCGACAAATAACTCCTGTGGCCTCATGGCCCACACGCTAAAGCCCCTGCCCCCGCGCCCGCATCCGCCAAGTGGCGCATCTGCGCGGGGGCAGTTGCTATAAGGGTCCGCATGACCCGCCAGAGTGCGCCCACCTTCCTGCGTTCGATGACCACCGTTCACGCCCGTGACATGGCGGTGGTGACGCAAGAAGGCTTCTGGCGCGAGCTCCTCCCCACGCTCAGTTTCTTGCCCCACCGCACCGAAACGGGAGAGTTCACGGCGCGGATGCAGGACGTCATTTCGCGGCTCAACCCCGAACTGCGCTCACGGGTGCTGTCGGGGCAGCTTTTTTTGCTGGAAGATGTAGACCGTCCCGCGCCCAACGAGTGCCTGATCAGCATTCACCCCGAAGCCAACGAGGTCGGCATCCGCATTTTCGGGCGCTACCTCACCGACCTGCAAAGCACGTCCGAGTGGTTCATTCACCGCCTGCTCGACGCTCCCGAGCAGTTCGTGATTACGCCGCATACCCGCTGTTTCGTGCTGGTGGACGTTCACGGCGAGCGCAGCGACCTCCTCAGTGGGCATGTGATTCCCACGCGGCATCGGCTGTGGCGCGGCTTTTATCGCGAGCACGTCTACTCGGTGAACATCACGGCGGTGGTGCTGGTGCTGACCCTGCTGGTGGTGCTGCTGGTCACGCCCGACGGCGAACATTCGGCGCTGGGTAAGTTTTACGGGGTGTGCGGGCGCATTCTGTCGGCGGCCATCATGAACGTGTTTTTGCTGATCGGACAGTTCTACAGCTATCGCCGGGGGCGGCGCGTGGTGGAGTGGGAGAAACCGTAGATGGGTGATGGATGATGGTTCCGCTGCGCCGATGGATGATGGAAAAAGAATAGGAACACCGTGCTACCTATAGAAACTCAGTTTGTCAATCTGTTGTCTCCCCTCACCCCTCCACTCTTCACCCTTACCCCTCCACCCTCAGCGTTTGCCCCGGCGCAGCAGCACCCGCTCGTACACGCCTTCCAGTGCCGCCGCCCGCGCTTTCAGGTCGTACTGGGCCGCCGAGGAAAGGGCGGCGGCCTGCATTCGGGGCAGATTTTCTGGGGCGAGCACATCCAGCAGACCCGCTGCCAGCGCTTCGGCAGTCGGCTCGCGCACTGTGCCGTTTTGACCTTCTTCAATCAGGTCGAGGGCGGCGGGACTGCGGGCAGCCACCAGCGGCGACCCGGCGGCAAGTGCCTCGATCATGGACATGGGCAGCACTTCGCTGGTGCTGGCGGTAATAAAGGCGTCGGCGGCGGCCAGCGCCTCCGGCACGCGGGCGTAAGGCAGCCCGCCCGTGAAGGTCACGCCCTGCGGCGCACTCGCCTGGGCTGCCTCGCGGCTGGGGCCGTCACCCACCACCAAAAGCCGCAATTCGGGCCGCCGGGCGCGGGCCTGGGCAAAAGCGGCCAGCATGGTGTCCAGATTCTTTTCGGGCGCGAGTCGGCCCAGGTAAACCACCAGGGGCGCGCCCGGCGGCAAGTCGTACTCGGCGCGAAACGGCCCGCCCTGCACGCCCGCGAAGGCGCTGAGGTTCACCGGATTGGGGAAGATTTCGACCTCGCCGCCGTAGCCGTATTCGCGCAGCATGTCCACCATCGCCCGGCCCGGAGCCAGCACCGCGTCCATGCGCCGAGCAAAGGCGGCGATGTGCGGGCGCATCATGGCGCGGCCCATGTCCTGCGGAATGGGGGCGTAGTGCAGGTACTGGTCGTACTGGGTGTGGGCGGTGTACACCACCGGAGCCTTGGACAACCGCGCCCAGCGCAGCGCGAGTTGCCCCGCCAGAAAGGGGTGCATGGTGTGCCACACGTCCACGCCCCGCAGCGGCAACCGGGCCGAGAGCAGCGGCCCTGGTGCCAGCATCATGGGATAGTCCGCCGGAGCGCCAAGCGCCTGCGCCCCCCTAAACGACGCATTCAGGCGGTAGATGCCCGGCTCGTTTTCGCGCTGCTGGGGATGACGGGGCGCGAACAGCCGCACTTCATGGCCCCGCTCACGAAGACCCTGGGCAAAGAGGGCCGTACTGGTCGCCACCCCGTTGCGGGAGGGCAGATAGGTGGCGGTCACGATTCCGATACGCACAGTTCTGCGAAGTCTAGCAGGCCCGCCCGCCGCCCCGAACCGCCGCCCAGGTGCAGGAAGGCGGGCAAGTTAAAATTCCTGACATGATACCCACGACGCCCAGCCGAATTCCACGAAGCGGAGACCTGTTCTGACGCTGCCCATTCATGAGGTCATTCCCGAACTGAAGGCGGCCCTCGCCGCGCATCCGCTGGTCGTGCTGCAAGCCCCCCCCGGCGCAGGCAAAAGCACCGCGCTGCCGCTGGAGCTGCTCGGGGAAAGCTGGCTGGCAGGGCAAAACGTCATCATGCTGCAACCTCGGCGGGTGGCGGCGCGGGCGGTGGCGGCAAGGCTGGCGGAAACCTTGGGCGAAAGCGTGGGTCAGACCATCGGCTCCCGCGTGCGCTTCGAGTCCCGCGTGGGGCCGCAGACGCGGCTGGAGGTCGTCACCGAGGGCATCCTGACCCGCCGCCTGCAACGCGACCCCGAACTGAGCGGCGTGGGGCTGGTCATTCTGGACGAGTTCCACGAGCGCAGCCTGAAC
Source organism: Deinococcus sp. (assembly GCF_030523985.1). Classification (GTDB taxonomy): domain Bacteria; phylum Deinococcota; class Deinococci; order Deinococcales; family Deinococcaceae; genus Deinococcus. Next base: position 9,626 of record NZ_JAUNHK010000012.1, read on the forward strand.
GCTGACCTTGCGCTGGCGCTGCTGCGGGAAGTCCAAGCCGCCCTGCGCGACGACCTGCGCGTGCTGGTGATGTCCGCCACGCTTGACCCCGACCTGCCCGCCCGCCTCGGTGCGCCGCTGGTAGAAAGCGCGGGCCGCGCCTACCCCGTGGACATCCGCTACCTGCCCACCGACCCCACAGGCCGCGTGGAAGACGCTGTGGCGGGAGCCATCCGCCGCGCTTTGGAGCAGGATGAGGGCGACATCCTGGCGTTTTTGCCTGGGGTGCGTGAGATTCGGAATGTTTTAACGACCCTCGCTCCTGGGGGGAGAGGGCCTTGCGAAGCAAGGGGTGAGGGGGTAACGGTTCTCCCCCTCTACGGCGACCTCCCCCTCTCCGAACAGCGCCGCGCCCTGCTGCCCGACCCGCAAGGACAGCGCAAAGTGGTGCTGGCGACTTCTATTGCCGAAACCTCGCTCACCATTCAGGGCGTGAAGGTCGTGGTAGACGGTGGGCAGAGCCGCACCCAGCAGTTCGACCCCGCCACGGGCCTCTCGCGCATGGTCACGACCCGCGTGACCCAGGACGCCGCCACCCAGCGTGCAGGGCGGGCGGGGCGCACTTCGGCGGGCGTGTGCTACCGCCTGTGGTCGGAGCGCACGCAAGCCCTTCTGCCCGCCGCGCAGCCGCCCGAAATCCTGACCGCCGACCTCGCGCCGCTGACGCTGGAACTGGCCGGCTGGGGCGCGAACGACCCCGCCGACCTCCCCTGGCTGGACGCGCCACCTGCTGCCCGCATCCAGACCGCCCGCACGCTCTTGCGGCAACTGGACGCGCTGGACGGAGAGGGCCGAATCACCCCCGCTGGACGGCGTTTGCTGGACTTCCCGACCCATCCGAGGCTGGCGCATCTGCTTTCGCAGGCCGAGGATGCGGCGCTGGCGGCAGACGTGGCGGCCCTACTGGAAGAACGCGACCCGCTGCCGAGCGGCACAGGGGCCGACCTCACCGGGCGCGTAGAGGTGCTGCGGCGCTGGCGCGAGGGCGCGAAGGTGAATGCGGAAATGGCGGTGCTGGAGCGGGTGGAGCGGTTGGCGGGACAGTGGCGGCGGGTGCTGAAGGGGGCAAGTGAAAACCCCCCTCCCGTTGCTTCGCAACGCCCTCCCCCGCAAGGGGAGAGGGAAAAAGCCCCCAATCCATCAACCATCAACCCTCAACAGCCGTGGGCGACCTCCTCGCCCTCGCCTACCCCGAACGCCTCGCCCTCGCCCGCCCCGCCGCGTCCGGCATGGCGCGGGGCCGCTTTCTGCTGGTGGGTGGACAGGGGGCCGCCCTGCCCGAAGGGGACGCGCTGGCGGGCGCTCCTGCGCTGGCGGTGGCACACCTGAACGTGAGTCAGGCGGAGGGGCGCATCCTGCTGGCGGCTCCGCTTGACCCTGCCGTGCTGCGGGAAAAGGCCGCGTGGCAGGACACTGTGCGCTGGGACGCCCGCACAGGCACGCTGCTGGCGGCGCAGGAGCTACGGCTAGGAGCGTTGGTACTGGACACCCGCCCGCTGAAGGTCTTTCCCGCCGAACTCAAGGTGCGGGCCGTAGCCGACGCCATCCGCGCCGAGGGAATCCACCTGCTCAACTTTTCGCCCGCCGCCTCAGCCTTCCGCGCCCGCGTGCAGTCTGTGCGCGAGTGGCGCGGCGAAGACTGGCCCGACCTCTCTGACAAGGCGCTGCTAGATAACTTGGAAGACTGGCTGCCCGACGGCCTGAGCCGCGTTCGCACCCGTGACGACCTCGCCCGCCTTGACCTGCTGCCCGCGTTGCAAGCCTTGCTGCCCTGGAACCTGACCCGCGAACTGGACGACCTCGCGCCCACGCACCTCACCGTGCCCAGCGGCTCCCGCGTGCGGCTGGAGTACCGCCCCGGCGAAGCGCCGATTCTGGCGGTCAAGTTGCAGGAACTCTTCGGGCTGGCTGACACGCCCACCGTCAACGGGGGCCGAGTGAGCGTGCTGCTGCATCTGCTGTCGCCTGCGGGCCGCCCCGTTCAGGTCACGCAAGACCTGCGCTCGTTCTGGAATTCGTCCTATTTCGAGGTTCGTAAAGACCTGCGCGGGCGCTACCCCAAGCACCCCTGGCCCGACGACCCCTGGACCCACGAGCCGACCAAGCTGGTCAAAAAGCGCCTGGGTTGATAGTTGATGCAAAAAAGCCTCCCGGACTTGATGACGGAAGGCTTTTTTTGACCCTCCACCCTTGTGGGGGAGGGCCTTGCGAAGCAAGGGGAGGGGGGGTACGCAGACCAACTCTTCTTATGACAGATGCTCTAGAAAAACCGTACCGCCACCCCCGCCAATAGCGTCAGCAACGCCAGATTGACCATGCCCCAGCCCAGGTCGGACGCGCTGGGGAGCTGCCGGGCCGACACCCGAGCGGGCGCGGAAGCCTCCGGTAGGGGGCGGCTCAGCGTGGGCGCGGGGCGGGTGGGCCAACTACGAATCATGCGGCCCGCCCAGGGTTGTTGGTCACGGGGTGAATGCTGCCCAGCGCGGCCTTGAGGTGCTTGTAGACCTCGCGCTGCAAGTCCAGGTCTTCGGGGAGTTCGTAGCGCAGTTGCTCCATCGCCTGCACGAGGTGCGCTCCGCCGGGGCTGCGCTCGTGGTCGGGCCGCGCCCATTCGGGCAGGTCGGGCATGTGCAGCGGGGCGCGGCGGGCGTCGTCCCAGTCCACCCAGTGCCGGGGCAGGTCGTACAGGTAGCGCCCGATGCCGAACTGCACGGCGCACCGCTTGAGGGCGTCGCTGGCAGCGGCCTTGTAGGGAGCCGAGCAGCCTTCGGAGGCTTCGCCCATGTCCTCGCGGGTCACGCCCAGCACGGTCAGGCGGCCCTTGATGGTGGGGGTCGCCGCGCCCTGTACCACTTCCATCTCAAAGCGCCAGTCGTCGGGGCAAATGGCGTCCAGGCGGTCCTGCACGGCGCGAGCGTCCACGTGGGCCAGCAGCATGGCGCGGGTGCGCTCGGCGTTGAAAGAGGCGGGTTTCCAACTCACCATGTGAGCGGGAAACGGGGCTTGGAGTCGTTTCTGGACATCGCTCAGCTTCATGGGTTTAGTTTATAACAGAATCTTTTTACGGTCAAGACATAATGAGCATGGGGTAGAGGGCTGATGGCAGATGGCGGAAGGCCATACAGATGCTTGCCATTCATTCGCTTTCGGCCCGCCTGGACCTAGACTTCTGGCATGTCCCGCGCCGCCACCATCACCCGAAAGACCCAGGAGACCGACATCACCGTGCGCCTCGACCTCGATTCATCCCGGTACGACGCCCCCGCCACCGGGCACGGCTTCTTTGACCACATGCTCGACGCTCTGTCCCGCCACAGTCGCCTGGGCCTGAGCGTGAGCGGCACGGGCGACCTGCACATCGAGCCGCACCACCTGATCGAAGACACCGGAATTACGCTGGGGCAGGCGCTGACCGCCGCACTGGGCGACCGCAAAGGCATCGAGCGCTACGGGTCGGCCTTCGTGCCGATGGACGAAACTTTGGCGCATGTGGTGGTGGATCTGTCGGGCCGCGCCCACCTCGAATTTCACCCCGAGCGGCTGGACGTGTACGGCGACGCGGGCGGCATGACCCACTACCACATGCGCGAATTTCTGCGCGGCTTTTGCAACCACGGCGGGGTCACGCTGCATGTGCGCCTGCTGGCAGGCCGCGAAGCCCATCACGTCATCGAAGCCATCATCAAAGCCCTGGCGCGGGCACTGCGCGACGCGGTGGCGATAACTTCGGACGCCATGCCGAGTACGAAGGGAAGCCTGTAAAGCGTTGCCGCCGTCAAGGGGGCGAAGGCGGCCTCATCTCTCACCGTCCGTCAGCAACACGCTGTCATTGTGCAGCCATGCGCACCCGTTTGCTGCTCGCCCTCCTCGCCTCTTCCGCTACAGCGGGTGCCCTGTCCGGCCCCAGTGAAACCCGTGTGCCCCGCGCCGCCGAAACCGACGCCATCATCCGCGCCGTGTGCAGTGGGAAGGCCGATTTGGGACGGCTGAATGGCTGCAAGCAGACGGTCTACGAAGGCCGCCCAAGTTCCGAGATTCGCAGCCCGAAGACGATGCTCCTGCTGACCAGCGTCCTGTCCGGGTCGTTCACCACACCGGGGCAAAAGGAACTGCTGGCGACATTCTGCACCGAAACCGAAAGCTGCTCGGGCGAAACGGTGCTGCTGCGGCAGGTGCGCGGGCAGTGGCAGCCCGTCAGCCTCGTACCGGGCTTTCTGCCCTCTAAGTGCCTGACCTACCCGCGTGCGGGCGGCACCCAGGCCGCTGCGTGCCTGGGCGAGAACGCCAGAAACGAGCCGATGGGAAACACCCTGAAAATTGCGTCGTGGACGGGCGGCAAGCTGAAGGTGGAAACGGTGGCGCTGTTTCCGCTGCTTGAATTCCGCGACTTTTTCGGAAAGGGTTCGCAACAATGCGCCGGGCGCTGGCAATACGAAACCCTTGACTGGGATGACCGTGACCGCAACGCCGACCGCGTGCCCGACCTGACGGTGCTGGCGAGTCTAGACACCTATAAACCTGTGGACGGCATGTGCGGGGCGGGCCTGGCCTTTGACCAGCAACCCGCCAACTCTGTCCGCCGTGACCTCACCTTCGTCTGGACAGGTGAAACTTTGCGGCCCACGGGCACGACAGCCGCCACACTGGAGAAGTACGCTAAGGGACGATGAGCGCCACCTCTGCTCCTGCTTCTGCCCCTGAAGTCCTCCTGCTCGACTACGGCGCGGGCAATGTTCGCAGCGCCGCCCGCGCCCTGGAACGCGCCGGAATGACCGTGCGCGTCACCAGTCACGCTGCCGACGTCCCGCACGCTGGCGCGCTGGTGGTGCCGGGGCAGGGGCACTTCCGGCAGGTGATGGAAACCTTCGACCAGGGCGGCTTTCACGCTCCGGTCATGGACGCCGCCCGCGCCGGGGTGCCGCTCCTGGGCATCTGCGTGGGCATGCAGATGCTCTTTGACGGCTCGGAAGAAGCGCCGGGCGTGCCGGGGCTGGGCCTCATCGCCGGACAGGTCAAGAAGTTTGTCCCCGCGCCGGGCCACAAAGTCCCGCAGATGGGCTGGAACGCCCTCCAGGCCCGGGGCGACTCGCCGCTGCTGCGCGGGCTGGGGCCGGACGCCTATGCCTATTTCGTGCATTCGTACTACGTGCCGCTGGACACAGACATCGAACACGGCGCAGTGACGGACTACGGCGTGCCGTTCTGGTCGGCCCTCAGTCGGGAGAACATTCACGCCGCACAGTTTCACCCCGAAAAAAGCGGCGCGGTGGGGCTGGCGCTACTGGAAAATTTCCGGCAGGAGGCGGCGCGGGGTGGTTCCCTGTAGGGGCGGCCATCTGCTACACTGTCACGGTTGCACGTCTGCCCCCGCCCCCGGACACGCTCAAGGGGACGCAGCCCCGGAGCCTGATTCCGATGCGTGGCGCAAAAAGGGCAGACGGCGAAATTGCAAGGAGACACCGCCACTATGGAACTGACTGCCAAACCCCGCACCCCCAAGCAAAAGCTCGACGAGGGCATGATTGCCGCCGTCGCCTACAACAAGGAAAAGAACGTTTCCTTCGCCCTGGACCGCAAGGCCTTTGACCGCGCCTTCCGTCAGCAGAGCACCACGGGCCTCTTCGACATCACCGTCGAAGGCGGCGAAACCTTCCCCGCGCTGGTCAAGACCGTGCAGATGGACAAGCGCAAGCGCACCCCCATCCACGTGGACTTCTACATGGTGACCTACGGCGAACCCATCGAAGTCGCCGTGCCCGTCCACACCACGGGCCGCAGCCAGGGCGAAATCCAGGGTGGTCTGGTGGACATCGTGGTTCACAACCTGAGCATCGTGGCCCCCGGCCCCCGCCGCATTCCCCAGGAACTCGTGGTGGACGTGACCAAGCTGAACATCGGTGACCACGTGACCGCCGGCGACGTCAAGCTGCCCAACGGCTGCACCCTGGCCGTCGACCCCGAACTGACCATCATCAGCGTGCTGCCTCCCCGCCTCACCGCTGAGGAACTGGAAGCCGAGACCCAGGCGGCCCAGGTCGCTGGCATGGTCGCCAGCGGCGAACTGTCCGAAGAAGCCGCCGAAGCCGTTCTGGAAGGCGATGCCAGCGTGGAAGAAGCCAAGGCCGAAACCGCCGCTGCTACCGAAGAGGACGCGCCCAAGGAAGGCACCGAAGGCCGCAACCTCGACAAGGACAACCACAAGGCCGAAGAAATCCGCAGCGAGAGCGGTCAGGAAAACAACTAAGCCTCTGCACTCGCGCCCGCGTCTCTCCATGGTGAGGGGCGCGGGTTTCGTTTGGTGGGGGTCGTTATTCTCTCCTTGAGTTTGCCGCTGCGCTCTCCTCCGGCTGCATTAGAGTCGCTCCTGTGGACTTACGCACTGGCACTCCGTTTTGGCCCCTGAACAGCGGCCTGATGCACACCTATCCGCCGCTGAGCGCCGACCTCGAAGCCGATGTGCTGGTGATCGGCGCAGGAATTACCGGGGCGCTGCTGATAGACACCCTTTCGGCGGCGGGGCTGAGCGTGGTGGCGCTCGACCGCCGGGACGCGGCTTTCGGCAGCACCAGCGTCAGCACGGCGCTGCTGCAATACGAAATCGATACGAACCTGCACGAACTGATTCCCATGATTGGGCAGGAGAAGGCGGAGCGGGCCTACTGGCTGTGCCACGAGGCGATAGACCTGGTGGGCCGCCTGTGCGCCGACCTGCCCGACGACTGCGGGTTTCAGCAGCGCGGCAGCCTCTACTACGCCTCCAGCCGCCGCGACGCCCGAATGCTGCGCGAGGAACACGCCGCCCGCACCCGCGCCGGGTTCGAGGTGGAGTGGCTGGACAGCCGCGACCTGAAATCGCACTTCGGCATCAGCGCTCCGGCGGCGCTGCTGAGCAAGCAGGGCGGCGAGGTGGACCCCTACCGCCTGGCCCAGCATCTGCTGTGGCGTTCGCGGGCACGCGGCGCACAGATTTTCGACCGCACCGTGGTCACGCGGCTCGACGAGGAGCGCGGCGGCTTCGTGGCCCACACCGACCGGGGGCCGAAGGTGCAGTCACAGCACGCCATCATCGCCAGCGGGTACGAGGCCGAGCAGTTTCTAGGGCGGCGGCTGGCGTCCCTCAAAAACAGTTATGCCCTGGCGAGCGAGCCGCTGC
>NZ_JAUNHK010000012.1:16917-20364 GCF_030523985.1 Deinococcus sp.
GGGCGGCGGCTGGCGTCCCTCAAAAACAGTTATGCCCTGGCGAGCGAGCCGCTGCCGCAAGACCCCTGGCCCGAAGGGTGCCTTATCTGGGAAACGGCGCGGCCTTACCTGTACGCCCGCACCACCGCCGACGGGCGCGTGATCGTGGGTGGCGAGGACGACGACTTTCACAGCCCGGCACGGCGCACGCGGGCGCTGGAGCGAAAGCAGCAGCGGCTGGAACGGAAAATCAACAAGCTGCTGGGCCAGGAACTGGAAACCGCTTTTGCCTGGGCGGGCACCTTCGGTGAAACGAAGGATGGGCTGGCCTACATCGGCCCCCAACCCGGCTCGCGGCTGCTGTTCGCGCTGGGCTACGGCGGCAACGGCATCACCTACAGCGTGCAGGCGGCGCGGCTGCTGACGGCGCATGTCCTGGGCGAACCGACGCCCGACCTCGACATTTTCCGTCTCGACCGGTAGAGCGGTTAGACTCGCGGGCACATGACCGACACTGCGCCCTCCCCTTCCGACCTGCGCCAGCGTGTCCTCTCGCTGGTGGCCCGCATCCCTGAGGGCCGGGTGATGACCTACGGACAACTCGCTCTGCTGGCCGGGCAGCCCGGCGCGGCGCGGCAGGTCGGCTTCATCATGAACGGGCTGCTGCAAGACTCCGACCTGCCCTGGCAGCGGGTCATCAACGCGCAGGGCAAAGTCAGCACCCACAAAGTCGGCTTTGGCGACCTTCAGGAAGGGCTGCTGCGGCAGGAAGGCGTCGTTTTCGATGCTTCGGGGCGCTGTGACCTGGGCCTGTATCAGTGGTGGCCCGAGGAGGAAGGGCAGGCGGCCTTGCCTGAACGTCTGCTGTAGAGCGAGGGACAGCCTGTCCGCCCGGTGAAGCCGACTCCTCCAGTGCAGGCCGCAGCCCAGAAAAGAACCGGGCTACGTCCTTCCCTTCCGGTGTCGGCCTCCGCCTCTTCTCGCTCTGCTCGCAAAAAGCAGCCTTTATAAAGTCTGCTTTTTGGAAGTTGGTCTAAGCCGTATGCTGTAGCGCATGAAGAGCAAGAACCAACGGACGGCGGGCAACGCCATGTCATGGGCGCTGGGCGTGACCCTGGGTGTCATTGTGGGCCTCGCCCTGCTGATCGCCATTCCTCGCATGATGTTCCCCCCGGCAGCGACGGGCGCGGACGCTCCCCAGGCGCCTGCCGCTACCGCCAGCACCAATGACAGCAGCGGCGCCGCCACCAACGCCGAAGCGGGGGGCACCGAGGGCACCAACACCGAAATGAGCAGCGAGGAAAGCGGCACGGAAACCGCCGCTGGCACGACGGAAACCGCTGAAGGCGAAGCCAACGCCGAAGCAGGCAAGGCGGTCTACGCCGGAAGCTGCGCAGGCTGCCACGGTGCCGAAGGGCAGGGCGCGGTCGGCCCCGCTCTGAACGCCGCCGCCGACTGGAGCGACGCCGAGTTCACCACCGCCCTTCGTGAAGGCAGAACTCCCGAGAAGGAGCTGACCCCCGTCATGCCCCGCTTTGCCGAAGCGCAGCTCAGCGCCCAGCAAGTCAACGACGTACACGCTTTTATCAAGACCCTGTACTGAGCTTTGCCGCTCGCCCCGCCCCTGCCAGCCCGGTGGGGGCGGCCCTCTTTTGGTGCGCCCTTTGGCCTGGGCCGAGTGCGCCACTTGGCGGATGCGCCGCGCCGCTTGTCTAAAGAAAGATGGTGGATCAGGGGGTGGCCCCTTCACCTCGACGCAGGCAGGATGCAGGTCTCGGCCCCCTCCCTTTCTTTTCATCCTCTTTCAGGAGTTCCGACCATGAACGGCAAGCACATCACCAAACTGGGATTCGAAAACAAGGCCGTGGGCCTCGCCCTCAGCGCCGCTAATCTCCGCGAAGACGCGGGCGTCAGCCGCAACGACATTCTGGACGAGCTTCGCAGCGTGCAGGGCTACCCCGAGCAGTACGCGGGCGGGGGCGTGTACGCCGAACTCGCCGCCCATCTGCTGGAACAGCGTGCCAAGCAGCAGGGCCAGCAGTCGGCCAAGCTCCGCGCCGCGCCGCTGCCCTACCGCATCTGGGGCGAAGACCTGATCGAGCCGGGCGCCCATGCCCAGATGGACGTAGCGATGCGTCTGCCCATCTCCCGCGCCGGGGCGCTGATGCCCGATGCCCATGTGGGCTATGGCCTGCCCATCGGCGGTGTGCTGGCGACCGAAAATGCCGTGATTCCCTACGGTGTGGGCGTGGACATCGGCTGCTCGATGATGCTCAGCATCTTGCCGATTGGGGCGCAGAACCTCAGCACCGAAGAAGCGCGTTCGCTGCTACTCAAGCACACCCGCTTTGGCGCGGGCGTGGCCTTCGACAAGCGTGAGCGCCTCGACCATCCCGTGCTGCACGAGGACACCTGGAAAGAGCAGCCCCTGCTGCGCCACCTCTACGACAAGGCCGCCTCGCAAATCGGCACGTCGGGCAGCGGCAACCATTTCGTGGAATTCGGAACCTTCACCCTGGCCCAGCCGCTGGAAGACGTGCCCGCAGGCGAATACCTCGCGGTGCTGTCGCACTCCGGCTCGCGTGGCTTCGGGGCGCAGGTGGCGGGGCACTTTACCAACGTCGCCCAGCGCCTGTGGCCTACGCTGGACAAGGAAGCCCAGAAACTCGCCTGGCTGCCGCTGGACGGCGAGGACGGGCAAGCCTACTGGCAGGCCATGAATCTGGCGGGCCGCTACGCGCTGGCGAACCACGACCAGATTCACCAGCGCCTCGCCCGCGCCCTGGGTGTCAAGCCGCTGCTCCGCGCCCAGAACAGCCACAACCTCGCCTGGAAACAGCAGGTGGAGGGCCGCGAACTCATCGTCCACCGCAAGGGCGCGACGCCTGCCGAGGCGGGGCAACTCGGTCTGATTCCCGGCAGCATGGCCGACCCCGGCTATCTGGTGCGCGGCCGGGGCAACGCCGAAGCCCTGGCGAGCGCCAGTCACGGCGCGGGCCGCCAACTCGGACGCAAGGCTGCCGAGCGCTCGCTGGCAAAAAAGGACGTGCAAAAGTACCTTCAGGAGCGCGGCGTCACCCTCATCGGCGGCGGCATAGACGAAGCGCCCCAGGCGTACAAGCGCATCGAAGAAGTCATCGCCCGCCAGAGCGATCTGGTGGACGTGCTGGGCGAATTCCACCCCCGCGTGGTGAGGATGGATACGGGCAGCGAGGACGTGTAGCGCCGCTTGCAAAAATGAAGCGGGGAAAGGTCGCCATTGGTCCCTTTCCCCGCTTTTCTCAGCGCCGGAGCGTCTACACTCTTTGCCATGATTCGCGTCCTGCTTGCCGACGACCATGCCCTCTTTCGCCAAGGCTTACGCAGCCTGCTGGAATCGGAGGGGATGCGCGTGATTGGTGAGGCCGCCAACGGGCGCGAGGCCGTGCGCTACGCCGCCGACACCCAGCCCGACGTGATTCTGATGGA
>NZ_JAUNHK010000012.1:20464-39410 GCF_030523985.1 Deinococcus sp.
GGCGCGAGGCCGTGCGCTACGCCGCCGACACCCAGCCCGACGTGATTCTGATGGACATCCAGATGCCCGAACTCGACGGCGTCAAGGCGACCCAGAGCATTCTGGAAATCAACCCGCAGGCCCGCGTCATCATGATCACCATGTACCGCCAGGACCGCTACGTCTTCGAGGCGGTCAAGGCCGGTGCGCGGGGCTACATCCTCAAGGACGCCGACGCCGGAACCCTGATCGACGCGATCACGCGGGTGGCAGGCGGCGAGGCACTGCTCGACGCGGACATGGCCCAGAATGTCCTCGACGACTTCCGCGACAAGCGCGAGGAACTGCCCAGCGAGAAGCATGCCGACCTCAACGAACGCGAAACCATGATTCTCAAACTGCTGGCCCAGGGCTTTTCCAACCAGGACATTGCGCTGCGGCTCGACATTTCGGAAAAGACGGTACGCAACCGCCTCTCCGAGATTTTTACCAAGCTGCAACTGAACAACCGCACCCAGGCCGCCCTCTACGCCATCCGCGAAGGTATCGCCAACCTTGACTAAGCCCCCCACCAAGCGCAGAGCAAGCGTTCCGGCAGGGCCACAGACCTACCGCGCCGGGTGTGGGCGCGAGTGGCAGGTGGTCAGCGCCGAACCCGACCTCGCCTACACCGAGCAGGCCTTCCCCGAGTGCCCGACCTGTCCGCACCGGGTCGAGCCGGACGGGGGGCCGCCCTTTTGTACGCTGCGGCCTATCTCCGCTGCCCACCCCTTCGCCGGACTGGCGGGGCTGAAGCTGCCCGACTGATGCTCGACCCCAACTGATGCTCGACTTTGCCGCCGAAGTACGCCGCGCCGGGTTCGCCGGAGAGGTCGGGCTGCTGGTGACCGATTTGGGGGGCCACGAACTCTATGCCCACGCGCCCGACACCGTATTCCCCGCTGCCAGCACCATCAAAGTGCCGCTGTTGCTGCGGGCACTGGAGCAGGCCGGAGCCGGAACACTAGACCTCACGGAGCGTGTGACCCTGCGGGCCGAAGACCGCGTACCCGGCGCAGGCGTGCTGCATGAGCTGGGGCCAGGACTGGCGCTGAGCTGGCAGGACGTGCTGACGCTGATGATCGTGGTTAGCGACAATACCGCCACCAACCTGCTGATCGAGCGGCTGGGCGAGGACGACTTCAACGCCTGGCTGCGTGACATCGGCCTCCGGGACACCCATCTGGTCGGACGATTGCAACTCCCGCCCGCACGCCAGAACGCGGCCCAACGCCGGGGCGGACGCAACCGCACCACGGCCCGCGATCAGGTGCGCCTGCTGCGGCGGCTCTGGCACGGCGAGGGCTTGACCACACCCCTGCGGGCGCTGGGGCTGGACATTCTGGCGCGGCAGCAACTCCGTGACCTGATTGGGCGCGGCGTGCCCGCAGACGCGGCGGGGCACCCGCTCTACCGCGTGGCCTCCAAGTCTGGCGAACTGACGGGGGTGCATCACGATGTGGGCCTGCTCTGGACGCCGCGTCCGCTGGTGGTGGCGCTGCTCTCACGGGGCGGCAGCGACCCCCGCGAACACCCCGCCAACCGTGACGTGACGGCACTGGGCGCGGCGCTGTGGCCCCTCTTGGCCGAGCTGGGCCACGCTTCTCACACAGGGGACATTTAACCGTTCGGTCAGGGTGAAGATGATGCTTGCCGAAGTGTCGCCGCTGCGGGGACGGAAATGCCGCTGGGAACGCATTTGGCGCGTGCTATGCTGGCCCCGAAGACTCAGAGGTCAGAGGTGGGCTGCACCGTTTTAAGCGGACAGAAACTTAAGGCCACTTCACGAGGGAGAAGGAAAAGTGGAAAGAAACGATGCGGTTATGCCAGGAGTCGCCCTTTTTTGCGCGGCGGTCATGTGGATTATCCTGCTCTTCCTTTTCAATAAGGAGACGGCACCCGAACCTGTGGTCGTAGACCCGGCGGTGGTGGCGAGCATCAGCAAGGATTACCCGACCATCGGCAAGCAGATTTACGATCAGGGTGCGGGCGGCCCGGCCTGTCAGGGCTGTCACGGAGCCAACGGGGAAGGCGGCGTCGGCCCCAAACTCGCGGGCAATGAAAAGCTTCTCAAAGACCCGGTCTATGTCCACACCGTTCTGGTGAACGGCAAAGGCGGGATGCCTGCTTACGGCACCAGCTTGGACGACAAGCAGATCTACGCTGTCGCCAACTATGTCCTGCACAGCTGGGGCAACAACATTGAGGAGCCGCTGACCCCCGCCAAGGTGGCCGAAGGCCAGAGCAAGGTGGATCCCGAGGCGCTGAAAAACCGTTCGCGCTTCGTGCCCGATCACATCAAGCTGCCTGAAATCTGGCTGTTGACGTTCATTATCGTGCTGCTGACCTACGGCATCATCGGCCTTTACAGCTACTGGGCTGAAGGTGCCGAACTGCACCCCGGTATCCATAAGGTGCGCTCGACCCCGGTCGCCATGCTGGGTATCGTGACCACCATCGCCTCGACCTTCCTGTTCAGCGTGCTGTTCGTCCGTCAGATGAACATCGACTACGCGGGCTGGGCCGCCAAGGAACAGGTCACGCCCAACGTGACGGCAGAAGGCTTTTACGCTGCCATGATTGTTCTGAGCCTCGCGGCGTCGCTGGCGCTCTACAAGAAATACTTCATGGACGGCGAAGTGCTGGTCGAAGACGCCACCGGCGAATTCCCCTGGTAAGCGCAGTCCCTGAATCTGCCCAAGAGAGGTTGAACTGATGACCCGTTACAAGAAACAAGACCCTGAAATCACGCGCCGCCGCTTCATCAACACGGCGCTCGGCGCTTCGGCGGCGGTGGGCGGCCTGAGCCTGATCAGCACGCTGGGCGGGGCCAACCCCGTTTTCCGCCTGACGCCCAAGAAGGCCCCGCCCATGAAGGGCGACATCCTGGTGCACGCTTCGGGCGAAAAGGCCGGACAGCCCGTGACCGTCGCTGACCTGAGCGAGAAGATCACCCGCGCCTGGCCCCAGGGCAAAGACCCCAAAACGGGCGACCCTGTCCTCCGTGACGGCGACCCCACCAGCATCCTGGCGGTCTACAAGTTCCCCAAAGGCGAACTCAAGGAGCCGACCAAGCTCGACGCCACCATCGACGGCGAAATCGTGGTGTACGGCAACCGCTGCACCCACGCGGGCTGCAACGTGGACGACGGCACTGCCCCGAGCGGCTCGGTGATCGGCAACTGCCCCTGCCACTCGGGCCAGTACGACCCCAAGCAGGGCTGCAAGGTGATCGGCGGGCCACCACCCCACCCGCTGCCCCAACTGCCGGTCAAGCTCGACGGTGACAAGATCGTCGCGGACGGCTTTTTCCTGACGGTGCCCTACGGCTACAACACCGAAGAAGACTGGCATAACTACACCGAAAAGGTGGAGGAACTGTTGTCATGAACCAGTGGCTCGATGAACGTCTGCACCTCTCGCGCCTGAACGACAAGTTCCTGCGTAAAGCCTTTCCTGTTCACCACAGCTTCTTCCTGGGTGAAATCACGCTGTTCTCGCTGGTCATCCTGATTCTGACCGGCATCCTGCTGGCGCTGTCCTACGAGCCGAGCAACACGCTGGTGGTCAACTCCTTCGACCCCGGCACCGCCGACAAGCCCAACCTGATTCCGGCGGCTTACCACTCGGCCCTCAAGATCAACGCCATGCCCTTCGGTGACATGCTGCGCCGCATTCACCACTGGTGCGCCAACATCATGGTCGCGGCTGCCGTCATCCACATGATGCGCATCTACTTCACGGGTGCCTTCAAAAAGCCCCGCGAAATCAACTGGTGGATCGGCATCCTCCTGCTGATTTTCGCTGCCCTGACCGCTGTGACCGGGTACATCCTGCCCTACGACAACTACGCCTACCAGACCCTGGGCGTGATCTACGGCATCACCAAGTCGGTGCCCTGGGTGGGTGACTGGCTGGCGCAAGCGGCTTTTGCGGGCAACTTCCCCGGCGAACAGGTCATTCCGCGTATCTACGGCTACCACATCATGCTGCTGCCCATGATTCTGCTGGCGACCACCGGGGCGCACATGCTGATCATGATCAAGCAGAAGCACACCCAGCCCCAGTACGCCAAGCGCCTCGCCTACAAGAAGATTGTCGGTGTGCCGCTGATGACCCAGCAGACCCCCATCATGCTGCTGCTGGCCCTGCTGTTTGCTGGTCTGGTGCTGCTGTTCAGCGCGTTCGTGCCGGTTCACCCCGTCGAGTACTTCGGCCCGCCCAGCTCAACCCCGATTGCCAACATCAAGCCCGACTGGTACCTGCTGTGGGTTTTCGGTGCGCTGGCGATTATCCCCGGCTTCGAGTTCGAGCTGCTGGGTGGTCACATCAACGCCGAGTTTGTGGGTGCGATGGTCTTCCCCGCCATTCCGATCGGCCTGATGTTCCTGGTGCCCCTGCTCGACCGCAGCAAGGAGAACATGTACTACGCCGAGAACCCCACCAACCATCCGGTGCGTCTGGCGGCGGGTGTGGCGTTCCTGGTGTTCATGCTGGTGCTCTCGCTGGCCGGGTACAAGCCCGAACTGATTGCCTCGGGTCTGCTGACCTCGGGCAACGCCAACGCGATTCTGTGGATCATGGTGTTCCTGCTGCCCGCTGTCTCGTACTTCCTGACGATGGCGATCGTGCGTGGCATCCGTGCCCTGCGTGAAGCCGACGAGCGCGAGCGACTCGCTCACGGCGAGCACCACGGCCTTCACTCGCACGACTGAAGCCTAGCCTCGCTGCTGCCCTGGCCCACTTGCGGCTGGGGCAGTTTTTTGTGGGTATGCTGCCAGGATGGATTCCACCCTACTCGCCCTGGCCCGCGAAGCCCGCCGCCTTGGTTTAGAAGGTACGCCTCAACCTGGGCAGGAAGCGCACCTCCTGGAATTTGCCCGACTGGCACTGGAAGAACTGGCCGCGCACGGCCTCATTGCTGGAGAGGAACGGCCCGAGTGCTGGGAAGTCAGGCGCTCAGCCACACATTGAAGACCAAAGTGAAAAGCCGCCCCGAAAGGAAGCGGCTTCTTCTGTTTCTGATTTCCGGCGGTCAGGCCTGAACCTTGCTGCGCGGTGGCTGGGGCATCTGCACTCGGCCTTCCTCGCGGCGTCCGGCGGCATAGCCCACCTGGGTACCGAGCTGCCAGGCCAGCTTGACCATGAACTGAATGGCTTCTTCGTCGCCGCGCTCAATCAGACCGCGCAGATGTTCGGGCAGCCCGTCGGGCAACGGCATGGCTCCGAGTTGCTCGCCATACTCGGCCCGGAGTTGCTCGAACCACTCGGCGTAGGGGTTGGCAGGGGTCGAGGTCGTGGACTTCGGCATAGGCTCAATCTTAACACGACCGGACTCAAGGAATGTCAGTCTCAACGCAGTCTTTAGGCAGGTCGGAGGACGGACTTCGGCGGCTTACACACCTTTTTGTTGTCCCAATAGTGTTACGCTTCACGCATGACAGCGATTCCTCATTCCGACGTGCAGGGCGACCTGCCCAAGCCCGACATCACCATCAGCGAATTCGGAGCGCAGAAGGCCGCGTCCATCCTGGCGAGCAGCGGCAAGGAAAATGCCGGAGTCCGCGTCTTCATCAAGAGCGGCGGATGCAGCGGCTATCAGTACGGCATGGCGATCGACGACCGCGAACTTGAAGGTGACCTCATCGTGGTGGACCGGGGCATCAAGTTGCTGGTGGACCGCATGAGCATCGAACTGCTGCGTGGCAGCGAAGTGGACTTCGTGGAGAACATGATGGGCGGCGGCTTCACCGTGCATAACCCCAACGCCACGTCGAGCTGCGGCTGCGGTCACTCCTTCCGCACCGATGGGGCGCAGTCGCCCGACGGTGAGGGCAGCGGCGGCTGCGGCGGCTGAAGCGCGGTAGCGCCGAGCGCGGGCCGGGGCAGTTTGTCCCCTGGCCCGCACTGCTATGCTGCCGCGCATGGTTGTGCTTGGAATTGACCCTGGACTGGCGAATCTGGGCCTGGGACTGATTGAAGGCGACGCGAGGCGGGCCAAGCACCTCTATCACGTTTGTTTGACCACCGAGAGCGCCTGGTTGATGCCGCGCCGCCTGCACTACCTGCACGACGAGGTCACGCGGCTGCTGGGCGAGTACCGACCCGATGCGGTTGCCATCGAAGACCAGATTCTTCGCAAGCAGGCGGATGTGGCCTTCAAGGTGGGGCAGGCGTTCGGAGTCGTACAACTGGCCTGCGCTCAGGCGGGGGTTCCAGTTCACGCCTATGGCCCTATGCAGGTCAAGAAGACCCTGGTGGGGGCGGGCCGCGCCGAGAAGGAACAGGTCATCTACATGGTCAAGGCGCAACTTGGCATCCGCGAACTGTTCAACAACCACGCCGCCGACGCCCTGGCGCTGGCCCTGACCCACCTGGCCCATGTGCCGATGCAGTCGCGGGCCGCTGTCGCCCTGCGTTCCTGACCCATGCTGCTGTCACTCTTGATTTCCGCCGCCATCACCCTGGGGTGGCTGTGGTTTTTTGTGCGGCGCGACCAACACCCCGAGCCGTTCTGGCTGCTGGCCCGCACCTTCGCCTGGGGCATGTTCGCGTGGCTGGTGGCGGCGTCTTTCGAGGCCAGTCTGGGCCGCCTGCTCAGCAGTCCGCTGCCGCTGAGCGTGCTGTTGGTGGCGCTGCTGACCGCCATTTTCGAGGAAAGCAGCAAGTTCGCCGCCGCCCATACAGCGGTGACCGAATCGGCCTTCGATGAGCCGATGGACGGTCTGGTCTACGCCGTGACCGCTGCGCTGGGATTCGCCCTGGTCGAGAACGTGACCTACACCCTGGGGTTCGGAACACAGGCCGCCGCCTGGCATGCGCTGCTGGCGACGCTGGGACACGCCCTTTTCAGCGCCCCGCAAGGCTACGCGTTGGGAGGGCACTGGAATGGGCGAGGGCACAGGTGGCGGCGGCGCGGCCTGGCCCTGAGCATCGCCCTGCACTTCGTCTTCAACGGGGTGCTGACCAGCGGCGAGGGCTGGGTGCTGCTGCTGGCCCTCATCGGCGTGGTGGGGCTGATGACGATGCTCGCGTGGCGCTACTACCTCAGCTACGAGGCCGCCGCCCGTGACCTGGTGCTGACGGGTCGTCCCCCGACCTCACACTCGCCGCTGCCTTCGCTGGAGCGTTGGCGGGCCGGGCGCAGCGAGCGGGGCGAGCAGGACTGACCCGCGCCTATCTGGTTCAGGAATACTGCGCCTTCATCAGCATCAGCTTGAGTTCGTGAGGGCTGGTGGCCGACGCCATCGCGTCTTCCTGCGTCATCTGGTCGTCTAGAACGAGTTGCACCAGATGCTGGTCGAAGGTCCGCATGCCCCGCACTCCGCCTTCCATCAGCGCCTGCTTGATTTCGTCGGTGCGTTCGGGGTCCTTGACGCATTCGCGGATGGTCGGGGTGCCCAGCATGACCTCCATGCCCATGACCCGGCCCCCGCCCTTACGCGGCAGCAAACGCTGGCTGACAATGCCGACGATGCTCTCGGACAGCGCCATGCGAATCTGCTCGCGCTCATGCGGGGCAAAAAAGTCGATGATGCGGTTGACCGAGCGAATCGCGTCCTGGGTATGCAGCGTGCTGAGCACGAGGTGCCCGGTCTGGGCCGCCGAAAGCGCCGCTTCCACCGTTTCCTTGTCGCGCATCTCGCCAATCAGGATGATGTCGGGGTCTTGCCGCATGGCGGCCCGCAGCCCGTTAGAAAAGCCGAGGGTGTCCATGCCCAGTTCACGCTGGTTGATGAGGGCCATCTTGTCGCGGTGCAGCACTTCGATGGGGTCTTCCAGGGTCACGATGTTGACCGGCTGGTGAGCGTTGATGTAATCGATAAGGCTCGCCAGCGTGGTCGTCTTGCCGCTTCCGGTCGGCCCAGTCACCAGAATCAGGCCACGCTCGTGCTCGGCCAGTTCCTTGAAGACCGCGTCCGGCAATCCCAATTGGCTGAAGCTGGGAATGGGTTTTTCCTCGATGACGCGCATAATCAGACCAATCGAGCCACGCTGAAAATAAGCGTTGACTCGGAAGCGCCCTATGCTGGCGATCCCATACGCGAAATCGGCCTCGCGCTTGGCCATGAAAGTGTCCCACATGGAGGGGCTGGGCAGCATCTCGCGGGTGAACTGCACCATGTGGTCAGGGGTCAGGCGACTGTCACCGAACCGCTTGATGACTCCGTTGACGCGGGCTGCCGGGGCCGTGCCCGCCCGCAGGTGGATGTCGCTGGCTCCTTCTTTGACCAGGGCACTCAGAAGACCGTTGAGGACGCTCATATCTTCTGGAGTCTAGAGCAGTTCTCCACATTGGGGCGCCCGGCCAACCATGCAAGCTGGACAGCCACTGCTGGGGAGTCGAGTCGCTGACAGGCCATGCTGCCTATCTCTTCCAGCAGGCAAAAAGCTACGGATCGCCTAATGAAAAAGGCCAAGGCGGGGTGTCCACTGTCAACGAACCCACACCCCGCCTCACTTCAGCGACTCAGATCAGATTGTTTGAAAGTGTCAGGCCCTAAGAGCCGAACTTCGGCTTCAGAGGGGGCTGAACACGAAGCGGTCGTACTGCCCGCCGCGCAGGACGCTTTCGGTCTGTTCGCCGATGAAAATCTCGCCGGTGATGGCTTCCAGAGCGCCCCACACCGCGCCGAGGGTGAAGGTGCACTTGCGGTCGCTGCCCTGGGGTTCGCCTGCGCTGCACACGGTGTCGAAGCAGTCGACGATGTAGCTGTCGCCTTCCTTGGTCACGCTCTTGACGCCGGTCAGACGGGTTCCCTGCTCACCGATGGCCCCATTGAGCAGGTCGGCCATCTTCTCGACGGGGACGTTGCTGCCCGCCACGCCAAGTTCGTTGGCGAGGGCGTGACCGCGCACTTTGCCTGCACGGGTGAAGACGACGGCGGCTCCATCTGGGCCGAGGGTGTCTTCGACGCCAGTAATCACGGCCTTGAAGCACACGACCGAGCTGAAATCACCGAGGTTGGAACGAATATCTTTGCTCATGGGCATTCTCCTTTTTTGACAGCCTTAGGCTCAGGCTCAGAGCACGAGGGCGACGGTACGCGCCGCGTCGCGGGCTTCCATGTGAAGGAGGCCCAGATTCATTCCAGACGGCGTCACGACAGCGAGCACCCCTTTGCGCCCAGTGGCGTAGACATAGACCTGACCGTCGAGGCCGCTGACCGACATTTCTGTCAGTTCGCCCGTCCCGAGGGTGTCGTTGATCCGCTTGCCCAGACCCAGGGCCGTCGCTGCCATGGCCGCCACGCGGTTGGAGTCGGTCGAGTCGCTGAAGGTCTGGGCGATGGGCAGGCCGTCCACCGTCGCCACGAGTGCGCCGCGCAGCTCGGGCAAAGAGGTTCGGAGACTCTGGAGCGTGGCCTGAAGTTGTTCCTGCTTGCTGACGGGGGCGGTCATGCGGACTCCTTACTGGACAGTTGAGATTCGAGAAGGCGAATAAGCACCTGACGGGCACTGTCGGAGGAGGTGGCTTGCAGGCCCACCACCTGACCAACCGGCAGGTCGAAGTAAGACGCGATGTCCTGGGGCGTCCAGACGTTGGGCAAGTCCTGACGGGTCACCCCCACGACGAAGGGCACCGGATTGCGACTGGTGATGTATTCCAGGATGTGCCGGGCGTGCAGGAAGTCGGAAGGACGGTCGCCCGCCACCAGCAGCACCAGCCCCAGTGCGCCTTCGCACAGCACGTCCCACATGAAGTCGAAGCGGTCTTGACCGGGCGTGCCGTAGAGATGCAGCTCGGTTCCGTCGAGCACCAGCGTGCCGAAGTCGAAAGCGACGGTGGTGGTGGCTTTACCGATATCTTCGGTGGCTTCTGCCTCGGTGCTGACCACAGGAGTCTCGGAAAGGGTCTGAACAAAGGTGGTCTTCCCCGCACCGACCGGGCCGGAGACAACGAGTTTCATAGGAATCATGCGGCACTTCCTCCGGTCAAACGGCGCAGAGCATTGAGCAGACGGCGAACAGGACCTGCGGGCTGCGCGGTGCCCTGCGCCTGAGCAGCGGCGGCAGCGCGCTGGGGCGTAATCAGCCCGGCGGCACGCAGGCGGTAGAGCGCCGCACGCGCTTCGGGCAGGCTGACCCGCAACTGGCTGGAAATGTCATTGGCCGAAGCGCCGGTACGCAGCAGCGGCGACAGCGAGTTCCAGCTGGCCCGCAGGGCGTCGGGCACCTGAACGGCGTGGGCGCTCCCGACCACCTCAAAGCGCGTGTCCTGATGAGGAAGCTGCTGCTCGGGGATGTCGCTGCTGCTCAGCACCTCGCGTATCAGGTCGTTCATCGGAATCGAGAGGTGGTGGTTGATGGCCCCCGCCTCGAAACTGTATTCACCACGGGCACCGCTGACGAGGTGGCGAACGGTATCCCGCACACGGAGCGGCTCGTTGACCGGGAACCCGTCGATAAAGACCGCGTGAAGGGTTCCTTGCTGGAGGTGGAGTTCGACACTGCGTCCGCCCAGGGCAGTGCGCATGAAAAGCACCCCGGTATGACGCTGCAAAACTTTTATGATGTCGTTGAATGCGTGGTATTCAAAATCACCGTAGATGGCCAAGGTTTATCATCCCGCCTTTCTGCCTTATCTGGGCCTAGCCAACAGGTCGCATGCGGCCCCTGGTTTACCCGGTAGGCAATGTAATAGAACGGCTCTTACACTTCTCTCTCTAAACAGCCCCTTCACATGCTGAGGCAAAACTCGACATTGTTGACGGCGGCGAACGTCCCCGCCCCCGCCCTTCCTTGCAGCCTCGGTGACTGCCCTGGCATAACCTTCTGTCTCTCATGTCTGTTCCTCGCGAGAGTCTTGGCTTCCACCGAACGCCAGCGAGACCGGAGAACCCGCGCCGATTAAGCGCACGAGGTACCCAGGCGTATTCCGGCTTGCCGCAGGGCCGCGCTCAGGTCGCGCACCAGCCGGGGAGCTTCGGGCAGGTGGGCATGCACGCCGAGCGACTGCGCTGGAATGCTGACCAGTTCACCCGTCACGGCCCGCGCCGTGCCCCGCAGCCCGATGTCGAGGCCCTGGGCCAGCGAACGCTCGTAAGGCAAGATGGCCTGGGGATGGGGATCGGGAAGGAGCGTGCCGTCGGCGGCATAGCCCCGGTCGGCAAAGCCTTCAGCCACCACTTCCAGGCCGAGAGCGCTCACCTCGCGCCGCAGTTCACAGTCGGTTCCAGCCCGCACATAGACGCGGTGTAACTCTGCCGCATGGACCGCTTGCGCCACGGCCCGCGCCACTGTCGGTTGCTGAGTGGCCACCGTAGCGAGCATTCCATGCAGCTTGACATGACACAGGGTCACACCGACCTCGTCGGCAATTTCCTTGAGCTGCTCCAGTTGCTCGCGCACCAGGGCCATCACCTCCACTGCCGGGAGGTTCATGGCCTGCTGCCCGAAGTTGGCGCGGTCGGGAAAACTGGGGTGCGCTCCCGCTTCCACACCGTACATGGCACACAGCCGCAGGCTTTCACGCATGGTCGCCGCGTCACCCGCATGTCCCCCACAGGCGATACTGGCGCTGCTGACGTGGCGCAGCACCGCTTCATCCTGAAAACCGCCTTCGCCCAGGTCGGCGTTCAGGTCCAGGACAGGAGAGGGAGCCGTCTTGGAAAACACGTTTCAGTCTAAAGGCTCGGGGCCGGGAGAAACGAAGGTCGCCCTGACCTCGCCGTGAGGCGACACCGCCAGCACCCGCCGCTCAGCGAGGCTCCAGATGGCCCGGTGAACCGCCATTTCGCGCTCCGGTTCGCCGCCTGGGGCCAGCGTGTCCAGCAGGGTGGTGTAGCGTGGGGCCACCTTCGCTGCGGTTGGGTCAGCCTCGGCAGAAGCGCCCAGCACCCGCTGAAGCACCCGGCGTTCCTCGGCGGTCTGAGCCTGGGCCAGCACCTCTCCACGCCAGCGCAGCTCTCTGGCCCGCTTCTCGCGCTCCTGGCGGCGAACATCCAGGGCGGCCCCGACCTCGGGCGGGAGCTGCTCGCCCCGCTCACGGCGGCGCTGCTCGATCAGGTCTTCCAGGCGCTGCTCGGCCCGGTCGTGCCAGCCGCCCCGCACCTGCTGCGCCCGGTCACGCCAGCCGCTGGTCACGTCCTGAAGATGGGGACTCACCCGGTCTGCCAGCCCTTTCACCCGACCTGACCAGCCTGCCCCTGTTCGTTGGCTCTCATGGTCCTTCATACCTTTACCGTCTCACGTCTGTCGGGACGAAAAATGTATCCGGGCTTGCTCCCAGCTAAAGGTGACGCGCCCGCTAGCATCTGGGTATGTCTTCCGTGACGCGCAGCTTCCGGGCCGTGGTGCCCCAACCCAAGTGGCGGGCCAGTGACTTTGTCAGCGAGCAGGCATTTCGGAAGTGGATGCGCTCACAACTGTTGGCCTGTCAGCCCCATCTGGCCCCGGACAGGCCCAATCTGGTCGTCCTGACCGAACTCAACGGGCTGCCGCTGGTGCTGCGCGGTGCGGGCTGGGCTGTTCGGCTGGGCACCTTCGAGCGGGCCGCCGCTGCACTCATACTCGCCCGACTGGGCCGGGTGCTGCCCGTGCTGTGGCGCGAGCGCGTCTCCCCTATTCGGGCACTGCAACTGGCGGAGAGTGACCGCAACACGCGACTTTATCTGCAAACCTGTCGCGAACTGGCCCAGGAGTTCGGGGTCTACCTGTGCTGCGGCTCCACGCCGATGCCGCGCTACCGCTTACGTGGAACAGAGTTGCGGCGCGACCCCGGCGTCCTGACCAATCAAACTGTCATTTTCGGGCCGCAGGGTGAACTGATCGGCTGCACCGACAAAGTCCACCTCACCCCCGCCGAGGAAGCGCAGGGCGTGAACCTGTCGCCGGGCGACCTGTCCGAACTGCGCGTGTTTCCGACACCTGTGGGTGACCTGGGGGTAGCCATCAGCCTGGACGCCTTCCGACCAGACGTGATTGGTCGCCTCGAAGCGCAGGGCTGCACGGTGCTGCTGCAACCCGACGCCAACGCCTCGCCCTGGACGGCCCCCGAAGGCTTGCCGCCGAACCCGGCACAGGTGCGTGACCAGCCGGTGGCGTGGCTCGAATCGAGCTGGCAGGTCACAGCCCACAGCCCCCGTATACGCTACGCCCTGAACCCGATGGTGGTGGGCAACCTGCTGAACCTGACGTTTGACGGGCAAAGCGCCATCA
This sequence comes from Deinococcus sp., assembly GCF_030523985.1. Lineage (GTDB taxonomy): Bacteria > Deinococcota > Deinococci > Deinococcales > Deinococcaceae > Deinococcus. The sequence continues at coordinate 33,644 of NZ_JAUNHK010000012.1, forward strand.
CTGGCCCGGCGCAGGAAGCCCCAGAGCCGCGCAGTTACGTGCTGACCGACCCCCGCCCCGGCTTTCTGGCGCTGGCCCCCTGGGTCGCGCAGGGCACGCCTGAAGAACTCCGCGAACTGGGACGGCATCTCGCCGCAGGCAGCGGTCACCCCCGCGAAAACGCTTACCTGGAAACGGTGCTGAGCGCCGACTTGCGCCTCGACACCCCGCCTGTGCCCACCCCTGTCCCTACGCCCCACGAGGAGGCGCTGCGGGCCTGGTTGGACGGGCAGGCGACGTTCCCCCAAAAACAGCCCAAGCTCGCCACGACCATGATTGTGGGAACGGCCCTGCTGGGTCTGGCGGGCCTGACCTCGCGTCGCCGCCGACCGCAGACGGGCAGGCGTTGACAAGATTGGGGGTCACCCCTATACTTCCTCTCGCGCTTGAGACGGACAGCCGAGAGCGCACCCGCCGAGTCAGGGGGGTTGGCCGAGTGGTTGAAGGCAACGGTCTTGAAAACCGTAGTAGGGCAACCTACCGGGGGTTCGAATCCCTCACCCCTCGCCAAAGCTTCGCAAGAGGCACATGACAACCTGGAGAGGTGGGTGAGCGGCTTAAACCAAGCGTTTGCTAAACGCTCGTACGCCTTAAAAGTGTACCGCGGGTTCGAATCCCGCCCTCTCCGCCAAGCAGTACCCAACCCAAGTGTGTACCCGTAGCTCAGCTGGATAGAGCGTCTGACTACGGATCAGAAGGCCAGGAGTTCGAATCTCTTCGGGTACACCACCAAAAAAGCCTCGCCCAGCGCGGGGCTTTTTCCTATGGCAGGCCCCTTGCCGTCCACCCAGCCGGGCCAGCGTGCGCCGCACCTAAGCAATCCCCATGCAGCCGCTTCCCTTCCTCGCTAGGGTAGGGCCATGAGCCAACCGCTGCCGCCCGAGCATTCCGAAGACGCCGCCGTTTCCTCTGCCCCGGACATCGACTTTTCGTTTCCCACCTGGGACTACGAAACCACGGCCGTGCAGAGCGGCATTCCTCGCGGTCTGGGCGAAACCATCGGGTTTCCTATCCACGCTGCCGCTGCCTTCCAGTTCGAGACGCTGGCGCAGGCCCAGCAGGAATTTCAGGACAACGCGGGCCTGAGTTACGCCCGCATTCAGAACCCGACCGTGCGCGCACTCGAAGGCCGGGTGACAGCACTGGAAGGCGGCACGGCGACGGTGGCCCTCGCCAGTGGGCAGGCCGCCACCCTCACCGCCATCATGAGCGTGTGCCGCGCTGGTGACCATGTGGTGGCGACCTCCAGCCTGTTCGGGGGCAGTACGGGGATGCTCAACAACATCCTGCCGCTGATGGGCATCAAGACGACACTGGTGCCCAACAACCCCCAGCGTATCCGCGCCGCCATGAAGAAAAACACCCGGCTGGTCTGGGCCGAAATGATTTCCAACCCTTCGGGCGACGTAGCCGACATTTCGGCGCTGGCGGAAGTGGCCCACGCACGCGGCGCACTGCTCGCCATCGACAACACTTGCGGCGGCACAGGCTACCTCTGTCAACCGCTGCGGCACGGGGCCGACATCGTGGCGCAGTCGCTCACCAAATGGGCGGGCGGTCACGGCAGCGTGATGGGCGGCAGCGTCACGGTGGGCGGGCGGCATCAGCTCGAAGGCAACCCCATCTACAGCGACGGTGCCGAGCAGAGCCTGCTGGCCCAGCGTGGTCAGGGCGCACTGGCTTGGCGGCAACGCTGGTTCGGGGCGCACCAGTTGGGCATGACCCTGGCCCCCCACAGCGCCTTCCTGATTGCTCAGGGGCTGGAAACGCTGGGGCTGAGGTTGCAGCGCGAATGCAACACGGCCCAGGCCCTCGCCGAGTGGCTCAGCCAGCATCCAAAGGTAGGCAAGGTCAGCTACGCGGGGCTGCCCGACCACCCCAGTCATCCGCTGGTGCAGACCTACCTGCCACGCGGGGCCGGAGCGGTGCTGACGTTCGAGGTGGACGACCCGGCCCGTTTCCTGTCGCGGCTGCGGGTGCTGCGGATCGCCCCCAATCTGGGCGACGTGCGGACGCTGGTGGTTCACCCTTGGACGACCACACACGGACGCATCCCTGAAGACGCCCGCCACGCCGCCGGAGTCACCCCCGGCACCATCCGCATGAGCGTTGGCGTGGAAGCGCTGCGCGACTTGCAGGAGGACATCGAGCAGGCGCTCTAGAGCGGAGAGCAGATGGCAAATGGCTCATGCGGGTCAGCCATCTGCTATCTGCCATTTGCCATCGGCCTAAATCACGAATTCGCCCCCGCGCATCACCGCTTCGTGGCTGCCGTCCTTGGTGATGCCGTCTACGTCCATCTCGGCGCTGCCGATCATCCAGTCCACATGGGTCAGGCTGTCGTTGCCGCCTGCCGCCGCGAATTCCTCGTTGGTCATGTCGATGCCGCCGCGAAGGTTGAAGCGGTAGGCCGCGCCGATGGCGATGTGAGAAGCGGCGTTTTCGTCGTAGAGGGTGCTGTAGAAAAACAGGCCGCTGCGCGAAATGGGGCTGGAATGCGGCACCAGCGCCACTTCACCCAAGCGGTGGCTGCCCTCGTCGGTGGCGATCATCTTCTGGAGGGCGGCTTCCCCCTGTTTGGCGCTCGCGCTGACGATGCGCCCGTCCTTGAACTCGATACGGATGCCGTCAATGAGCGTGCCCGCGTAAGACAGCGGCTTGGTGCTGACCACCACGCCGTCTACCCGTTCGCGGTGCGGGGCCGTCCAGACTTCTTCGGTGGGGATGTTGGCGGTAAAGGTGATGCCGCCCGGCGTTTCGGCGCTGCCCCCGCCCCAGATGTGGTCGTCGGCGAGGCCCACAGTCAGGTCGGTTTCGCCGCCCCGGAAGCGCAGGGCGCTGTACTGCTTGCCCGTCAGGGTCTCGCGGCGGTGTTTCAGGTTCGCCAGATGCTCGTGCCACGCGGCCACGGGGTCGGGCTGGTCGGCGCGGGTGGCGGCAAAAATCGCGTCCCACTGCTTCTCCATCGCTTCCTGCTCGGTGGCGTCGGGGAACATCAGCGTGGCCCAGCCGGGAATGGGGGCGCTGACCAGGTTCCAGTTGATGCGGTTGGTCATCACCTGTGAGGAATAGGGCTTGCGGTAGCTCGCCCAGGCCCGCTGGTGGGTCGCCACGCGCTCGGGGTCCACGTCCGCCAGCAGGTTGGGGTTGGTGGCGCGAATGGCGATGACCGCGCCGCCCGCCTCGGCGGTTTCGATCTCGGCGTCCACCCGCCACTTGCTGATCTGGTCGAAGGTGCCGTCGGGGGCGAGCTGGAAACGGGCCAGCTGCACGTCGTCGTCGTCCCAGCGCACGTCCACGAAGCCCGCGCCCGCCGCGTAGGCTTCGCGCACAATCAGGCGGGCCAGCGGCGCGGCGTCCACAGGCGACTGCACCAGCACGCGCTGCCCCGGCTTGACGCCCAGACCGACTTGCACGGCCAGGCGGGCATAGTTCTGCAACTTCTGCTCAAAATTTAGGGTCATACCCAGCAGCATAAAGCCCTCCCGGCAGGAGCGGCTACTCCGGAGCGCCCTTCTTCCCCGCCGGATCCGGCACGCCCCTTGACGAACGCCCACCAGACCCCTATTATTCTCCCCGCTGGTGTGACGAGGCGTAGCGCAGCCTGGTAGCGCACTACCTTGGGGTGGTAGGGGTCGTGAGTTCAAATCTCGCCGCCTCGACCAGCAAAGACTTCCTCCTGATGGGGGAAGTTTTTTTTGGTCTGTGGTGCAAGAATCGGCGCAGCCTGGGCGTAAGCTGACCCACAAAGCCACGGACAATCGTATTCGGAGCGGCAAACGCTCCCCCGCAAACACGCGATTGTGGCTCGAGTCTCCGATCAACTCCGCTGCTGCCATGCCCAACTCTGCCGACCCTTGCCCCCTGTTTCCCCTGCCCACCGTGCTGTTTCCGGGTCAGGTGCTGCCGATCTATGTCTTTGAGGAGCGCTACCGTGCCCTTTTGCGACGGGTGCAGGAGACCGGGCAACCCTTCGGCATCATGTGTATCGAGCGCAGCAGCCGCGAGAGTGCGCTGCCTCTGCACGAACGGGCCTCACGGGTGGGCAGTTTCGCTCATCTGCTGCAAGCCGAGACCCACGAGGACGGCACCAGTTCGGTGGTGGTGGCTGGAGGCGAGCGCTTCCGCGTGCAGGAGTTCGACCTGTCGCAGCCTTACCTCAGCGGGATTTTGGAGACGTGGCCCCTGGCCCAGCCGGAGGAAGACCACGACCTGACCGAATTGCGGGCGCGGCAGCTTCTGGCCGGGCTTCAGCGCACTTGGCCCGCACGGGCGGCCTTTCTGGCGCAAGACGCTCCCCAGGAACCGCTGCTGCTCGCCAGCTACGCCGCCGGTCTGCTGCTCGCTCAGGGCTATGAGGCCAACCGGGCCGACTGCAACGCCGCCCTGGGTGAGCCCACCCTGGCGCGGCGGCTGGAGCGCTTGCTGGGTGCGCTGCCGTGTGGCTCGACGCACTTGCTGAATTAAGGGGACGATAAGGCCACCCCAGGCGGCATAAACAGCGATGCACTGGCGTTCAATGCTCTAAATTTCGGGCCATGACCGCCACGACTCCTCCCAAACTGTTCGAGCCTGTCAAACTGCGCGACCTGACGCTGCCCAACCGGGTGGTCGTGTCGCCCATGTGTACCTATTCGGCGACGGACGGCCTCGCCAACGAGTTTCATCTGGTACATCTCGGCCAGTTCGCGCTGGGCGGCGCGGGCCTGATTCTGGCCGAAGCCACGGCGGTTTCGCCCGAAGGCCGCATCAGCCCCGAAGACCTGGGCCTGTGGGATGACCGCCAGATTGTGCCGCTGGGCCACATCACCGACTTCATCCACCGGCATGGAGGCAAAATCGGCGTGCAACTCGCCCACGCCGGGCGCAAGGCCAGCACCTACGCTCCGGGGCGCGGCAAGGGCGCGGTGGCAGTGGGCAATGGCGGCTGGGAAGTGGTCGGCCCAGACACCCAGAGCTTTCACGAATTGTTCCCGACGCCCCGCATGATGGGGGCCGAGGACATCGCGGGCGTGGTCGAAGCCTTCGCCGCCGCCGCCCGCCGTGCCCAGATGGCCGGATTCGACGCGGTGGAGGTTCACGCCGCGCACGGCTACCTGCTGCACCAGTTCCTGTCGCCCCTGTCCAACAGCCGCACCGACGACTACGGCGGCTCCTTCGAAAACCGCACCCGACTGCTGCTGGACGTGGTGCGGGCGGTGCGCCACGTCTGGCCCGAACATCTGCCGCTTTTCGTGCGCCTGAGTGCCACCGACTGGGCCGCAGGCGGCTGGGACGTGGCGCAGACGGTAGAACTGTCCAAACTGCTGAAATACGAAGGCGTGGACGTACTCGACATCAGCAGCGGGGGCCTGACGACCGCCCAACAAATCGAGGTCGGCCCCGGCTATCAGGTGCCGTTTGCCGCCGAAGTCAGCCGCGCCGAAACCGAGATTGCGGTGATGTCGGTGGGCCTCATTGAAACGGCGCAGCAGGCCGAAGCGATTTTGCAAGCCGGAGACGCCGACCTGATTGCGCTGGGCCGCCCCTTCCTGCGCGACCCCCACTGGACCCAGCGGGCTGCCCGTGAACTGGGCCTGAAGCCGACGTTGCCAGAGCAGTACGCCCGCGCCGGGTGGTGAGGGGCTGAGGGAAGAGGGTCGAAGGTTGAGGGAAAAAATGCCCTCCCCTCGGCCCTCATCCCTTATCCCTCCACCAACCTGCCGTCCAGCAGATGCAGCGTCCGGTC
>NZ_JAUNHK010000012.1:39510-41752 GCF_030523985.1 Deinococcus sp.
CCCTCATCCCTTATCCCTCCACCAACCTGCCGTCCAGCAGATGCAGCGTCCGGTCGGCGCGGGCTGCCAGCCGTTCGTCGTGGGTGACCAGCAGCACGCCTGCGCCTTCCTCGCGGGCGAGTTCGATAAGCAGCTCCGCGACCCGCTCGGCCCCGGCGCGGTCGAGGCTGCCCGTGGGTTCGTCGGCCAGCACTGCCGCCGGGCGCACCGCCAGGGCGCGGGCCAGCGCCACCCGCTGACGTTCGCCGCCGCTGAGCACGCCGGGAAAGTCGCCGGGGCGGTGGCCCAGGCCCACGCGCTCCAGCAGCGCCTGCGCCCGGCCCGCGTCGGGTTGCCCGCTCAGGAGGCCCGGCACCTGCACGTTTTGCAGCAGCGTCAGGTCTTCGAGCAGGTAGTGGTGCTGAAACACCAGCCCGACCCGCCCGGCCCGCCGCACCGAACGGGCCTGGGTGCTGAGGGTGTCGGCCCGTTCGCCCGCCCACCACACTTCGCCCTCTTGCGGCGTGTCCAGGCCGCCCAGCAGGTGCAGCAGCGTACTTTTGCCACTGCCCGACGGCCCGCTGACCGCCACCACTTCGCCGGGGGCCACCGCCAGAGAAACGCCGTGCAGGATGGTGGTCTGACCGTAGCCGTGAACGACGGAGCGGGCTTCGAGGGCGGGAGGCGCAGAGGTCACGGGCCGCATTGTAGGTGCGTACAATCGGGACATGGCAACCCTGGAAATCGAATGTCCCGAATGCGGCGAACTGCTCGAACTCGACGAGAACGAGGTCGCCGAGTTCGAGGTGGGTGACGTGCTGGTCTGCGGCTCCTGCGAAACCGAGATGGAAGTGACTGTCAACGACGGCGAGGACTTTGAACTGGCGGTGGTGGACTATGGGCAGTTCGTTCAGTGCCCCAGTTGCGGCGAGGACTTCGAGGTGTCGCAGCAGCAACTCGACACCGCCCCCACCATCGAAAGTGCCGATGGCGTCAGCGCCCTGCTGGTGGACTGCCCGCACTGTCAGGCCCGAATCGAACTGGAGTTGGAAGACGAATCGGACGGATGAGTCGCCTGTCTAGATGATTTCAAATGAAAATCTTTCTGCCCGTTAGCCTATCAAACGCAAGGAGTAATTATGGCAACTGTGCAATTTGAGAATCCCGATACCGGCGCGACCATCGAACTGACCAACCCCGAACTGGGCGAACTGGTGATTGACGACGAGACGGGCGTGGAATATGAAGTGGTGTCCATCGACCCGCCCCGCCTCGAAGCCGCCCCGCAGGAAGCGGAGGACTGGGGCGAGTAAGGTCTGAGGGTCGAGGGTCTAAGGGTCTTTTCCGACTCTTAGGCCCTTAGCCCTTTCGACTTGCCGCAGGCAACCTTATGGCTGAACTCGCCGTTCTTTATGACCGTATCCGCCCCGACGAAAAGATGCTGTTCGAGGCGCTCGACGAACTGGGCGTGCCTTACGACAAGGTGTATGTCCCGCAACTGACCCTGACCTTCGACGAAGCGGGGCAGGCCAAGGTGCCCTGGAAAGTCGCCATCGAACGCTGCGTGAGCCAGAGCCGGGGCCACGCCGTGACCCGTGCGCTGGAAGGCTTCGGTGTCAAAGTCATCAACCCCGCCCACGTCATCGAAGTGTGTGGCGACAAACTGGCGACAAACTCGCGCCTGCACGCCGCCGGACTGCCCACGCCGCGCACCGGAGTGGCCTTCGACGGCGACAGCGCCCTGGAACTGATTGACGGCCTGGGCTACCCGCTGGTGCTCAAGCCGACGGTGGGTTCCTGGGGCCGCATGGTCAGCAAGCTCAATGACCGTGACGCCGCCGAAGCCGTCATCGAGCACAAGGAAGTGCTGGGGGGGCCGCAGCACGGCATCTTCTACGTGCAGGAACTGGTCAACAAGCCCGAGCGCGACATCCGCGCCTTTGTGGTGGGCGGCAAGTGCATCGGCGCGATTTACCGCACCAGCGCCCACTGGATTACCAACACGGCGCGGGGCGCGAAGGCCAGCAAGTGCGAAGTCACGCCCGAACTGGCCGACCTCGCGCAGCGGGCCGCCGCCGCCGTGGATGGGCAGATTGTCGCCATCGACCTCGTCGAAGACCCGCAGTGTCAGAACGAATGGGGCGGCCTGGTCGTCATCGAAATCAACCACACCATGGAATTCAAGAACTCGGTCAGCACCACGGGCGTCAACATTCCGCGCCTGATGGGTGAGTACGCGATTGGGCTGCTGGGCTGAATTCTC
>NZ_JAUNHK010000118.1:0-3434 GCF_030523985.1 Deinococcus sp.
CGCCCGACCTGCCATGCTAGACCCTACCGTGAAGTCCTTTTCCCCTCTCCGCCTGCTCGTGCCCGGTTTCGCTCTCGTGTGGGGCGCAGCGCAGGCCCAATCGCTGCCGTTCGGGTTTAGTCTGCCTGCCCCCACGCAGGTGGCCCCGGGCACTCCCGAACCCTGCACACCCCCCACAAACCCGCTCGAAAAAGCCGTCTGGGACGTGGTGCAGCGCGACCAGCAGGCGCGTGACCGACTCGCCCGCACCCTGCCCACCCCCGACCTGAGTTGCGGCAACCGCTTCGACCGTCTGCTGGAATTGCCGCTGGTGCCGGGGCGTGAGGACGACGCCTTCAGCCAACTGATGACCTCGGTACGGGAAGCCCGCGCCGAGGTGCTGGTCGCCAACATGTTCATCGAAACGGGAACGGGCGCCCCCGGTTGGCTGCTCGCGGGGGCACTGCGTGACCTCTACCGCAAGGTGCAGGTCGACCCCGCCGCCTACCCCGAAGGCATGACCGTCCGCATCGCCATGGGCGGCATGCCGGGATTCCTGAGTCCCTCCGAACTGCTTCCGGCGCGGTTCGTGGGGGCACTGCGGAGTTTAGGTGTGCCGCTGAGCGACCCCACGCTCGGCTGGTCGGTTGAAGTCGCCGATTACCGCTATTTCCCGCACAGCCACGTCAAAATGCACGTCATCGACGGGCAGCAGGTGGTCACGGGCGGCTACAACATTTCGGCGTGGTACCTGCCCCGCACCCAGACCGGCGGACACGACCTCCATGACCTCGGGCTGGCGCTCAGTGGCCCGGTGGCGCGGGCGGGCGTGGCGGCCTTCGACGACCTGTGGACGAAAAGCCGCCTACTGAGTTGCCCGCCCCTGGTCACGCCGCAGAACATCGGGAAGGAGTGCCGCTTTCGCTGGCTGCCGACCACGCTCCCCAGTCATCCGCCCTCAACCCTGCGCGTGACGCCGCTGGGCGACAGCCGGGCCTGGATGCTCTACCGCCGCGCCGGATACGTGCAGGCCGATGAAGTGGGACTGGCGCTGCTGCGCGGGAGCCGCCAGACCCTGGACCTGATGCACGCCGATTTCAGTGCCAACATCAACTGCCTGTATGCCTTCAAGACGCCGCACGACTGCGACCCGGCGACTTTCCCCTCCTACTTTCAGGAAGTCATCCGGGCTGCCGAGCGTGGCGTCAAAATTCGCGTGCTGACGGTGGACTATGACGTGGGTCAGCTCTGGAACCGCAGCGGCATCGCCCTGATGCGTCAGGAATTGCGCCGCCGGGGACTGGAGCACCTGTTCGAGGCGCGTTACACCCGTTTCAAGATGCACACCAAGGCCACCCTGGTAGACGGGCAGATGCTGGTGGTCGGCAGCATCAACTATCACTTCAGTTCGTGGGGTACGGCAGGACTGAACGAAGCGGCCCTGGCGACGAATGACCCCCAGGCCATCGCTCGGCAACGGGAACTGTTCGAGCGGGCCTGGAACGACCCGAAGCTCAGCCGCCCCGCGCCCGCCGAACCCTGGCTCAGCGACATTCAGCCCGATCTGGTGGCCCGCCCGACCTCGCCCTGAACGGCCACGCTGGTCTAGACTGAGCCATGTTTGCCCTCTCCATTTCCCGAGTCCGCCCCGCCTTGCTGGGTGTTGCCCTCGCGCTGGCGTCGTGTGCGCCGACGGTTACCGCACCGCAACTGGGCCGCATCGTCAACGGCAAGACGGGCGCGGAAGGCACCGTGTCGTTCGAGCGCGGCAGCCTGCGCCCGCTGGTGGCCGACCCCTTTGCCCCAGACAACACCCGCATTCAACTGGGCGACGACCTCTATACGGGGCGCACCCAACTGGTGGCGCGTGGCGGCGCGGCCCCGCTGCCCGCAGGCTGGGGCCTGAGCGTAGGCGTAGCTGGTGGAACTGGCGCTGGCCCGCTGGGTCAGGTGGGCTGGGACACCCGTCTTGACAGCCTCCGCGCCACCGCGCCTGCCTACAGCGGCAACCTGATTGCCCGCACCAGTGGCGTGCGGGTTCGCACCCTCACCTGCACCCTACTGGTGGATGCCCAGGAACACGGCATCGGAGAATGCACGGGCGAAGACGGCACGAAGTACGCCATGCAGTTCTGACGGTCGCTGTATCAAAAGAAGCCGCCCTCCACTGTCGGGGGCGGCTTTCCTCAACTCGGAGACTCAGTTGGTCTTCTTGTCGTCCTTCAGGAAGCCGTCAGTGACTGCGGACGTCTGGGGCTTTTCATCGGCCTTGTCGGTCTTGTCACCCTTGACTTCGGGAGCGTTGGGCTTGGGGGCGTCGCCGGGTTTGGGCGCGGGCGAAGTGTTGCTCATGCCCTTGTCGGCAGCGGAGCCGGGTTCGGTCGCGCCGCCCCAGGTCGCGCCAGTGGTGCCTGCCTGGGTGCCTTTGCCAGGAGCCGGAGCCGTGGTGGAAGCGGGAGCCGGGGCCGCAGCAGGCTTGTCCTCATCCATCGACTCAAGCCACATGGTGCCTACGAGGTCGCGGGCTTTGCGGCTGGCCGAGTGCAGCGACTTGGCGGCGTCGGGGCTGACACTTTCGACGGCGTCCAGCAGGGCGCGGCGGGTTTGCGGCATGCGGGCCAGAACGACCACGCCTGCACCGAGGGCCAGCGCCAGAGCAGCACCCGTGCCCAGCCCCGCCGAACCGGAGTCGTCGGAGAGGGCACCACGACGCTTGGCCGCGTCCTTTTCCAGTCGGGCCAGTTCACGACCCAGTTGCTTTTGCAGCGGCGCGACCTTCTTGCTCACGGCGCGTTCGAGTTTGTCGGCGTCCCAGTTGCGGTTGGCGCGGCGCAGTTCCTTCTGGGCGTCACGGCGAGCGCGGTTCAAGCGGCGCTCGGCGTCACGGCGGCCTTCGTCGAGGGCGTCCTCGGCGTGAGCAATCCACTCGCTGGCGCGGTCTTGGACTTCACTGACCAGTTTGGCGCCTTGCTTGCCCGCCTGAAGCAGCGAGCGGCGGGCGTCACGGCGGGTGTCCTCGGCCTGACCACGCAGGTCTTCGGCACGCTCCTGCACGTCACCCAGCAGCGACAGACCGCGCTTGCGGGCCTGCCCCAGTGCCTTTTCGGCCTGCTGGCGGCCCTCTTCGGCGCTGTCGCTCAGGTCGCTGACCAGTCCGCGCAGCTTGGGGGCGTACTCGCGGCGGTAGTCCTTCTGAAGCTGTTGCACGGCTTCCTCGGCTTCTTCACGCAGTCCAGCGGTGCGCAGGGCCGCGATGTGAGCGAGCTTTTCGGCGCGGCTCTGGGCTTCTTCGAGCCACTGGGGGCCGTCTTCACGCAGGGTTTCGAGGGTTCCCTGGTAAGTTTCCTGGGCGCTGCGGGCCACGTCGCGGGTGCCCACCACCAAGCCACGGCGCAGGTCACGGTTGAGGGCCAGGGCAGCAAAAGCGCCGAGAAGAATCAGGCTGCGCGGACTCA
>NZ_JAUNHK010000118.1:3534-7010 GCF_030523985.1 Deinococcus sp.
GTGGCCGACGGCAACGTTCAGGACATCGGGAGCCGCACCAGTGTCGCTCCCGCCGAAGGGGTCACCTACGCCACCCCCCGCGCCAAACTGATCGACGAAGCGAATCTGGCGATTCAGGGCGACCTGGCGAACTATCCGCGTGCCCTCAGCGCCTACAACGCCCTGCGCGGCGACCCCGAGGCCCTGGCCCACTGGGACATGGCGAACTATGTCACCATGCGCAAACTCGGCTACAACGACCACGGGCGCGTCCACGCCTTCATCACCGGGGCGGCGAGCATGGCGATTACCGAGCTGCTCCTCGAAGCCGGGGTCAAGCCCGACATCATCGAAAGCGGCGTGGGCGATGAGGACGACGTGTTTCTGACGGTCATCCTCGGCACCATGCTGCACGACATCGGCAACCAGATTCACCGCGTTTCTCATGAGGCTTTCGGGGTGACGCTGGCGCTGCCCATCCTCGACCGGATTCTGGGCGACATCTACGAAGACCCCTTCAAGCGCACCAAGATTCGCGCCTTCATCCTGGCGTCCATCAACTGCCACGACCTCAACCCCTCGCCGCTGACCATCGAGGGCGGCATTACGGCGGTGGCCGACGGCACCGACATCACCAAGGGGCGCGGGCGCAAGGCCTTCGCGCTCGGCAGCGTGGACATCCACTCCATCAGTGCCCTGGCGGTGGATCAGGTGGTGATTCGGCGCGGGCGGGACAAGCCAGTGCGGATTGACGTGACCATGAACAACTCGGGCGGCATCTTTCAGGTGGAAGAAGTGCTGGCCCCCAAGGTGATTCGCACGCCGCTGCGCCAGTACGTCGAACTGCGGGCCAGCGTGCGCGAAAGCGGCGAAGAGCAGATTCTTTCGCGGGTGCGGCTCGACGGCGACCACTTCGTGATGGACCTCGAAAGTGGCAAGCGGGTCGAGGTCGAGGTGCAGGACAGCCAGAAAAAGATGGTCGAGGCCGTGGCCGCCAACCTGAACGTCGGCGCGGAGAGCCGCTGAGCCGTGAAGAGGCCCGCCTGCGCTAGACCCCTCTTTCCCCCGCCTGACAAAGCACGCCTACAATGCGCCGCGTGAGTGTCGTTGCTGGAGAACATCCTGTGGCCCCCGCGCCCGTGCGCCCTGCTGTGGCCCTGCCCGTCGGTGTCCGTGACGTGCTGCCGGACGAGTGGGAGCAGCGCGAGCATCTGCGTTCGCGCCTGACGCAGTTGCTGGCGGCCTGGGGCTACCGGGGCGTCGAGCTGCCCGCGCTGGAATACGCCGACCCCGCCCACCCGCAGAGCCAGCAGGCCTTCAAACTGATCGACAGTGGCGGGGAGGTGCTGGCGCTGCGCTCGGAATACACCACCGCGCTGGGCCGTTTGGTGCAGACCCATTTCCCGACTGGCCCCTTTCCGCTGCGGCTGCAATACGGCGGGCGGCTGTGGCTGCGAACCCAGACCAGCGAACTGGGTCGCCTACGCGAATTCAGTCAGGTGGGGGCCGAACTGGTCGGCGTGACAGGAGTGCGCGCCGACACCGAACTGCTGGCCCTGGCCGACGCCGCGCTGCGCGAAGTCGGTGTGCAGGCGCAACTCGAAGTCGGGTTTCCGGGTTTCGTGGACGCCATTTTGGAAGACGCCGGACTGCCTGCCCCGGCACGGGACGCCCTGCACGACGCCATCGACCGCAAGAGCGGGGCCGACCTTGACCTGCTGGCCGAGCGGGCGGGCCTGGGCCACAGCACCACACGGATTCTGCATACCCTGACCGAACTGTACGGCGGCCCCGAAGTGCTGAACGAGGCCGACACCCTGGCACGGGGCGGGCGGGCGCGGGAAGCCGTGAAGCATCTGCGCGGGGTGCATGAGGCGGCGCAGGCGGCGGGGCTGGAACTTCTGTTCGACCTGGGCGTCAGCCGCCGCTACGGGTACTACACCGGGCTGACCTTCCGGGCCTACGCACCGGGACTGAATCAGGCCGTGCTGGGCGGGGGCCGCTACGCGCTGCCGGGGGGGGTGCCAGGGGCCGGATTCGCGCTGGGCCTGGAACGCCTCGCCTCGGCGCTGCCCGCCGGGATTCCGCCGCAGCCCGAAACGGTGCTGGCGCTGGATTTCGCCGCCGCCGCCGCCGCCCGCGCCGCAGGTCTGCGTGCCGAACTCGCCTGGACAGACGACCACGAGGAACTGCGCCGCAGCGCCGAGGCACGCGGTGTGCGCCGCTGGGTGCAGGGCAGCGACCTGCAAGACGTCACCCCCGCCAACCCGGAGGCCAGCCTATGACGCCCCTACCCGAACGCCGTCCCGACCACCTGACCCTCGCGCTGCCCAAGGGCCGCATTCTGCACGACGCTATTGACCTGCTCGCGGCGGCGGGCCTGCCGCTGACCCATCCCGGGGAAAGCCGCGCCCTGCGCCACGAATTTCCCGGTGTGACGGTGCTGGAACTGCGCAATCAGGACGTTCCGGTCTACGTGGATTTGGGCGTGGCCGACGCGGGCATCGTGGGCAAGGACGTGCTGCTGGAATCGGGGCGCTCGGTCTATGAACCGGTTGATCTGCGCTTTGCCGCCTGCCGCCTGTCGCTGATTCGGGAAGTCGGCAGCAGTGGCCCGATTCGGCGGGTGGGCACCAAGTACCCCCACGCGGCCCGCACCTACCTGCAGGAGCGCGGTCTGCCTGCCGAAGTCATCAAACTGAGCGGCAACATTGAACTGGCGGCGCTGACGGGCCTGGCGGACGCGGTCATCGACCTGGTGCAGACAGGCGGCACACTGCGGGCCAACAACCTGGAGGAGGTCGAGGTGCTGTTTCATTCCTCGGCCCGCCTAATCGTCAACCGGGCCGCCCTGAAGCTGCGGCGTGAGCGGCTGCGCCCGCTGATTGCCCGCCTGCGCGAGTTGACGCGGGGCCCCTGAAACGCGCCCGCGCTAGTCTCCGGGCAAGCCCATGACCTCTTCTCCCCTTTCCCTGCGTGCCGAAGCCCTGACCCGTCAGTACCCCAGCGGCGACGGCGTGGTGCTGGCGCTCGCGCCTTTCTCGCATGTCTTCGCGCCGGGTCTGACGGCGGTGGTGGGGCCGTCGGGCAGCGGCAAAAGCACCCTGCTCAACCTGCTGGCCGGGTTCGATACACCGACCTCGGGCCGGGTCTGGGTGGGCGACACCGACCTGCACGCCCTGAGCGAACCCGAGCGGGCCGACTTTCGGCTGGCGCACTACGGCTTCGTGTTCCAAAACCACAACCTGGTGGGCATCCTCTCGGCACAGGAAAATGTCGAGTTTCCACTGACCTTGGCAGGCGTGCCCCGGCAGGAACGGCGTGAGCGGGCGCGGCACCTGCTCGACCGGGTGGGGCTGCTGGCCCGCGCCGACCACTATCCCAACCAGCTTTCGGGCGGCGAGGCGCAGCGGGTCGCCATCGCCCGCGCCCTGGCCCGCGACCCCGAAGTGCTGCTGGCCGACGAACCGACCGGCAACCTCGACAGCCGCACCGGG
>NZ_JAUNHK010000013.1 GCF_030523985.1 Deinococcus sp.
CCGCGCAGGAACTCATGAACGATGACCGGGTGCGGAGTGCCTACCTGGGCGTGTAGGACAGGCCGAGAGTTGAGCGCTGGAGGGGGTTGCGGGCGAGAAAGCCGCAACCCTCTTTCATTGCCTCATACGGAACTGGGCTTTACTCCGCACATCCGAGGAAAGCGCCCGAATGTGCTCTGCTGCGCAGCTTTGCAAGTCCGCGTCGCCCAGCCCCGCTTTTTCTTCTTCTCGCTCTGCTCGGAAAAATAGTTCGGATGCCCAAACTATTTTTCGAAGCCGTATCAGAGGTTAAAAGAAGCCGGAATCCCTTGCTGCTGATCTCATTCTGATTGATTGAATATCGAGATTTATTGCTAGGAACCGTCCTCTCTTGTCAAAGAGTCGGTTCCTGTTGTTATAGTGAGGACGTTATGAAAACCTCCAGCCGTCTGGTGCTGGCGGGCGCAGGCCTATGCATGATGGGCCTGCTGTCCTCCTGCTTTCCTGTTCGCCCCCCCTACGAAAAACCTGTAACGGTTAAGTTCACCTTACCCGCCGATTCGGCTACCGAGAAGCTGTCGGTGGCGGCGCTCTACACCACCCGTGACACTGCCGGAAACGTGATTCAAAAGCGCGTGGACAACACGCTGGGGTATGTCTACGGCAGCGAGGGCAGCGTGACCCTCTACAAGGCGCAGCTCGACAAGGTGATCTCTGACCAGAACTGCCTGCCCTACCGTGCCGACAAGGTCAAGCAAGTCACCAAGCCTGCCAGCGTGCGAAGCTGCGACATCAATTTCGTGGCGTACGACCCTGCCCAGATGGCGGGCGACCCCACCACCGCCAACCTGCGCTACCTGACCCACGACACCTACAGCTACGCCAGTGAAGCGTATACCTACACCTCGACCTTCAGCGGCAAAGACGGGGATGCCACCGTGACCTCGCAGGAAACGGGTAGCCGCCGCGCAGGCTGGAGCCTGGTCACGCACCTGGTGCTCAACCCCAGCAGTACGCCCAATACCTATCAGGTCATTCGGAACAGCGTGGACGACAGCCAGCTCAACTTGGCCCGCACCATGCACCGACCCAGCGATTACTTCACCAGCATGAGCGTCACCGGAGGCAAGCAATGAAACGACTTTCCATCAAGGCGCTGCTGGGCGGCATCGTGCTCACCTCGGCGCTCGTCTCCTGCGGCCAGAACGGCTCAGCGCCCGACCTCGGCGGCCTGCCCCCACTGGCGACGGGCATCACGGTGCGTTTTGACGCCGCCCCAGCCAACACCTACCTGACCCTCAGCACCGAGGGCGGCGAAGTGGTCTACCAGAAGGCCGTGAGCGAGGGGGCCATGTCTTTTGCCCCTGACCTGAACGACTGGCGCAGTCTGTCGAGCCGCGCCGCTCCCATCAAGCTGAACACCGGCGTGACCACCGAGCCGCTGCTGTTCCTGAAATGGGGCATGTTTCAGGACAAGAACACCAATGGCAAGCCCGACGAGGGCGAGTGGCTCGACCGCATGACCCATGACCGCGTGGCCTACGCCGAAAAAGCCGTCAAGGTCGAGTTCGACACCGAAACGCCCGCCATGCACCACGTCTGGACACTGAACCAGGGCTGGACCCGCGCCGAGCACTACGTCTACCGCCCGCTGGGAAGCAGCACCTTCCAGCGCCTCTCGCGCAGCACGGCTGCCTGGGACTTCTGGCTGCATACGGCGACGCCTGTGACCAGCATGTAAAACCAGTCCACCACCCGGAAGAAGCGCGGAGAAGAGTTGGCCCGCGCTTCTCATGTTTTTGCCCCCGGCCCCCCTGTCCAGTCCCTCCAAACGGTGACACGGCCCGCCCAAAAAAGAGGGCGAACGGCGTATCCTTAGACTTATGACCCAGTCGCACGACGAGCCGACCCAGACGATGATGTGGGGTGGAAACGCCGCCTTCATCGAGGGGCTGTACGAGAGCTACTTGCAAGACCCTTCCTCGGTGGATGCCGAGTGGCGCAGCTATTTCGACGACCTGCGCGGCGGCGCGAAAGACCGCGTTCACAGCGAGGTGCAGCAGCGCTTCTACGAACTCGGCACCCAGCGCCGGGGCGGGGCCGTGGTGCCCGTGCCCCAGGGCGTCAGCGGCGCACAGCAGGCGGCGGGTGCTCTGGTCACCGCCTACCGCGTGTACGGCCACATCAGCGCCAAGACCAACCCGCTCAAGCTGCGCGGCATCCCGGTGGTGCCCGAACTGACCCCCGAGTTCTACGGCCTGTCCGAAGCCGACCTGAACGAGCAGGTGCAAGACGGCCCCTTCAGCGGCACCCTGCGCGACTTTATCGGTCAGCTTCAGGACACCTACTGCGGCTCCATCGGCTTCGAGTACAACTACCTGCCCGCCAAGGAACGCGCCTGGTTCCAAGAGCGCATCGAAAAGGGTCAGGGCCAGGGCCGCTATGGCCTCAGCAAAGAAGAAAAGCAGCGCCTTATGCACAAGCTCAACGCCGCCGAGGGGCTGGAACTGTACCTCAAAAACCGCTACCCCGGCGTCAAGCGCTTCGGCTTGGAAGGCGGCGAGAGCTTCATTCCGCTGATGGACCGCATCATTCAGCAGGCGGGGGCCAAGTACGGCGTCAAGGAAGTCGTGGTGGGCATGGCGCACCGTGGCCGCCTGAACACGCTGGTCAACATCTTCGGCAAGCCCAGCGGCGTGCTGTTCGACGAATTCGACGGCAAGAAGAAGCTCAGCGACGACCCCGATATCGCGGGTGACGTGAAGTACCACATGGGCTATTCCAGCGACGTGCGCACGCCCGGCGGCCCGGTTCACATGGCGCTGGCCTTCAACCCCTCGCACCTGGAAATCGTGTCGCCTGTCGTTCACGGCTCGGTGCGTGCCCGTCAGGATCGCCGGGGCGACAGCGAGCGCAAGCAGGTTCTGCCCATTACCGTTCACGGCGACGCGGCGGTGTCGGGTCAGGGCGTGGTGATGGAAACCCTGAACTTCAGCCGTCTGCGCGGCTTTACGACGGGCGGGGCCATCCGTATCGTCATCAACAACCAGATCGGCTTTACCATCTCCGACCCCCGCGACACCCGCAGTAGCCGCTACTGCACCGATGTCGCCAAGATCGCCAATGCGCCCGTGCTGCACGTCAACGGCGACGATGTGGAAGCGGTGGCGTTTTGCGGCGACCTCGCCATCGCCTACCGTCAGGAATTCGGCAAGGACGTGTTTATCGACCTGATCGGCTTCCGCCGCAACGGTCACAACGAAGGCGACGAGCCGCGCATGACCCAGCCTGTCATGTACCGCGAAATCGACCAGCACCCCGGCACCCGCGCCCTCTACGCTGCCCAACTGGAAAAAGAAGGCGTGCTGGCAGCGGGCGGCGGCGACAGCCTGGTGAACGACTTCCGTGACCGCCTCGACCGGGGCGAAACCGTGGTCGAGGAAATGGAAAACCTGGAGCAGAGCAAGCTGGCGGTGGACTGGAGCGACTACACCGGCACGCACTGGAAGGCCGACGAGGTGGCGACGGCGGTGCCTGAAGCCAAGCTACGCGAACTGGGCCTCAAGCTGACGCAGGTGCCCGAAGGCTTCAAGGTTCACCGCACCATTGAGCGCACGGTCATCAAGCCGCGTGAAGCCATGAGCAAGGGCGAGCAGCCCCTGGACTGGGGCATGGGCGAAATGCTGGCTTACGCCTCGCTGCTGGACGAAGGCTACGGCGTGCGCCTGGTCGGTCAGGACTCCGGGCGCGGTACGTTTGTTCACCGTCACGCCGTGCTGCACAACCAGGACGCGCAAGACCCGCTGAACGAGGAATACATGGCGCTGGCCCACCTGCGCGAAGGCCAAGGTCAGGTGGAAGTCATTGACTCGACCCTCTCCGAAGAAGCGATTCTGGCCTTCGAGTACGGCTTCTCGACTTCTGAACCCAAGAGCCTGGTGCTGTGGGAAGCGCAGTTCGGTGACTTTGCCAACGGCGCGCAGGCGGTCGTTGACCAGTTCCTCAGCGCGGGCGAAAGCAAGTGGCAGCGCCTCAGCGGCCTGACCATGCTGCTGCCGCACGGCTACGAAGGTGCCGGCCCCGAACACTCCAGCGCCCGCCTGGAGCGCTACCTGCAACTCTGCGCCCAGAAGAACATGCAGGTCGTGGTGCCTTCTAGCGCCGCCCAGATTTTCCACCTGCTGCGCCGTCAGGTCTTGCGCCCCTACCGCAAGCCCCTGATCGTGATGACGCCCAAGAGCCTGCTGCGGAACAAGCTCGCCATGTCGCCCCTGAGCGACCTGACCGACGGCGTCTTCCAGGAAGTCATCGGCGACAGCGACGTGCAAAACGCCCGCCGCGTGATTCTGAGCAGTGGCAAACTGCACTGGGAACTGCATGAAGCCCGCGACAAGGACAAGGAAGGCTACGCCGGAACCGCCCTGATTCGCCTCGAACAGCTCTACCCCTTCCCGATGGACGAGGTGAAGGCCGAACTCGCCAAGCACCCCGGCGCTCAGGTGGTGTGGGCCCAGGAAGAACCCGAAAACCAGGGCGCGTGGCTGATGATCTGGGAAGACCTGGAAAACTGCCTGCAACCCGGTCAGACGCTGACCCATGCCAGCCGCCCCCGCAGCGCCAGCACCGCCGTCGGCTACGCCAGCGTACACACCAAGGAACAGGCCAAGGTCATTGCCGACGCCCTCGGCGAACCCGTGACCCAGAAGGAAATCGAGGCGCAGGTCGACCTCAAGCCCGAAGCCAGCGCTCAGGGCTGAGCCAGAAACGCCCTCAACAACCCAGTCCGGCTCCCTGAACAGGGGCATGCCGGACTGGGTTTTCTGCGGCTGATACGGCTCCGAAAAAATAGTTCGGGTATCCAAACTGTTTTTTGAAGCCCTATCAGAGCATTTGACATGAAAAGACACCCCCCTCCCCAAGCTTTCGCAAGGCCCTCTGCTTCGCAGCTTTGCAAGTCCCCCATCAAGGGAGAGGGTCAGAAGAGGCCAATCCATCCTTATGTCAAATGCTCTAATTATCCGTCGTTCCCAGTCACCAGTTGATTGCGGCCCCGGGCTTTGGCTTGGTAAAGCCTCAGGTCGGCCTGGGCGACCACCCCAGCCAGGTCGTAGGCGTGCAGAAAAGACGCGACCCCTATGCTCACCGTCAGGGGGGGCAGGCCCGGCGGCTGACTGCGGCTCACCCCTTCACGAATCTGCTGTGCCACGGTGACGCCCTGCGCCGGGGTGACATTGCGCAGAAACACCGCGAATTCCTCACCCCCCCAGCGGCACACCAGGTCATCCGGCCCGACCTGCGCCTGCATCACCCGCGTGACGTGCCGCAGCGCCTCGTCGCCTGCCTGATGGCCGAAGCGGTCATTGACCTGCTTGAAATGGTCAAGGTCGAGCAGCAGCAGCAGGTGAGGGCCGCCCAGATGGGGTTCGACCTGCTCGATCAGTGCCTGACGGGTCATGGCTCCGGTCAATCCGTCGTGCTGCACCTGCCAGCGCAGCACCTCGTTGTGGAGCCTTTCTTGTGAAATCAGTTGGCCGTGCACCGTCAGGTAGAGGGTGACGCCGCCGGTCAGTCCCACCAGCGCCAGCAACACGGGGTCACGCTCTCCGGCCAGCCCCGCCGCCACCAGAAACAGCAGGTAACAGACGACCCCCCCGGCCACGGCCTGACGCAGCGGCAGCAGCGAAAAGAAAATCATGGTCATCAGCACGGTGTCGAGCACCATCCAGGCCGTAACGCCCCGGTGCAGCAGCACGCCCCCGTAAACGTCGGTGCCCAGCCAGATGGCCGCTATGCCGAGGCTGAGAAGGCGCACGGCGAGCCACCCGCCGGGCTGACGGTTGAACCAGTACGCCGCCAAGCTGCCCAGCAGTCCTAAGGTGGCGGGCCAGTGAATCAGACCGGACGGATAGAGCGCCGAGTCGGGCAGCAGCAAAATCGCGAGGTGAAAAACCGTGAAGAGCGCCGACAGCCACGCAATCATGCGCCGCCGCAGCGTGGGCACAGGCCGCCGATGTGTGGCGGTTGAACTGGACGCCTTCACAACTGTTCAGGGTAGCCGGGCAGATTGACAACCCTCTGACTGCCGAGAAGTCTTTATTGACTGAGCAAATCGGCCCCGAGGTGGTCGAAACGGTTGACCCAGCCCACCAGCGGCCCCCAGTCGGGGGGGGCATCGGGGGCAGGCAGGGTCAGCAGGGTGGTCGAGGTGTTGTAGACCATGAAATACGCTGCGCCGTGTCCCAGCAGTGACCGCAGCAAAAACTGCGTGAAATGCCCATGCGTGACCAGCGCCGCCACATCGTCGGGGCCATGCGCGGCGCGCAGGTCTTCCAGCACCCGAGCCGCCCGCGCCAGAAACGCCGCCTCGTCGCCTTCGCGCTCGAAGCCCCCGGCCCAGGCTTCGGCGGCACTCAGGTCGGCAGGCCAGCGCAAAGCCGGGTTCTCGGTCAGCAGTTCGGCGTGGGTCTTGCCCGGTACGCCGTAGCCCACGCCCGCCTCGTCACGCACAAACAGCCCCCCGGTTTCGTGGGCATGGGCCAGCCCTTGCACGCCCAGTCCCAGCGCCGCCGCCAGGGGAGCCGCCGTCTGCACCGCCCGCGTGGTCAGGCTGCAATACAGGTGCGTGACCGCCTGAAAGGTCGGGTCGGTGCGGGCAAACTCGGCCAACGCCTGCGCCTGCTGCCAGCCCAGCGGGGTCAGCGGTGGGTCGTGCGAGCGGCCCGTAGTCTGCCCGGTTTCGGCATACAGCAGGTTGTTGGTGGACTGGGCATGACGGATAAGCAGCAGGCGCATGGGGAGAGGATAGACGCCTTTGCTCTATCTTCTCTTATCTTCTCTACCGCCGCACCAGTCGGGCAAACTGCACGCCGCCCACCCCGAAGGCGTCGCCCAGCACGCAGCCGGGCAGGTGCCGCTCGACCCAGGTCAGGTCGGGGAAGAACAGCCCACCCCACCGTCCCAGTCCTCCCTGGAGTGCGCCTCCCGTCGGGGCGGCCCACATCAGCCAGAGTTGCCCCCCTGGCCGGAGCCGCCGCTCCAATTGGGTCAAGAACAGCGCCGGCTGCGCCGTTTCGTTGAGTGTCGCCCCCACCGTGATGCCGTCGTAGCTCGGGCTGCCCCCGGCCCCCGCCGCTTCCAGGTTGACCTGTTCCCAGACGATTCGCGCCGAGGGTTGTTCCCGCTGCGCCTGCCGCAGCATCGCCGCACTGAGGTCGGCGGCACGCACCCGGCACCCCTGCCCGACCAGCACGCCCGCGTAAAAGCCCGTGCTGGTGCCAGCGTCCAGCCAGCTTTCCCCCGCCTGCGGGCGGCACAGCGCCAGAAACAGCCGCGCTTCCCGCTCCAGAGAAAATGCCTGCCCCGATAGCAGCGACAGCGAATGCCTGCGCCACCACGAGTACCCCCAGGCGGTCAGCGGCAAAAAGTTGGTGCGCTGGGCGGGGGTCAACCGGGGAGCCGTCATCTCGCGTCTACCTTACTGCTCCACCGCTGCATTCGGGGGTGTGATGGCCTGCACCCGCCCCACTTCGCCCGTCGTCAGGCGCACCTTGATGCCGTGCGGGTGCGAAGGCTTGGGCGTGAGGAGTTAAGAAACGATGCCGCGTGTGAGTTTTCCGGTGGGCTGGTCATGCTTTTGCACGATGTCCACGGTCAGGCCAGGGTGGATTTGGGAGTGGAGGGGGAACATAATTTTTTTCGCTACTTTCGCTGCATTGCTCTTAGAATAGGTATATCTCTATCTTCAGCGGCTTTCGAAGCAGTTGGGGAAGTATCTCCATAATACTTTCGACTATCCTCATCATAGATAAGATCTTCAGATATATTGTATAGCTTTACCTGAATTATTCTGCTCCCGACTATTAACTCTACTGGGTTATTGCTATCGTTTGCTATCTCGATGGGGATGCAGCCTCTGAATCCCGGCTGCAATGTCGTAGCTATGCGAATACCTAGCCTATTGTAGCTGCTCCTGGTTATAACTTCTGCATACACATTACTAGGTAGCTTGATATACTCCAGGCTAGTTGTCAGAACAAGCTGGCTTGGGTATACCAAAAAGCCTTCGCCAAGATCGCGTCGTGTTTTCTGGAAGTACGATGT
The DNA here is from genome assembly GCF_030523985.1 of Deinococcus sp. Classification (GTDB taxonomy): domain Bacteria; phylum Deinococcota; class Deinococci; order Deinococcales; family Deinococcaceae; genus Deinococcus. The sequence continues at coordinate 8,080 of NZ_JAUNHK010000013.1, forward strand.
AGTATTCCTAAAATTATTATCTTTGGTAATTGATATATAGGAGGACCTAGTATTTACAGAAACAAGGAAGTCATACCCAAGCCGCAAATCTACCGAAATATTGCCAATTTGTCCTTCTTCAAGAAGAGGGTCTATAAGAACCCCATCCGTTTCAGAATTCACTATTTCTCTAAGTTCCTGACGAGTTAGAATTGACAAAACTCCACCTCTCTCTTATTGAGAAGTTTCTTATGGACTTAATAACCAAATCATTCGTGACTCTAAAAACTTGAGAATAGTTTTTCAGATCGGTGTCTCTATAGGCTCTTTTTAGAAATCCCCAGTATGAGACTAGCGTACCATGAGCTTCTTCTGTACTCTTAATTGGAAAGGTAACCGTCTCATTGAGGTGGGTAACTATATCTGGAGCAGAGAAAAAAGTATTCAGCTTTTGCATTCCTAGTGCAGAAATAGCCTCGTTTAAAAATGAGGTCAACGGGGTTTCCCTTGAACTTAGAAAATTCTTCACATGTTCACTGCGTTTGCTGGTAGCTGGGTGAGTCGCCGAATCAAGATCAGATGCACCTAATTCAAATAGGAAATCCGTGATTGTTTCTCCAACAAAACATGCCGCAAAGGTATCACAGAAATATTCACTAAAATGGTGTCTAAGAACAAAATTCCTCCCGTCCTGACTCAGATCATTAAATTCTTGAGGGAGATCAAGATAGGATATGACTGTCGGATTTGCAGTCAAGAGCATATATTCGCTTATGCTAAATTGACGATCAATAAAGTGGCCCAATTCGTGATACATTGGTATCATATATAGTGCGTTCTTAGAATAGAATGATGGCATAGCAATCTGTATAATCGGAATGTCCTCGCTAGTCAGCTTAATATCAGGTAAAAGTGATTTGATCTCACTTATAACATTAATATTTGAAAAGTAGAACGACGTATTATTGTTGGTAAATGCAGTAATTATCACCGCGTCTTGCTTTATAAATAGATTTAATGACAATTGAAGAAGGTATTCCATCTCGTATGGAATCTCCTTCGTGTTGCTGTTTGATATATGATTGTACGATGACCAAATCATGGCCGATATGCTCGATATTATTTTAGGATGAATGTCATCGAAATTTTCTATACAATAGTTTAGGGAGACCCTTAAGTCATCTATATAGTTATAGATTTTGGGGTTAAAGTATGGAATCTCACTTAAAGCAGTGAGATTCCCAGAAAGTAACAAGAGATCAGAATAGGCGAGCAAACTTTGGCCCCATGTGTTTAAGTAGCGCTGCTACAGCTTCTTCACTAAGGTCATCGATATCTTTTAGAGATCGCAGAGTCGTTGACAGAAAACTGTCGGATTTGATTGATACAGCCAAGCTCAGTGCATCCTTGCTAAAATCCTTATCGATTCTGCCAGTTTCGGCAATTTTTAATGCGGATAACATGATCTCATTTGCTCGATCTTTAAGGTAGTCTGGGGCAGTTTTATTTTCCGCTTTGATTTCCAAAAATAGTCTAAAGCTGCCATTTCCTATACTATCTCGTGGTTGTGCGGCCATAAGCATAGTAGACCTCCCACATTACGTAACTAGCAAAACGACGCCTTTTTGATTACATTTTGCTTGAGACATCTAAGCACATTCTTCTCGCCAATGCGAAGAGTCCTCTTGTGCAATTGTCTCACCCTTCCAACGCCAACTTATCCACATCGTTCAGTAACGGCGTGCCAGCCGGGTAATCCCCGGTAAAGCACGCCGAGCATAAGCCGGGGCCGCCGATGGCTTCCCGCAGGCCGCCTTCGCTGATAAAGGCGAGGGTGTCGGCCCCGATCAGTTCGCGGATTTCCTCAATGCTGTGCGTGCTGGCGACCAGTTCTTTGCGGGCGGCGGTGTCGATGCCGTAAAAGCACGGGTGCGTAATCGGCGGGCTGGACACGCGGAAATGCACCTCGGTGGCTCCCGCCTCGCGCAGCAGGTTCACGATCTGGCGGCTGGTGGTGCCGCGCACGATAGAGTCGTCCACCAGAATCACACGCTTGCCCCGCACGGCGCTGGTGGGCGAGAGCTTCATCTTGACCTTCAGTTCGCGGGCTTCCTGCGTGGGGGCGATGAAAGTGCGGCCTGCGTAGGGGTTCTTGTAGAGGCCGTAGTCGAACGGAATGCCACTTTCGCGGGCGTACCCGATGGCCGCGCCGATGCCGGAGTCGGGCACGGGCACCACGATGTCGGCTTCGACGGGCTTTTCGCGGGCCAGTTGCTCACCCATGCGGATGCGGCTTTCGTGGGCATCAATACCGTCCAAGCGGCTGTCCGAGCGGGCAAAGTAAATCCACTCGAACGAGCAGGGCGTGGGCTGCCCCGGTTCCACCATGATGGAATGCACGCCTTCGCGGTCAATGCTGACCAGTTCGCCGGGCTGCACGTCGCGCAGCAGCTTCGCGCCCACCGCGTACAGGGCGCAGGGTTCGGAGGCCAGCACATACGCGCCGTCTTCCCGCTGCCCCAGCACCAGCGGGCGAACACCGTGCGGGTCTCGAAAGCCGAGCAACTGGGTGCGGCTCATCAGCACGCAGGCGTAGCCCCCTTTCAGGCGTCTCATGGCGTGGACGGTGGCTTCCACGAGGTCTTTGGCACTCTCGCGGGCCACCAGATTCAGCATCACTTCGCTGTCGTTGGTGGTCTGGAAGAGGGCGCCTTCCGCCAGCATTTCGGCGCGGACTTCCAGCGCGTTCACAAAGTTGCCGTTGTGCGCGAGGCCCAAGATGCCCTTGTTGGTACGGGTGGTGAGCGGCTGGGCGTTGAAGCGCAGATTGCTCCCCGTAGTCGAATAGCGCACGTGCCCGATGCTGACGCGGGCGTTGGGCAGGCGCACACTGTCGAGACGCCGCTCGTCGAAGACTTGCGTGACCAGGCCCAAGTCCTTTTCCACATGGAATTTGTCGCCGTCGCTGACGCACATGCCCGCCGCTTCCTGCCCGCGATGTTGCAGGGCGAAGAGGCCCAGGTAGGTCATCCAGGCGAGGTCGTTGGGCTGGGGGGAATAGATGCCGAACACGCCGCATTCTTCGCGGGGCTTGTCGAGGTTGAAGTCGTTGAGGTCGTGGTTAAGCATGGATGGCTCCTGAGAAGACCCCTCACCCCTGCCTGCGGCAGGCCCTCTCCCCAAGGAGAGGGTCAGTTCTCCCCCTCTCCCTGGGGAGAGGGCCTTGCGAAGCAAGGGGTGAGGGGTCTTTACTCCCCACATGGGGGCAACTCGGACAGAGAGGGCGCGGCAATTGCGGCGCAATCAGACGGAGGCGGAAGACAAGCTTTGGCATGAGCTAAGGGGCAGCAAGTTAGGCCACAAATTCAGGCGGCAGCATCCTATTGGGCCGTACATCGCTGATTTTGCCTGTATTACCAAAGGGCTGGTCGTGGAATTGGATGGTGGGCAGCACGCCGAAGAATCCGCCCGCCTGTACGACGCCGAGCGAACGGCCTACATCAACGCGGCTGGATTCAAAGTGGTTCGCTTTTGGAACAACGAAGTGCTGGGAAATATGATTGGGGTTTTGGAAGTGATTGAGGGGGAGTTGAAGTGACCCCTCACCCCCTTGCTGCGCAAGGCCCCTCTCCCCTTGGTAGAGGGGAAGAACCGACCCTCTCCTTGGGGAGAGGGCCTGCCGTAGGCAGGGGTGAGGGGCGCGAGGGGTCACTTTCACCCCAGAATCCCCTTCAGAGGCTCTTCCCAGGCGGTTTTCAGCGTTTGCAAGTTCACGCTCAAGTGTAGGTGCTGCGCGGGTGCGGACACCGTGACGGTAGGCACATCCAGCGTTTCGCCCAGCACCGCGTAAGGCACGCCGAGTTCTTCCAGTTTGGCTTTGGCGGCGGCTTGGTCGGCTACGGCGACAATCACGCGCCCGTGGCCTTCACCGAACAGCAGGGCATCGGCGCGAATTTCTTCGGGGGCGTCCAGCGTTACCTTCAGGCCCAGATTGCCAGCAATCGCCATTTCTGCCAGCGCCACCGCCAGACCACCTTCGGCGCAGTCGTGGGCGGTGTCGGTCAGCCCTGCGCGGATGAGGGCCAGCGTGCCGTCCACCACCTTCTGCACGGCGGCGAGGTCAAGGGCGGGCACCTGTCCCGCTTCCAAGCCGTGAACGGTTTCCAGATACTGGCTTGCGCCGATGCTATTCGCATGTTGGCTCAGCAGAATCAGCGTCTGGCCTGCCGCTTTCAGGTTGAGGGTAGCGCGTTTTTCTGCGTCGGGCAGCACGCCCACCATGCCGATGGTCGGGGTGGGGTGAATCGCCACGCGCTCGTCGCCTGCGGTGTACTGGTTGTACAGGCTCACGTTGCCGCCCGTGACGGGGGTGTTCAGGGCGCGGCAGGCGTCGGCGATGCCCTGCACGGCCTGCTGAAGCTGGTAGTAGACCTCGGGGCGGTGCGGGTTGCCGAAGTTGAGGTTGTCGGTAATCGCCAGCGGCGTCGCGCCCACGCAGGCGAGATTCACGGCGGCTTCAGCGACAGCGGCGGCAGCGCCCGTGTACGGGTCAAGCTGCACGAAGCGGGGGTTACAGTCGGAGGTCGCTGCCACGCCCATGCCCGAGCCTTTCACGCGCAGCACGGCGGCGTCGGCTGCCCCAGGGACGACCACAGTATTCGTCATCACCTGATGGTCGTAGCGCTCAAAGATGGGGCGCTTGCTGGCAATCGTCGGATGAGACAGCAAATCCGCCAGCACCGCGCCTAGGTCGGCGGGAACGGGTACGCCGCTGAGGTCGCGTTCGCGGGCGGCCTTGATGTCTGCCGATTCCACGCCCTCGCGGGTGTATTTGGGCGCTTCGTTCAGCATGGCGACAGGCAGGTCGCACACGGTTTCGCCGCGCCACGTCAGGCGGTAGCGGTCATGGGCCTCCACCTCGCCGATGTCCACCACGTCCAGTTCCCATTTCGCCAGCAGGTCAAACAGTTCCTGCTCTTTGCCGGGGACGGGCACCAGAATCATGCGCTCCTGCGACTCGGACAGGCACAATTCCATCGGCACCATGCCCTCCTCGCGGGTGGGTACGTCGTCCAGGTTCATGGTGATGCCCAGGCCAGCGCGGTAGGCCATTTCACAGGTGGACGAGACCAGACCTGCCGCGCCCATGTCCTGCACGCCTGCCACCAGACCCGCCTGAATCGCCTCCAGCGTGGCTTCCAGCAGCAGTTTTTCCATGAAGGGGTCGCCCACCTGCACGGCGGGGCGGTCGGCCTGCGAAGCGTTGGACAGGTCAGCCGACGAGAACACCGCGCCGCCCAGCCCATCGCGGCCCGTCTTGGAGCCGACGTAGATGATCTTGTTGCCGACTTCGCCCATCGTGCCCTTGGCGAGGTCTTCGTGGCGCAGCAGGCCGAGGGCCATCACGTTGACCAGCGGGTTTTCCTGATAGCTGGGGTGAAAGGTGACTTCGCCGCCCACGGTGGGCACGCCAATCGCGTTGCCGTAGTGCGCGATGCCCTCCACCACGCCGTTCACCAGAAACTTGGTGCGGGGGCTGTCGGGGTTGCCGAAGCGCAGGCTGTCCAGCACCGCAAAGGGCCGAGCACCCATCGCAAAAATGTCGCGCAGGATGCCGCCCACGCCCGTCGCCGCGCCCTGCACAGGTTCCACGGCGGAGGGGTGGTTGTGCGACTCCATCTTGAACGCCACGCCCCAGCCGTCGCCGATGTCCACCACGCCCGCGTTTTCGCCTGGGCCTTGCAGCACTTGGGGGCCAGTCGTGGGAAAGGCGCGGAAGAGGGGGCGGCTGTTTTTGTAGCCGCAGTGTTCAGACCACATCGCGCCGACAATGGCGGCTTCTAGCGCGTTGGGTTCGCGGCCCAGTTGCTCAGCGGCGAGGTCAAATTCTTCGGTGGTGAGGCCAAAAGTGGCGGCTTGGTCACGGAGGGATTTAGTGGGTTGGGTCATGGGGTTGGCTCCTTAAGAAGATAGGGTTCTTCCTGAAACGGTTTACGACTGAGGAGGCACAGAGGATCCGCGCGCTTATGAATCAAGAACTCAAATTCAAATTTCCAGCCTTTTGAAACAAGGAGGCGCGCAAAATCAGAATTAGCTTGTGCACGAGCTAAGAAATGTTCGGCTGGATGAATCGCGCTCACTTCACATAACAAACGGCTCCCAATACCTAGATTTCGAAATTCGGGCTGGACGTAAAGTTCTACTATCTCCCAATACGGTTTGGAGCTCAGTTGCGATTCGAAACTTTGAAGCCTTGGCGCAAATCGAGAATCCAGCCATTTTGACGCCTTGTGTCCAATGACATATCCCACGGGTTTGCCGCTATCTAAGACCGCGACAAAACCTTTCGACTGAGGCATTGATAGTTTTTCATCGAAAAAACCAGCCGCCATTTGCTCGTCATATCCGAAAATTTGAGCAGAAAATTCGACCAAGGCATCAAACTCAGCGGTGTCTGCCTTCAAATCTAATAAACATATTTCGGCGCTCTTTCCGCTCACGCCACTGCCTCCGGCATCAGCTTCTTCGCCGCTTCCTCTAGCCTTGCGTCGAAGGTGACGAAGCGCAGGCTGACGCTCCCGCGCAGGGCGAGGGCTGAAGCGAGATGCAGGGCGTCCATAGCGCGGAGGCCGCGTTGGGCTTTCATGACTTGGGCGGCGCGGGTATTCACTTCTGGGGTCACGTCCAGCACGATGACCGTCTCCCAATCGTTGGAAAACCGCTCCAGCTTGTCGGTGTAGTCGGCTTCATCAAAAACGCCTTCGTGAAAAAGGCGAGCGAAAATGCCTGTGACTTCGGCGTAAGCGATAACGCAGGTGGCAACCTTCGGGTATTCACCCAGCAAATCAATGACCCTTTGCTGCTCTGTATTGTCCTCGTCTAAATACAACTTGGCGAGGGCATTGGAATCCAGATACAAAACGGTCAAGGTTCACGCCCTTCAGAAATCAGGCGGGACACAGTACCAGACGGTAGGCCGAGGCGTTTGCCGGAGCCGCTGTAACGGAAGGTCTTGTCAAGATTCGGCGCAGTTGCAGAAGGTTTTGGGGACGCATTTGCCTGCCGTTCCAGCCGCTCGACCACTTCGCCTAGCTCTACCTTCTTGCCCCGCAACCGTTCCAGAGCGTCCAGCAAGGTGTAGACCGTCGGCAGGTCAATGCGCTGGGCAGGCTTTCGGGCCAAGCCGTAGACCGTGCTGGCAGGCACTTGGCCCTCAACCTCTTTGACCAGCGCATAAGCCGTCAGCCCATGCTCTTGCAGGTATTTGCCCAGATTGAACAAAGGAATAGCCGTCATACTCTAAGTTACCATACTGCGAGAAGTCGTACTATTTCACCTTCAAGCTTTCAAACACGCCCTTGCCGTCTTCACTGCCCAGCAAAAGCTCCACGGCCCGCTCGGGGTGGGGCATCATGCCCAGCACGTTGCCGCGCTCGTTGACGATGCCCGCAATGTCGTTGAGGCTGCCGTTGGGATTGTCGGCGTAGCGAAAGACCACGCGGCCCTGCTCCTCCAGTTCGGCAATGGTGGCGGCGTCGGCGTAGTAGTTGCCCTCACCGTGCGCGATGGGGATTTCGAGGGTCTGCCCCTCGGCGTAGGCGCGGCTAAAGGCAGTCTGGTTGTTCTCCACGCGCAGATGCACGGGCTTGCACATGAAATGCAGTTCCTTGTTGCGGCTCAGCGCACCCGGCAGCAGGCCGCTTTCGGTCAGCACCTGAAAGCCGTTGCACACGCCCAGCACGTACCCGCCCGCTTCGGCGTGGGCTTTGACCGCGTTCATGATGGGGCTGCGGGCCGCAATCGCGCCGCTGCGGAGGTGGTCGCCGTAGCTGAAGCCGCCGGGCAGGAACACCAGTTCGGTGCCTTCGGGGAGCTTGGTTTCGGTGTGCCAGACAAACTGGGCACTGTCGTCCAGCAGCAGCTTGGCCGCGTGCAGCGCGTCGGCGTCGCAGTTGGAGCCAGGGAATTGAATAACGGCGGTTTTCATGCCTCGGCAAGCTCCCAGCGGGCGTCTTCCATGATGGGGTTGCTCAGCACGTTTTCCACGATGTCTTTGAGTTGCGCTTCCACGTCGGCGCGTTCGCCCGTCAGGTTCAGCTCAATGTATTTGCCGATGCGGACGCTGCCCACGTTGCTGTGGTTCAGGTGGCTCAGGGCACGCTCGACGGTGCGGCCCTGCGGGTCGAGAATGGAAGGCTTGAGGGTGACGTAGATTTTGGCTTGGTAGTTGGGCATGGTTTTTCCTTATTTCAAATTTCAAAGAACGTGAACGTCACTTAAACGCAGACCAGGAGGGGGTGCTTTCGGATCGGGATTAAAAATGGCGGTCAGGTCTGAAGGCTCGTCATCAAACCAGAGTGTGAAGTTCACTTGGAAAAGGTACTGGTCAGGAATGTCGTTATCGAAGGCATAGAAATCAATGCTTTGAAAAGCCGTTTCTGGTGGCATGGTCATTGTGCCGGGATAACGCTGAATTTCCTCTGCGACAATGGGTAGGCCGCCTAATCCCTTTTCCGTGATTTCTTGTAGTTCTGGATGGAGAAGGTGCTGAGTAAGCAACCTTTCATAGTGGCCGCTGACCAGTATTTCTACTGTTGCGCGGATTTGTGAGCGAGCTTCCTCTAGAAACGGACTCACACCTTGCTCGTCACCCTCTTCAGCATTTCCGCATAAGCCTCAGCCTCGCCGCCCAAATCACGGCGGAAGCGGTCTTTGTCCATCTTCTCGTTCGTTTGCGCGTCCCAGAAGCGGCAGGTGTCGGGGCTGATTTCGTCCGCCAGCACGATTTCGCCGCTCGCCAGCTTGCCGAATTCCAGCTTGAAGTCGATCAGGCGCACGCCGCGTTTTTCAAAGTAGGGCACGAGGAAATCCCGAATCTTGAGCGCCAGTTCGCGGATGCGTTTCAGGTCGTCTTCGCTGGCCCAGCCGAGTGACACGGCGGTGTCGGTGTTGATCAGCGGGTCGCCCAGTTCGTCGGACTTGTAACAGTATTCCACCACGGGGCGGCTCAGCGGCGTGCCTTCTTCCACACCCAGGCGCTTGCTGAACGACCCGGCGGCGACGTTGCGCACGATGACTTCGACAGGCACGATGGTCACGGCCTTGACGCGCTGGTGGCGCTCGTCCAGCTTCTCGATGAAGTGGGTGGGAATCCCGGCGGCTTCGAGCTGGGGGTACAGGTGGGCGGTAATCGCGTTGTTGGTCTGGCCTTTGCCTTCCCAGGTGCCGCGCTTCTGGGCGTTGAAGGCGGTGGCGTCGTCCTTGTACTCGACGATGTACTCGCTTGGCTTGTCGGTGGCGTAGACCTTTTTGGCCTTGCCTTCGTACTTCATTTCGCCTTTGTTCATTGGTTCCCCCAAAGTAGGAAAAGCGCCCCCCGCAGTGGCTCGGGGCGACGCTGGAATGTCGCGGTGATGGGCATATGTGTCCTCCGGTGCCGCCTCTCGGACGGACTTACCGCTGGCCTGGGCAGGAGCGGGGCGTCTCGCGGGACGCGACAGGAAGAAAAAAGTCATGTCAGCCGCGTACCGGGCTGCCCGGTCAGATTAACACTTCCCCAAGGGACAAAGGGGGTGGGGTTCCTGCCCGCTGGACACCTCGCCCCTGTAGGCCGAGCTACGGCGGCTTGCCCGTTGCTGCGTCAACCTAGACCCATGACCAGAGTTTCGCTGGCCCTGCCGCTGGGGGCCTCGCTGCTGGCGGGGGCACTGAGCGGCACCGCCCTTGCCCGCTACGGTACGCCCCTCCCCGACAGCGCTCTCGCCAAACCCGCCGGACAGTTCGGCCTCCCCTTTGCGGGTGCGCCCGGCCCCGACACCTGGCTGCTGGGGCAGGGCTACGGCAACACCACCGGGGCTTACCGCCAGCGCCGCAGCACCTACGGCAACTTGCAAGGCATCCACGCCGGGCTGGATTTCTCTGCCCCCTGCGGCACGCCGGTGCGGGCCATCGGCGACGGGGTGGTGGCCGAAGTGGACGGCCCACACGGCAGCCCGCCGCACAACGTGGTCATCGACCATGCGGGCAACCTCTCCAGCCTGTACGGGCACCTGCGGGTACGCTCGGCGCTCAAGGTGGGGCAGAGCGTGAAAAAGGGACAGGTGATCGGAGAAAGCGGCGACTCGCAGTTCACCTGCGTCAGTGCGCCGCACCTGCACCTCGAACTGCGCGACCGTTCGCACCAGCGGTTTCTGAACCCGGTGCCCTACATTGCCGCCGACTGGAACAGCCTCGCGCTGGCGGGCAGCTTCGGGCGCGGGTACGAGTACGACCTCGACCAGCCGCGCAAGTGGCAGACCCCGGATACCCAGCCCGGCGCCCTGCGGGGTGGGCCGCTGCTCAACGACTTCCGGCGGCCCTGGCCTCCTGCACCGGGGGGGGCGCGGTGAGGGGGCTGCTGGCCGCGCTGCTGCTCCTGGGTTCGCTGCACGGTGCCCAGGCCGCGTCACTTCCTTCGCAGGCAGTGCTGACGGGCGGGTGCTGCGCGGGGGCCGTGTGGACGCCCGATTCGAGGGCACTGCTGTTTCTGGACGGTGCGCCCGCTCGCCCGAGCACCGCCATCTATCAGGTTCCGGCGGGTGGGGGAGCGGTCACGCGGCGCTTTGCCACCGTCGCCTTCTATTCGCCCCGGCTGCTGTGGCAGGTCAGTCCCGGCAGCGGCGTGAATACCACCCTGCGCCGCCTCGCCGATGGGCGCACGTTTACCCTGCCCACCGACCGGGCCGACGTGACCTGGACCCCCTCGGAAAATCGGCTCGCCTACGCCCGCAGCGACACCACCGGCAACTATGACCGCCGCGCCACACGCATCTTCGTGGCCGACATGTTCGGGGCGCCGCGTCAGGTGGCGACGGTGTACGGCGGCGGGGTGGTGGGCTGGCTGGACGAACAGACGCTGCTGCTCAGCGGCAAGGGTGCGCCGGGCAACCGGGACCGCGAGCTGTTCACCCTCGACACCCGCACTGGCGCGAAAAAGGTGTTGCGTACCGCGCTGGGCTTCCGCGCCGTGCAGCTCAGTCCCGGCGGCAAACAGGTCGCCTACACCATTTCCTTTGACCGAAAGGAGCGCAATGGCCTGTGGTTGCAGGACACGGCGGGCGGCCCGCCCCGCGAACTGGGCGACTTCGGTTCCTACCGCTGGCGCGACGCCCGGCGCCTGCTGCTCATTCCGCTGGACTCGGGCCGGGTGCACCTGCTGCGGCAGTACGACGTGGGCACGGGCAGATGGACCACGCTCGGGGACCTCGGGGATCAGGTGCGGCAGGGCGACTGGAACGTGAGTCCCGACGGCACGCGGGTCAGCTATCTCAGCGCCCGCGACGGCAATGTGCGGGTGTTGCGGCTGCCCTGACACTGATCGCGCTGGCCCCAACGAAATTCACCGCCCACACCGGAGCTGACGTGCGGGCGGGTGCAGGCTTCAGTTCAGCAGCCGCTCCCCCGATGCAGGCAGCACGTCCAGGCGAAACGGCGGAATCGGCACCCGCGCCTGCTCGCCCCAGGCGTTTTGCATGACGTAGTGGCCTTCCATGCGGCCCGGCAAGGCGTCCACCGTCACGAACGAGTTGTAGGTGTAGCGCCCACCGGGGGGCAGCAGCGGCTGCTCGCCCACCACGCCCTCGCCTTCGACGGTGAAGGTCTGCCCGTCGCCGCTGGTGATGTGCCACAGCCGCCTGAGCAGCTTCCAGGAATCGGGCGAATGGTTTTCGATGGTGATGAAGTAGACGAAGAGTTGCCGGGGTGGGTGGCTCTGGCCCGGCACGTGTTCGACCCTGACCGTCACGACCACGTCTTGCAGAAAGGAGGACATGCCCTGATGCTATGGCTCTAGACTGCGGTTCATGTCTTCAACTTCACCTATCAACCGTGAATTCCTGTTCGCGCTGCTGTCCCAGGCTGCCCCCAGCGGTTTCGAGCGCCGCGCCGCCGACGTGTGGAAGAAAGAAGCCCAGAGCTTTGCCCGCGTCAGCGAAGACCATTACGGCAACGCCTACGCCGAAGTCGGCCCCGAGGACGGCCCCACCCTCGCCCTGATGGGCCACCTCGACGAAATCGGCCTGATCGTCTCGCACGTGGACGACAAGGGCTTGGTCAGCGTGCTGGGCGTGGGCGGCTGGGATCCGCAAGTGCTGGTCGGGCAGCGCATCCGCGTACTGGCCCCCGGCGGCGACCTGATCGGCGTGATCGGCAAAAAAGCCATTCACGTCATGGACCAGGACGAGCGCAGCAAGGCCAGCAAACTGGAAGACCTCTGGATTGACCTGGGCCTGGACGCCGATGAAGTCAAAGAACTCGTGCCCGTGGGCACTTACGCGGTCATCGAGCAGGGGCCGATGATGGTCGGCAACAAGGTGGTCAGCCGCGCCATCGACAACCGCATCGGCGCATTCATCGTGCTGGAAGCGCTGCGTCAGCTCGCAGGCGACGACCTCAAGCACCGCGTGGTCGCCGTGGGCACCAGTCAGGAAGAAATCGGCGTCTTTGGCGCCCAGACGAGCGCCTACCGCCTCGACCCCGTAGCAGGCGTGGCGGTGGACGTGACCCACGAAACGGGGCAGCCCGGCGTCAGCGAGAAGAAGTACGGCACCGCTCCCTTCGGCTCGGGTGCGAACGTGGCGGTCGGCCCCATGAGCAACCCGGTGCTGGTGCGCCAGCTGACCGAGGCGGCCCAGCGCGAAAATATCCCCTACACCCTCTCGGCGACGGGGCGCTACACCTTCACCGACGCCGACGCCCTGACCATGACCCGTGCGGGCGTGCCTTCGGGCGTGGTCAGCATCCCCAACCGCTACATGCACAGCCCCAGCGAAATGATCGACGAGCGCGACGCCAAAGCCTGCATCGACCTGCTGGTGGCCTGGGTGCGCGGTCTGGACACGGGGGCCGACTTTACCCGCTGAGAAAGCCTTTTTTCTGCGAGTAGCCGTGCAGGTTCCTGGGCATTCGGGGAGGTTTCCCGGAGGCCCTTTTTGTTCCACAAGGTCTTCTGCAAGGGCCACCGAACGCTGCACGCGGTACGCTGAGGCCCATGCCGACGCGTTTTGCCGCCCTTCTGACGCTCGCCCTCGCCGCGTGGCTGCCGAGCGCCCAGGCCCAGGTTGTTCCCTCCGACCCGGCCTCGGCCCCCGCTGCCGCTCCTACCCCGGCGCCGCCTGCCCCGGTGGTCGGGCCGAGCCAGCCGTCCTCTGCGCTGGCCGCCCCCGCCGATACCCTGCGCGAGTACCGCCTGAGCGAGACGACCCGCGTGCGCTACGAAAACGTCAAATTCGAAGTGACCGGGGGCACGCCGCAGCAGGCCAGCGCCTTCCAGGGTCAGTTCGAGGCGGCGCTCAAGGCACGCGAGGGCGAACGCGGCGCCAATTACAAGCAGTTCGTCAAGGTGCTGCCCGCCGAGGGCACGCCGGGGCGCTACCTCTGGAACAGCCTCAGCACCGAAGGCGGCAAGACGGTGTCGTCGCGTTCGCTGCGTACCCTGGGCGCTGGCGGGGGGCTGGCTTACCAACCCGACGCCCCCCAACCCGACGCCCCGCAGTCGCCCGCAGACGCGCCCATCGCCGCGCTGATGGCCCAGCTTCAGAAAGAACTGGCCCACGCCCACGCCGAACTGCTCGCCAACTTCGACCCCGCCAGCTTTGGCCTGCCCGCCGACCCCGCCACCGCTCAACTGCAACCGGGACAAGCCTTTACTCGTGTCAAGGTCTTGCGTCCGCCTCAGCCTTTCGCCACGTTGCCGGGGTTGAACAATATTGGTGCGCCGCTTCAGGTGGAGCAGCAACTGCGCTTTGAGAACGTGCAGGACGGCCATCTGGTCTTCTTCCGGCAGGCGCGGGTGTTGCAGCCTGGGCAAATCGTGGGCGGCGCGGGCCAGATGGTGCTGACCCTCTCGCGCTACGTCTACGACGGTGAATTGCGCCTCGCCCCCGACGGCCTGCCCACCAGCGCCCTGCGCGACGAAGCCTACGCGGTGCAGGTCAGCGGACGGGTACAGCAGGGCGACCTGACGGCGCAGTTCAGCTTCACGGTCACGGTGCTGTCGGCGCTGACGCTGAACCCGGTGCAGTAACTCCGGGCCATCTGCCCTCAGGCCTAAGCCTTCTGGCTTAGTGGCTTTTCCCCCTTGTACCCTGCCCCCTGTGACCCGGCCCTCTCCTTCCCGCACTTCTTCGTCACCGCGCCTGCCTGCCGGAGCCAGGGCCAGAGCGCCCCAGGTGCTGTCGGCGCTGGAACAGCTCTACCCCGATGCCCGCACCGAACTGGAATTTTCCACGCCCTTCGAGTTGCTGGTGGCGACGGTGCTGTCGGCGCAGGCCACCGACGTGAGCGTGAACGCCGCCACGCCCGCGCTGTTTGCCCGCTACCCCGACGCCCACGCCATGAGCGCGGCAAGTGCCGAGGACATCGAACCCTACATCCGCTCCATCGGGCTGTACCGGGGCAAGGCGAAGAATCTGGCGGCCCTGGCCCGGCTGCTGGTCGAGCGGCACGGCGGCGAGGTGCCCAACGATTTTGGCGCGGTGGTGGCCCTGCCCGGTGCGGGGCGCAAGACCGCCAACGTGGTGCTCAGCAACGCCTACGGCTACCCCGCCATTGCGGTGGACACCCATGTGGGCCGACTCGCCCGGCGGCTGGCCCTGAGCGTACAGACCAACCCCAACAAGGTGGAAGCCGACCTGCAAAGGCTGTTCCCCAGGGAAAAATGGGTCTTTTTGCACCACGCGCTGATCCTGCACGGACGCCGCATCTGCCACGCCCGCAAGCCGCAGTGCGGGGTCTGCGCGATGGCGGGGTTTTGTCCGAAAGTGGGGGTGGAACATGCCGAGGGCTAAGCGAAGAGGGTGGAGGGGAGATACAGCTTTCCTCACCCTCACCCCTTCACCCTCTACGCAAAGGGGCCGCCCATGAACTGGCGCTTTTCCCGCCAACTGTGGCTCTACCTCATTGCCGTGTTCAGCTTCGGGCTGTCGCAGGCATTCGCCTCGCTGTTTCTCAATTTCTATTTGCGGGCGCTGGGCTTAGACGCCGCGTGGCAAGGGCTGATTAACGCGCTGCCCGCCGTCAGCATGGCGCTGCTGAGCCTTCCGGCGGTGGCGCTGGCCCGGCGCATCAGCAACGCGCACACGCTCAAAATCGGGGCGGTGCTGGGGGCCGTCGGCACGGCGCTGCTGGCGTTTTCGCCGGGGCCGCTGCTGGCGCTTATCGGCGTGACGGTGCAGGGCGCAGGCGCGGCGCTGACGATGGTGGCGGGCGGCCCTTTCATGGCGAACAACACCGACGAGAGCAACCGCGTGACCCTCTTCAGCCTGCAAAACGCCCTGATGACGGGCGCGGGGTTTCTGGGCAACCTGCTCGGCGGGCGCGTGCCCGAGCTGTACGCCGCCGCCACGTCTACCGAGCCGGGCGGTTTGGGGGCGCTGCGGGCGGCCCTGCTGGTCGCCACGGCCCTGCAAGTGTTGGGGCTGCTGCCCGTGCTGGCGCTGCGGCCCACCGGAAAAACCCGTCCCGACGGGCGCTCGTTCGCCGTGCGTGACAAGGCGAACATGGCGCGGCTGGTGCTGCCCAACGTGCTGGTCGGCCTGGGCGCGGGGGCGACCATTCCCTTCCTGAACATCTTTATCGAGGGCAAATTCGACATTTCCTACGCCAGCCTGGGCAGCCTGTTTGCCTGGACGAGCCTCGCCACGGCGGTCACGGTGCTGATTCAGCCCGCGCTGGTGCGGTCGCTGGGCCAGTTGCGGGCGGTGCTGGTCGTGCAGGTGAGCAGCCTGCCGTTTCTGGCGATGCTGGGGTTCTCGCCCTTCTTGTGGCTGGTCACGCTGGCGCTGTTTACCCGAGGGGCGCTGATGAATGCGGCTGGCCCGGTCTACAGCGCCTACGCCATGACGCTGCTGCCTGAAGACGATAGGCCCATGTACTCGGCGGTCAACATGATTGCTTGGAATGCGGGCTGGGCACTGAGCAGCGTGCTGTCGGGCGTGGTGCGGGGAGCGCTGCCCTTTACAGCGGCCTTCAACGTCCTGTTCGGCTGGACCCTGGCGATGTACGTGGCGAGCATCCTGGCGACCTATTTCGGGCTGTACCGCCGCGCCCCCGCCCTTTCCCAGACTGGCGGAGTACACTGAAAAGCGATGAGTGAGCTGACTCCCCTGCAGCGCCTGCACCGCATTCAGGCCATTGACCTGAATCTTGACCGCCTGCGAGCCGAGGAGGGCAACTTCCCCGAAGACCTCCGGGCTGCCCGGCAGGAGCAGGACAAACTGAACAACGACCTCGAAGACACCGAAATCACCCTGGAGGGCGTCGAAAAACAGGTGCGCCGCCACGAACTCGACCTCGCCAGCCTGCGCGAACAACTCGCCCGTGCCCAGGAGGAGCAGGAGAAGAACGCCTTCGACGCCCGCGCCCAGAGTCAGTACGGCAGCCGGATTCAGATGCTCGAAGAACGGGCCGAGGAACTCGAAGAAGACCTGGTGCCCCTGCGCGAGCGCGTGCAGGAACTGACCAACAAGGCTGCGGGCCTGCGCGACCAGCACCGCGCCCTGCGCCCCCAACTGGGCGAACTCGAAGACCGCGACGACCAGCGTATTCAGGGCCTGCGCGACCAGGGCGAAGGCGAACGCCAGGAGCGTGCAGACCTCGTCGGCAGCCTGGACGCCCGCACCGTCAAGGAATACGACATGATTCGCAAGGCCAAAAAGGGTGTGGGCCTCGCCGAAGTGCGCGGCGGGCGCTGCTCGGCCTGCAACGTCGTGTTGCCCGTCAACGTGCAGCAAAAAGTCGCCCAGGCCAAGCTGCCCCCCGTCAAGTGCCCTTCCTGCGGACGCTTCCTGATTCGCTTGGACTGAACCAGGACGCAGTGAAGCGCAGCCCCATCCGACTGACCGGGTGGGGCTGCGTTCCGTTTCGTCCGGGGACGGTGTTTTAGGCTTCCTTGTGGCCTGCTACCGGGTCAGGCGTGGCGGCCTGGGTAACGGCAGGCTGGGGAATCACGGCTGCTGCCGCGACGGGCGTGGGGGCGGCCTGCTCCACCTGGGGCTGGGCCGCGATGACCTGCACCTGCGCGGGAGCGGGGGCCGTAGGGTTGACCCCCTGCATGGCCCCGTCGAACTCTTCCTTGAGGCCCTGGGTGCTGCGGCGGAATTCGCGCAGGCCCGCGCCGATGCTCTTGCCCAGTTCGGGCAACTTGCGCGGCCCAAAGATCAGCAGGGCCACGAGCAGAATCATCAGAATTTCAGGTGCGCCGAGATTGGGCATGGTCGTCTCCTTGGGAACCGCAGTGCGCGGCTCGGTGAGGCACAGTGTAGGCCGGCTCCATCAAAGCAGGGTGAAATGGGGGAAACATAAAATGAAAAAAGACGCTGCCCGCAGGCAACGTCTCTTCTGGTGGAGCTGAGGGGATTCGAACCCCTGACCTTCTGAATGCCATTCAGACGCGCTCCCAACTGCGCCACAGCCCCGAACAGCTCAGCTAGTTTATAAGCGCTTTCCGATTCTGTCAACGGGGGTCAGGCGGGGCCAGATGGTGAGCAGGGAGGCACATCTCCGACTGCCGTCCACTCGCATTCGGTACAGACCAGCGTCACGTCGTCCGGCTGGAAATACTGCGCTCTGGCACGAGCGATTTCACGTCGTCGGGTGATGCCCTTGAAGCTGGCGAAGAACTGGGGAATGTCTTCTGCGAAGAGAGTGATGGTGCTCAGGCAGCCCCACGGGTCGTCTTGCACTGTCGGGTCGGACGTGTCCCGTCTGCGGCTGCGGCGGCGGTACTGCGCGTAGGGCAGCGTTTCCGCCTTGCAGCGGTGGCAGGTGCCGGGGGGTGGCATGTCCATAGATTCAGTCTGCGGCCCTGAAGGTGGGGGGTCAAGCCGGAACGGGGGTGTCTCCGGCCTCTGTCCACGCGGTAAAGCGTCTGAATGTCATCGGTGCGCCATTCCTGAGCAGTTATCCCTGAGGGATGACCACGAAGCGTGACCCTGAATTCACCATCGGGATAATGCCCATCTGCCAAGCCGGTTTCGTCGTAGTAACCGACTTCCAGCACGAAACCAGGGGGGTAAAAGACTTCTACCAAGCAGCGGTCAAGCTGGTCTTTTTGCTCCTCAAGTGGCTTATTCGGGTCGGGCAGCCACGCATAGCAAATATTGCCACCGTGAAACTGAATGCCCAGCATGTCCTGAACGCGCATTCAACCTCTGGCCCGCACCACTTCCAACCCGTCCCGCACCAGCAATTCTCCATCCCGGTACACCACGCGCATCAGCGAGCCGGGGAAATCGGTGTCGAAAGTGCGGTACTGCTTGGTCACCATGCGCCCGCCCTCTTCCACCAAGTCCAGCACGCCGTCTTTGCTGCGCTTGCCGGGGTCGGTCACGGGGTCTTTGTAAATGCCCCGGTATTCGCCGTCGACCACGCCCGCGCTGGCTTTGTAGGCGAAGCGCTGGGTGTCGCGGTCAACCTTTTGCAGCAGTGCCCCGCCCATGCCAAAGCTCACGTTTTCGGCGCTGAACCCGTCCACTTCCAAGTTCTGCAAAATCTGGCGAATGGTCTGTTCGTCTATGCCGTCGCCCTGAATCACGCGCACAGTGTTCAGCACCTTAAAGCCCTTGGAGTTGGTGGTGGTGCCGTACTTCGCCGCCAGCGCATTGACCGCCATGCGAACCATCGCGGGGGGGTCGCCACTGTCGGGGCGCACCACCAACGTCGCGCCGCTTTCCTCGACTTCCTTCCGCAGCGTTTCGCCCCAGTGGACGTTGATGGCGTGCTTGAGGTCGTAACTGTCGGACACCACGGCAAAAATGCCGCCCGGCTTGCCGAATTGCCGCACCATGTTGCGGTAGGCGTCTACCTCGTGTTCCTTGCCCCAACTGGTGATGGTGCTGTGCTCGGCGGCGGGGATGCTGAATCCGGCAATATCGGCGTCGTAGTGGTTGCGGCCCACGCGCAGGGCTTCCAGCGTGTCGCTGCCCTGAAAGTTGACCAGATGCGCCAGCCCGCCAATTCCAGCGCTCTCGCGGCTGCTCACGCCCCGGCTGCCGAAGTCGTGCAGCTTGAAGGGCAGTTCGTCGGCGGCGCGGTCAGAGGTTGTTTCCAGCGCCCCCCGGATGATTTCGCGAATGTAGTAGCTCTGCGTGCAGACGGTGGTGGGATACCACACGCGCATCAGCATGGTCTCGAACCAGCCGACCAGCCACGGGAGTTCGGGGTCGGTGTTGGTGCAGCTCATCAGCACGTTGTGGATGGGCACCAGCGTCCCCTCCGGCACGGCGCGGATTTCCAGCGGGAGCTTACCGCCGTGAACATTGACCACCCGCATCCAACCGTCGTAGGGAAAGGGTTCGCCGTGCGCTTCGATGAGGGCGCGGGCTTCCTCCACGTCGGCAGCCGTCACGCGCCGGGTCAAGTACTTGTCCAGGATGTACTGCAACCCGAAAAAGCGGGTCGCGGGGTACTTGCCGCCGCGAGACTCCAGATAACTGAAGATGCGGGTCATCCCCTGCGGGTACTGGAGGAAGTGGCTGGACTTGTAGCTGTCGGTATCCAGAATCAGGTTGTGGTCGGACAGGGCGGCGGGGGCTGTCTGGGACATGGCGACTCCTTGGAAATGGGGGAGAGGAAGCGGCTTGCAGGGACCTTCAAAGCATAGAACGCTGCCCGGTCTGCTCCCGGCTTTTTGGCGTCTCTGTGGGGGTGACGCCGCCCCACCATCCGGGTTTTACCAGGGTGAACTCTGGTCTGCCGCCGGGCGAGGCTGGGTCATCCGGACTTCCTCGGAGGGCATCGGCTCACCGAAGTGCATGTACTTGCGCCCGGTTTCGGGAGAACCGCTGCCCTGCAACACGCGGATGGTGGGCCGTTCCTGCGGATTGCCGATTTCGACCAGCGCGAGGCGACCCGTTTCGTAGGCGCCCAGGTCGACGTAGACGTGCCGGGCCAGTCGGGTGGGCTGGCGCACCGGGGTATGCCCGTGCAGGCTGTACACCACGCCGTCGGGCATGGGAAAAGGCCCCTCGAAAGGCCGCAGCCACAGCGCCGCCGAGAGCGGGTTGGGGTGGGTCTGGTGGGCCACCGGGGGCGCGGCGTGCGACACCAGCACGCTCGGCTGCGAGGGCGCTTCGTCGTGGATGGCCCCGTCGGCGGTGACGTAGACCACCCGTTTCAGGTCGGGCAGGTACAGGTAGCGAGCCAGCAGTTCGGGAAACTGCTCCAGCGTCAGGCCGCCGAGTTCGCGGCGCACGCTGTCGCCCCCGGCGCGCATCCACCACTGGTAACCCTCCATCGCCTTGCGGTAATCGCCCATGTCGTGTGTGCCCAGGTAATCGCGGTACCAGCGCGGCCCTTCCATCGCCATGCGCTCGTGGTTGCCCATCAGCAGGGTGGCGCGGCCCGCCGCGTGCAGTTCCAGCAGCAGTTCCACCGTCGGCAGGCTGTGCGGCCCCCGGTCGATGGCGTCACCCAGGCACAGGTAATGGGCGTCGGGGTAAAGGTTCAGGGCACTTTGCAGCAGGTCCACGCGCCCGTGCAGGTCGGGAATGACGACGACTTGCCTCATGCGCGCTCCTCCGGGGCATCGGCAGGGTTGTCGGCGAAGTCCAGCAGGGTCTGTTTGCTCCGCTCGCGCAGCAGTCGGGGCGCTTCCGGGTCGGGGGTAAAGGTCAGCGTGCCTGCCCCGCCCGTCACGCGGTAGCCTGCGCCGTCGGCGGCCTGGGGCAGCCACTCGGCGGGGAGTTGAAAGGTGCGGCCCCGTCCGTCTTCCACGTCGGCCAGACCCGCGTCTTCGTCCAGCACATCAATGACCAGCAGGGCGTCGGCGTCTTGCATCATTAGGGCAGTGTAGAGCAGCCGGAGGGTTTTTAGCCCCGCAGCGCCAGGGCCTCCCGCGCCTCCTGCACCTCGTTCCAGGGCAGCGTTTCGGTGGCGCGTTCCAGGGTGTCTTCCGGCCCCTTGCCTGCCAGCAGCACGGTGTCGCCCCCGGCTGCCTCGCGCAGGGCGTGGCGAATGGCCTCACGGCGGTCAGCGATGCTGCGGAAATTCTGGCGTTCGCCCGCGCCGCGCTCCATTTCGGCCAGGATGTCCTGAATATGGGTGTCGCGGCAGTCTTCCTCGGTGAAGACGGCGTGGTCGGCCAGCCGGGTGGCGACTTCGCCCAGCGGCGCACGCTTGGAGGGGTCACGCGGCCCGCCCGCTGAGCCGATGACCACCCACAATTTGCCTGCCGTCGTCGCCCGCAGGGTGGACAGTGCCTTTTCCAGACTGGGCGGCGTGTGGGCGAAATCCACGATGACGCGGGGTTGCCCTGCTCCGCCCGGTATGGCCCCGCCCGGCACCAGCTCCATGCGCCCCGGCACGCCCCGGAAGGACGCCAGTCCCGTTCGTAGCGCCTCTGCGCCCGCGCCCAGATGCGCCGCTGCCGCCATGCCCGCCAGCGCGTTGGCGACGTTGAAGCGCCCTATCATCGGCAGCTCGGCGGCGAATTCGCCCAGCGGCGAGGTCACGCGGAAATGCAGCCCGCTGTGGCGCTCCTCGATGTCGTGCGCCTGCCAGTCGGCGTGCTGCCCCTCGGCGCTGTAGGTCGTTTCCTGCGGGGCGATCCCGCGCAGTTGTGCGGTCCAGGGGTCGTCCACGTTCAGCACGGCGAAGCGGGCACGCTCGACCAGTTTGCGCTTGTCGGCGAAGTAGTTGTCCAGCGTGCCGTGAAAGTCGAGGTGTTCGCTGCTCAGGTGCGTCCACACCGCCACGTCCCAGTCCACACCGCGCACCCGCTCCAGCGCCAGGGCGTGACTGCTGGCCTCCAGCACCACCGCCGCCGCGCCTGCCTGCACCATGTCGCCCAACGTCTGCTGCACCTGAGGCGCTTCGGGCGTGGTGAAGTGCGCCGGAAAATGCCGCAACTCGCCGTCGGGCAGTTCGTAGCCGACCGTACTCAGCAGCCCCGTCGGCAAGCCCGCCGAGCGCAGCAGATGCCGGGTCAGCCAACTGGTCGTGGTCTTGCCGTCGGTTCCGGTAATCCCCACCACTTTCAGCGCCCGACTGGGGTGCCCGGCGATGGCGGCGGCGGCATCGGCCAGGGCTTGCCGGGCCTGGGGCACGGTCAGGTAAGGCAGCGCCGGAGTTTCCCCGTCGCGCAGCCCCTCACCCAGAACCGCCACCGCGCCCGCTGCCCGCGCCTGCTCGATGAAGCTATGCCCGTCGAACTTGGCCCCGCGAATCGCCACGAAGGCGAAGCCGGGCTGCACCCAGGCGGCGTTGTGGGTCACGCCCGTCACTTCGGTGTCGGGGGCAGCGGGGGGCGGGAGCTGAAGTTCGGCGGCAAGGTCGTGGAGGCGCATGGGGTAGAGGGTAGAGGGTAGAGGGAAAAGGGTAAAGGCTCACACGGATTCCGCTCCATTCCAGCACAGGTGCAACAACACCGCCTGCGCTTCCATACCGCGAAATCCGCATTCTTTCCCACTCCTTCCAGTCGGATTGAATCCTCTACTGCGGGATTCAAGCGGTATCAGGGCAGCAGCGGCAGCCCGTAGCCGTGCGCCTGCACCCGTCCGCAGACCCACTCGAAAGCCTGCGGGTCATGCACGAAGTCGAGCTGGTCGCCGTCCACACGCAGCACCGGGCACAGGTCGAAGCGGCCCACCCAGTCGCCGTACAGCCGATTCAGGCCCGCCAGATACTCGTCGGGAATGTCCCGTTCGTAGTCGCGCCCCCGCTGGGCAATGCGCCAGCGCAGGGTGGGCAGTCCGGCGTCAATGTGAACCAGCAGGTCAGGCACGCGCAGCGCGGGCAGCACGCCCTGGTAGAGCGCCTGATACGTCTGCCAGTCGCGCCCGCTCATGTGGCCCGATTCGTAGAGGTTGCGGGCAAAAATGTTGGCGTCCTCGAACACCGTGCGGTCTTGGATGACGTACCGCGCTCCCGTCACCATGCCGAGGTGTTGCTCCAGGCGGCGAGACAGAAAATAAATCTGGCTGTGAAAGGAAAACTGCCGCATGTCGCGGTAAAAGTCTTCCAGATAGGGGTTTTCGGCGTAGGGTTCGTAGACCGGGCGCAGGCCGTACCTCTCCGAGAGCATCCGCGTGAGGGTGCTTTTGCCGCTGCCGATGTTGCCCGAGACGGCGACGTACATCAGGGATTTCCTGTCGCCTGGGCCAGCGCCGCGTCTATCTGGGCAAAAATGGCCTGTTCGTCGGCCTCGTTCGCCACGAAGTCGTAGCCCTCGGCGTTCAGAATCAGGTGTGGGTGGGCATAGTTGCGGAAATAGTCGTCGTAGCGCCCGGTCAGGTCGGCCAGATACTCGGCCTTCATGTCGTGCTCGAAGGGACGGCCCCGCTTGGCGATGCGGCGCAGCAGTTCGGGCGTGTCGGCCCGCAGGTACACCACCAGGTCGGGGGTGGGCAGCCGGGGCGAGAGGTGGCTGTAGAGGTCCTGATACAGGTCGAATTCGGCGTCACGCAGGTTCATGGACGCGAAGATGAAATCCTTGTCGAACAGGTAGTCGCTGACCACCTCCGGGCGGTACAGCCCCGGCTGCCACAGTTGCGAGAGCTGCTTGAAGCGCGAGAGCAGAAAGAACGCCTGCACCTGAAAAGCGTAGGCGTCCGGCTGCTCGTAAAAACGCGCCAGGAAGGGATTTTCCTCCACGACTTCGAGGTTCAGTTCGGCCCCCGCCCGCCGCGCCAGCCGCTGCGCGAGGCTCGTTTTGCCGACTCCGATAGGGCCTTCGACCACGACATACATCAGGGGAGAGTGTAGAGGGTGAAGGGAGAAGGATGGAGAGTTGCTGCCCTCCACCCCCCTCCCTTTGCCCTGCTCTCTCCGTGCGCTGCGCTTACTCCCCTGTGCGCTTGAGCAGGGTGACGGGCACCTTGACCTGTCGGCCCTCGCGCCACAGGGTCAGGGTCACGGTGTCGCCGGGGCGCTTGGCGGCGACCAGGCGCACCACATCGAAGGAGTTCTGCACGCGCACGCCGTCTACGGCCACAATCACGTCGCCCAGCGGGGCCAGCAGTTGCCCCTTGGCGTTGCGGAGGCTGCCGCGCAGGTCGGCGCGGGCGGCGGCGCTGCCTGCCTCGACCTCGTCCACCAGGGCACCCTCGGCACTCGTCAGCCCCGCGAATTCGCGCAGGGCGGGTTCCAGGCTGTCCAGGTCGACCAGCGTGGCCCCCAGGGTCCCGCGCTGCGGAACGCCCACCTGCTCCAGGTCGCTCACGCTCTGGGCCACCAGGTCGCTGGGCAAGGCGAGGCCAATCATGCCCGCCACCGCCACGTTCGGCGCAGCGTTGGCATCGGCGACCGCCACGACCGCGCCCCGCGAGTCAAGGACCGGGCCGCCGGAGTTGCCGTTCTGGATGCTGGCGGTGGTGGCGACGTACTGCCCGACTTCCTGGGCGATGCCGTCGTCACGCGGCACGTCGCGGGCACTCGCCAGTACGCTGAAAATCCCGGTGCTGACGAAGTTCTGGAACCGCAGCGGCGAGCCGATGACCACCAGTTTCTGCCCCGGCACCAGCCGCGCACTGTCCCCGAAGGCCAGGGTTTTGGGAGCGGTCACGCCCTGCACCCGCAGCAGCGCGATGTCGATGCCGGGGTCCACCGCCTCCACCCGCGCCGTCGCCTGTCGCCCGTTGGAGAGCGTCACCGTGATGGCTTCCTGGTCCTGAATGACGTGGTAGTTCGTCACGATCAGGTCGCGCTTGTAAAAGAACCCCGACCCGACTTCGATGGGGTCGTCGCCGGGTTGCAGCGCTTCTTTGCGCAGGCGCACGTCGAGGCGCACCACGGCGGGCAGCGCCGACTGCACGATTTCCACGGTGTTGATTTCGTCGGGCGTCACCAGCGCCTGCTGGGCAGACACCCGCCCGACCAGATACGCGCCCCCCGCCGCAGCGAGTAGGAGCACCGACAGGGCGGCGGCGCGAAGCGGCTTCACTCGCCGCCGCCCCCTTCGCTGGACTTGGGACGCGAGTCGTTGGCGTAAAAGCCGCTGCCTTTGAAGGCGATGGCAGGCCGCGCCAGCACGCGCTTGATGGCCGCGCCCGTCTCGGGGTGGGTGGTGTAGGGTTCGTCGCGCATGCTCTGCACGAGTTCGTAGATTTCGCCGGTTTCCAGGTCTTTGTAGAGGTAAGTGGGCATGTGTTCCTCGAAAAAAAAGCGGGACCAACTTCGCCAAGTCTTGCTGCCGAGTCGGCACGCCTTCTGTCCCTTGCGGGGCAACGTCTGCCCATCCTAGCAGCCCGCTCCGGCGTGGCGGGCGCAGCGGCCCCCCCGACCACTGGCCCCCCCGACCATCAATCGCAACACGTCACACCTTTTGACCGCGTCTCAAGTTGGCGGTGCCGGGTCGCGTTGCCAGGGATACTGATGTTGGCCCCGTGTCGCGGCGCGTTGCCCGGCAGCCGGGAGGCCAGGTGAATCATGACTGATATGACGCAGACTCCGGCTTCCTCGACGGCTCAGGCCTCTTCCTTCGCCCCCGCCCGTCTGCCCCAGATTATTCAGGGCGGCATGGGTGTGGCCGTTTCCGACTGGCGACTGGCCCAGGCTGTTTCGCGTACCGGCGAACTCGGCGTGGTGTCGGGCACGGGCATCGACAACGTGCTGGTCAGGCGCTTGCAAGACGGCGACCCGGAAGGCCACGTCCGCCGCGCCCTGGCCGCCTACCCCAACCAGGACAAGGCGCAGGAAATCATCGCCAAATACTTCATCGAAGGCGGCAAGGAGCCGCACAAGCCTTACGCCCGTATCGCGCTGCCCACCCACCGCAACCACAAACTGGCCTGGGAACTGTCTATCGCGGGCGGCTTCGTGGAGGTCTGGCTGGCCCGCGAAGGCCACGACAACCCCGTGGGCCTGAACCTGCTGACCAAGCTGGAACTGATGACCATGCCCGCCCTGTACGGCGCGATGCTGGCGGGCGTAGACACCGTGATTATGGGCGCGGGGATTCCGCGTGAAGTGCCTGCCGCGCTCGACAACCTCTCGGCGGGTCGGCCCGGCACCTTCAAACTGAGCGTGAAGGGCGACCCCCAGGGCGAGACCCCCAGCGTGACGCTCGACCCCGCCGAGTACGGCTTTGCGGGAATGACCACCGTGCGGCCCAAGTTCTACCCCATCATCACCTCGCATGTGCTGGCGGGCGCGATGCTCCGCAAGAAAACGGGCGAAATCGACGGCTTCGTCATTGAAGGCCCCACCGCTGGCGGTCACAACGCGCCCCCACGCGGCAACTACGAACTCGACGACCTCGGGCAACCCATCTACGGCGAGCGCGACGTGTGCGACCTGGCCGAGATGCGGAAATTCGGCCTGCCCTTCTGGCTGGCGGGCGGCTACGGCAAACGCGGCGGGCTGCAAGACGCGCTTGCCGAGGGCGCGGCGGGCATTCAGGTCGGCACGCTGTTTGCCTACGCCAAGGAAGCGGGCATCCGCGACGAACTGCAGGCCGAGGTGCTGGGGCGCGTGCAGGAGGGCAACCTGTCGGTCTACACCGACCCGCTGGCCTCGCCCACGGGCTTTCCCTTCAAGGTGGTGCAACTGCCCGAAACCCTCTCCAACCCCGAGGTCTACGCCGCCCGCCAGCGCATCTGCGACATCGGCTACCTGCGCGAAGCCTACTGGGAAACGGGCGAGGGCAAGGCAGGCAAAGTGGGCTGGCGCTGCGCCGCCGAACCCGTAGACCAGTACGTCGCCAAGGGCGGCAAAATTGAGGACACGGTGGGCCGCAAGTGCCTGTGCAACGCGCTGATGGCCGACGCAGGGCTGCCGCAAGTGCAAAAGAACGGTGACGTGGAAAAGTCCCTGCTGACCAGCGGCGACGGCCTGACCGAACTCGGCAGCTGGAAGCCGGGCTACACGGCGGCAGACGCGGTGGAGTTCTTGCGCGGCGAGCAAGTCTGAAGGTCTGAAAATCCGACAAAAAAGGGGCGGCCCCATGCGGAGGTCGCCCCTCGCTCTCTTCCCTCAGCCCTCCACGCTCACCCCTCAGCCCCTGACGCCCCGCAAAATCTCGTCAATCACTTCTTCCAGCGTCAGCGGCCCGGTGTCGATCACGCGGGCGTCGGGGGCGGGGGCGCTTTGCACGGTGTCTCTGGCGTCACGCTCTATCAGGGCGGCCTCAATCGCGTCCACGTCCTCGGGGCGCTCGGCACTGCGGCGCTCGGCGCGGATGCGGGGGCTGGCGGTCAGGTAGAACTTGGCCTGCGCCTGCGGAAACACGTTCGTGCCCATGTCGCGCCCCTCGGCCACGAAAGGCGGGGGCAACTGCCGAAGCTGCTCGTCCACCCAGGCGCGGATTTTGGGGTGGGCCGCCACGGTACTTACACCCGCGTCCACGGCGCTCTGGTGCAGTTCCCAGGTCAGGTCGCGCTCGCCTGTCCAGATGCGGTTGCCCTCGGCCAGCGGTTCCAGGCGCAGCGGCAGCGTTCGGAGGTGCGCCAGCAGGGGAGCCGCTTCAGCCAAATCCAGGCGGGCTTCCAGGCCCAGCAGGGTCGCGGCGCGGTAGAGCAGACCGCTGCTGACATACGGAATGCCCAGGGCACGGGCCACGCCGCCCGATACGCTGGATTTGCCGCTGGCCGCCACGCCGTCTATGGTCACAATCACATCCCGCAAGCTACCAGTTTCCGGGCCGCTTCGCTCAGTTGTGGGCCACCCCTCGCCTGCTTTTCCTCATCGCCGACCCGTACACTAAGGGGCATGAAGACCCCCACTGTGGCCCTGCTGCTCGGCGGCCTGCTCGTCCTGAGTGCCTGCCAGAACAAGACCGAGACGACCACCGAAACCAAAACCGAAACGACCACCACCGAAACCCAGACCGATACGGCGGTCACGACCCCCGGCCCCATTCCGGCGGGCTACACCGAGGTCGCGCCCCTGACCGAAAAGCCCGTGCGAGAGTTCAAGGCCGAACCCGCCATGAGCCTGCAAGAAGGGCAGGACTACTACGCCCTGATGGACACCAGCAAGGGCCAGATTCTGCTCGACCTCTACGAGCAGGAAACGCCCGTCACCGTCAACAACTTCGTGACGCTGGCCCGCAACCGCTTCTATGACGGCACGCGCTTTCACCGCGTCATCGACGGCTTCATGGCGCAGGGGGGCGACCCCCAGAGCACCGACCCCGCCAAGAAGGACGCCTGGGGCACGGGCGGCCCTGGGTACCAGTTCGCTGACGAATTCCGCTCCAAGCTGACCTTCGACGGCAGCGGCATTCTGGCGATGGCGAACAGCGGCCCCGCCACCAACGGCTCGCAGTTTTTCATCACCTTCGACCAGACCTCGCACCTCAACGGAATGCACACCATTTTCGGCAAGGTCGTGACCGGGGATGACGTGCTGCCCAAACTGACCCGCACCAGCGGCGCGGACGGTGCCCCGGTCGAGGGCGCGGAAGCCGACCAGATTCTGCGCGTCCGCATCCTGACCAAGAGCAAATGAGGCGCGTCATGAAACAAACCTTCCTGTTGCTGCCGCTGCTGGCACTGGCCTCGTGCGGCAAGCAGACCGTCAAGGCTCCGGGCGACTATGACCTGAGCGGCACCCTGCGCGGCGACTGGACCGGGGCCAATCTCCGGCTGGCGCTGGTGGGGGCCGGGCTGCCCAACCTGCTGACCAACACCTCCACCCTGACCCAAACGCCGCTGCAACCGGGGTCGGCCTTCGGGGTGGACCTGCCCTCTTTGCCCGACGTCATCGGGGTTTATCAGGTCATCGCCTTCGACGACCGCAACAACAACGCGACCTACGACCCCGGCGAGACGGTGGCCCGCAACAGCCAGTGGCTGATCTTCAGCCCGCGTGGCGGCGAGATTCCGGCGCTCAAGGTGCCGCAGAACCTTCCCGGAGCCGGGGAAGAACTGCTGCCCACGCTGACTGTGGAGCAGGGTTGGAACCTGTATGACCGCGCCCAGCCGCTCAGCGGGGCCAACCCCCGCGCCGGGAAAAAAGTGACAGGGTACGACCTGAGCCGCTGAAAACGACTCTGAACAGGCGGGATGGTCCCAGGTTCGGGCTGCCCGCCTGTTCCTTTTGGCCTACCCTGGAGCCTATGACCACCTCACCGCTGACCCTCCTGCTGGCCCAGGTGACCACTCTCGACCCCCAGCGTCCCCAGGCCGAAGCCGTGCTGGTCGGCGGCGGTCGGGTGCTGGCGGTGGGCACCCGTGAAGACCTCCGCGCCCTGGCCCCCCGCGCCGAGGTGCGCGACTGCCGCGACCTGCTGCTGACGCCGGGCCTGTGCGACGCGCACACGCATCTGGTGGCGTACGGGGCCAGTCTCAGTCAGCTCGACCTTCAGGGCGTGCAGAGTGTGGCGCAGGTGCAGTCGAAACTGGCCGAGCGGGTGGCGCGCACTCCGGCAGGCGCGTGGATTGAGGGCAGCGGCTTTCTGCTCTCGGAACTGGGGGTGGCGGGTTATCCCACCGCCGCCGACCTGGACGCGGTCAGCCCGCACCATCCCGTGCTGCTGCGCTCGCGTGACCGTCACATGGTCTGGGTCAACAGCGAGGCGCTGCGGCGGGCCGGAGTGACGGAGGCGACGCCCGACCCGGAAGGCGGGCACATCGTTCACCCGCTGGGCTGCTTGCAGGAAAACGCGGCGGGTCTGGTCAGCGCCCTGCTGCCCCCGCCCAGCGAGGCCGACTGGCTGGCCTACGCCCGCGCTGGCGCAGACGACCTCGCGGCACGCGGCTATGTCAGCACGCACACGATGGCCGCCGAGTCGCCCGACGCGCCGCTGGCCCTGCAAACCCTGGCGGCGCGGGGCGAGTTGCCGCTGCGGGTCTGGGTCTGCCTGCCGCACGAACGGCTGGAAGCGGCGTCGGCGCTGGGCCTGAGCCGCGTGCCCGGCGGCCTGTTTCAGTGGGGCGGGGTCAAGTTCTTTGCCGACGGCGCACTCGGCAGCCGCACCGCCTGGCTGCACGCGCCGGGGTTTGCCGACGGTTCCGGCACGGGCATCGCGCTCGACTCGCCCGAACTGATCGTCGAGCGGGGGCGCGAGGCGCTGCGGCTGGGCCTGACTCCGGTAACCCACGCCATCGGGGACCGGGCCAACACCGAGGTGCTGAACGCCTACGACCAGTTGCGCCCCGAGGCCGAGGCACGCGGCATTCGTATGCGCGTCGAACACGCCCAGCACGTGCGCCCCGCCGACTTGCCGCGCTTTCGGGGGCTGGTCGCCAGCGTGCAGCCCATCCACCTTCAGGGCGACGCCGCCATGATTCGTGACCTGTTGCCGCACGGCGAAGCCACCAGCCACGCTTACCGGGCGCTGCGGGACGCCGGGGCGATTCTGGCGTTCGGCAGCGACGCGCCCGTGTCGCCGCCCGACCTTCAGGCCAACTTCGCCGCCGCCACGACCCGGCTGGGCGAGGACGGCCTACCTCTGGCCCCCGCCGAGGCCCTTAG
The DNA here is from genome assembly GCF_030523985.1 of Deinococcus sp. Taxonomy (GTDB): domain Bacteria; phylum Deinococcota; class Deinococci; order Deinococcales; family Deinococcaceae; genus Deinococcus. The sequence goes on from NZ_JAUNHK010000013.1 coordinate 38,449, forward strand.
CGCCGAAGACGTGCTGTGGGCACACACGCGGGGCGCGGCCCTCGCCGCAGGCTGGGACGACGAAGGCTGGATCAAGCCGGGAGCGCGGGCCGCTTTTACCCTCTGGGACCGGCTCGGCGGTACGGCGCGGGCGTTGGTGCTCTAGCGCCGGAGAGAAGTACCGGAAAGGTGTTTCGGAGGAGGCAATAAAAAATCCGCTCACTCGGAGCGGTTATGACAAAAAGAATAGCCCGATATGCAGGCTTTGTCAATGTCTTGCATGCTGCTACTAAAAATCCCGATGGGGACGTGGTTTTCGACTCGCCCAGTCGAACGGTCTATTCGCGGTTTGGTTGGGCTGCCTGACCCTCAAGCGCCGCCTTCCTCATCCGGCAGCGGCACCGGGTCGCCCAGGAACTTCGGCCCCTTGCCGCTCAGCACGTCCAGCACGGCGCGGACGCGGGCCAGGACTTCACGCAGTTGCACCCGCACACCACTGCGCCCGGTCACGTCGCGGGCATTCAGACCGATGGCGTCCAGGCCCCGCGTGCGTGCCAGAAAAATGGCCCGTTCGTTGTGAAACGGCTGACTGATGACGGTGAACTGCCGCGTGCCGAAGACCTCGGCGGCCCGCACCACGCTGTCGAGGGTGCGAAAGCCCGCGTAGTCCAGCACCAGCCGCTCGGCGGGAATCCCGCGCTCGATTAGGTCATGCTGCATGGTGGTCGGTTCGTCGTAGTACTCGCTGCCGTTGTCGCCGCTCAGCAGCAGCACCCGCACCTTGCCCGCCCGGTACGCGGCCTCGGCGGCGTCTATGCGGTAGAGGTAATAGCGGTTCACGCGCCCGCTGGCGAGGTATTTGCTCGTGCCCAGCACCAGCCCCACCTGCCGGGCGGGGAGGTCTTCGGCGCGGTCGTATATGCGCCCGTAGGCCGCCAGCGGCACCACGACCTGCGGGAGCAGCACCCCGGTCAGCAGCAGGCCCACGCCGCTCCGGAGCCACTGCCGCCATCCCCACCGGGTCATACGCCGAGTCTTCACCCACAGAGCATAACGGCCCCTGCTTTGGGGCGTAGCCTGTGGCCCATGCCTGTGCGCCTGATTGCCTCCGACCTCGACGGAACCCTGCTGAGAAACGACCTGAGCGTCAGTCCCCGTGTGCGGCGGGCACTGGACGCAGCGCGGGCGGCGGGCCTGCACGTCGTTCCGGTCACGGCGCGGCAACCCGTCGGCGTGCGGCGCATGGCCGAAGCTGCCGGGTTCGACGGCTGGGCGCTGTGCAGCAACGGCGCCCTCGGCATTCACCTGGGGACGGGCGAAGTGCTGTTCGAGGCCCACCTCGCGCCGGAGGTGCAGCGGGCGCTGGCCCTGGCGGTGGCGGAACGGGTGCCGGGAACGGTCTTTGCCAGCATCCGGCAAGCGGGCGAGGTCTTCGTGGCCCAGGACGGGTACGCCCAGCTCGCCTCCGAGGGCGACCACAAGCGCGACCCGGCGACGATGGGCCGTCACCTGCTGGATGACGTGGTCAGCGGGCCAAGCCTCAAGTTCGTGCTGCGTCACCCCGAAGTCTCGCCCCCGGACCTGCTGGCGGCGGTGCGGGCGCTGAATCTTCCCGGCTTTCACGCCACCCACAGCGGCGCGGCTTTTGTCGAAGTCGCCGCCGAGGGCATCAGCAAGGCGTGGGGGCTGGCGAGGTTGTGCGAAAAGCTGGGCATCGCGCAGGCCGACACCCTGGCCTTCGGGGACGCCCCCAACGACGCCGAGATGCTGGCCTGGGCCGGGCGCGGCGTGGCGATGGGAAACGCCCATCCCGAGGCCCGCGCCGCCGCCGACGAGGTGACGCTGAGCAATGAGGAGGATGGGGTGGCGGTGGTGTTGGAGGGGCTGCTGGGGCTGGTTTAGTCCAGGGCTGTGGGAGCTTCGGCTTAAGCTTTTGGCCCCAACCCCCAACCCCTATCCCCAGGGGGGACAGGGGCTTCGACGCTGGCGCTGTGCACATGGCGGTGGGTTCGCTGACTGGGCGGTGTTTCACAACTGCACGGGGCTGGACGCTGCTGTTTCCCAATTCTTGTGCGGCCCGTGCGCTTCGCGCCCGACGGCCCCGGAATTCTGCGTTTCTCAACTTCTTGGGTGTAACCCTCTCCCCGCGTGGGAGAGGGCCTCGCGTAGCGAGGGGTGAGGGGGCTTACCGTCAAATGCTAGAAGCCGCAAAGACCACGCACTATGGCCCCCTTCCCTCTGCCAGCGCCGCGCCCGCCGTGTCCTGCACTGTGAAGGCGTAAGCGTCGGCGGTCTGCTGCTGCCATTTGACAGTCTGGTTCTGGCAGGCGGGCGGCAGGGTCAGGTCTTGCGGGCGGGGGTAGCGCCCTTCCAGGCTGCTGCGGCGGTAGTCCTCCAGCGTGCGCGAAAGCTGGGTGGCGC
>NZ_JAUNHK010000119.1 GCF_030523985.1 Deinococcus sp.
TCCCTGCTGCGGGCCAGCCGTCGCCTGCGGGCGTAGGCGACCTCGTTGAGCACCGTGACCAGCAGGTTGAGCGCATAGAGCGCCCCCAGCGCCAGCCACAGCGAGTTGCGGGCCAGCGGAGTGGGGAGGGCAGGTAGCGCCAGGATGTTCAGCACCCGGCCCTGAGACACGAGCGCGACGACGACGGCGGCCCAGGCCACCAGCAGCACGCCGCCCCAGGCGTTGCCCAGCAGACCGGTGCCGGGCAGCAGGGTCGCCAGAACGCGGAACAGCACCGGACGCCCCTGACGCCCGTTCTGGTCGGCGCGGGGAATGAGCAGCAGCAGCGCCAGCACCGCCAGCAGAATGAGGGTCGCGAGCATGGCCCAGTTCAGCCGAGCCGGAGCACGTTGCCCGGTCAGAAAGCCGAGCGGGTCGGTCACGCTCTGGCGCAGTACGGTGGTCAGGTCATTGCCCACCGCCTGTGCCAGCGTGCGGCGGTCGGGGTAGCACAGTCGGGGCTGTCCGGGGCGGTAGGTGCGCTGAAAAGTGGTTTCGGGGGTCGCCGGGTTGCGGCCCAGGTTGTAGGCGGCGGCGCTGAGGTCGGGTTGCAGCGACAGCGCCTGCTGGTACAGGCGGCGGGCCTGCGCGGCGTCGTCGCGGCCCTGGGCAATGACCCCCAGATTGTTCAGCGCGCAGGCATCCTGTCCGGCGCGGGTGTAGAGCGTGCGGGCCTCGCTCACGTTGTCGTCGAGCTGCGCGGTCAGTCCGGCCAGCAGGTAGGTGGCGGGTGTCGGACGCTGACTCAGGGTATCCAGCCCCGCGCTGCCCCAGCCGCCGCCGTAGGTGCCGGTGTTCAGCGCCGGGGCCTGAAGGGCACGTCCGGTCTGGTTGGCCCACTGCCACCCACCCAGCGAAACGAACATCGCCGCGCACAGGGTCAGCAGCAGCAGCCGCTCGCTGAAGGAGGCGTAACTCAGGGGTGTGAGGCGCAAGCGGTCCAGGGGCCGCCGCCAGGAACGCCAGCGCCCACCGAGCGCCTGAAGGTCCGCCGTCTGGGTGGGCCAGGCGCGGGCCGTGAGGGTCAGGACCGCCGCCAGCAGCGCCAGCGCCAGCGCGAAGGTCATCAGCCGGGCCGCGTCGCGCAGGCGCAGGGTGTCCTGCGGTCCCAGGTTGTAGAGGGTGCCGCCGCGCAGCGAACGGGCGAACTGCCGCCATTCCTCGGCTTCCCCGGCGCGGCCCTGGGTTTCCAGAATGTCGGCGTAGCGCAGATAAAGCGCGTCACCACCCTCGAAACGGGGGTAAAGTTCACGCAAAAAGTTCATCCACACGTCGGCGCGGGCCAGTCGGTTTTGGTCGAGCAGGGTGCCGACATAGCCGCTGGGGTTGCCGTAGGCGCTCAGGGCGGCGCGGCTGACGGGCACGGCAGGGTCTATGCCCCGGCTGGCGGCGTCCCGTTTGGCCCGGTCGAGGGCGAGGGTGGCAGCGGCAGGAAACCCGGCACTTTCGAGCTGCGCGGCGAGTTGCGTCCAGGCGGGAAAAGGCATGGTGCTGCTCAGGGCGCGGCGCACGGCGCTCAGGGCCTCATAGTCGTCGCCGCGCCCCCCGGCCTGCTGCGCCAGTCTGAGGGCAATGAAGGGATTCTGGGGAAACTGCTCGGCGGCGGCGGGCAATTCGGCGGCAGGAACACTGGCGGCAAAGCGCGAGAGCCAGCCTGTCACCTGCGGGTCGGGCGGCATGACCACCCGTTCCTGGGCGCTGAGGGGACCGTCTGCCGGGTCGGTGAGCGTAAAGCGCTCGGTGAAATCGTTCGTGCGAACGGTCACGCGAACGGCCCGCCCGCTGTTGTCCAGGGTCGTCACCTGACCGGGCAGGTCGGCGCGGCCCAGCACCCGGCCCTGGGCACCAAAGGCGTACACGACGGGGCCGACGCCCACATAGCTGTTGTCTCCCAGGGTCACTGGCCCGCTCAGCTTGCCCAGCGCCGCCGGGAAAGTGCGCTGCCAGACCACGCGGTCTCCTTCCTCGTAGCGCAGGGTCTGGCCCCGCACGCTCATTTCGGCCTGCGCCGGGATCGCCAGGGCCAGCAGCGTCATCCAACCACGTCTCATCCTTGCGCTCCTCGTTGCGCCGCCCTTTTGTCCTGCATCAGCATGTGCAGCCCGCGCACCAGCATCACCAGACTGCCCGCCAGAAAGTCGAAAAAGCCGCCCCAGCGCCAGCCCAGCCACAACCCGAACGGCACCACCACCGCCGACACGAAGGGAATCACGTTCATCCCCACCCGTTTTTGCAGGGTCAGGCGGTAAAGCGGCATCAGCAGCAGGGCCAGCGCCAGAATGCCCAGCATCGTCTTGGGAGCGGCGGCCAGCATCGCGCCGATCAGCGGGGCGATGCCGCCGCCGCCGCGAAAGCCGAAAAAGACGGGGTAACAGTGGCCCAGCACCACGCCCAGGGTCGCCAGCCAGGTCGCTTCGGGCGCGAGCCAGTGGGCCAGCGCCACCGCCGCCGCGCCCTTGAGCATGTCCGCCAGCGCCACGCCGACCCCCGCCGCCTTGCCGTACTGCCGGTACGTTCCGCTGCCGCCGGGGAGGTCGCGCCCGCGAATGTCCTCGCCACGCCAGCGGGAATAAAACACGCCCATGACCAGAGACCCCAGCAGGTAGGACAGAAGGAAGGTGAGGGCAAAGAGCAGCACCGCTCCATTGTAGGCGAGGGGGACAAAGCCGCCGCACTATCTTTGCCGCCATGAGCCTCGCCCCCAAAACACTGTCCCGCTCCGAACTGCGCCGCGTCTCCCGCCCGTTGCTGGTGCCGGAATGGGGAGGCGCGGGCGCACAGGAAAAGCTGCGCTCGGCCCGCGTGCTGGTGGTCGGCGCGGGCGGACTGGGTGGCCCGGTGGTGCGGCAACTGGCCGGGGCGGGCGTGGGGGCGCTCACGATTGCCGACAGCGACACGGTTTCCGTCACCAACCTGCACCGCCAGCAGCTCTACACCTCGGCAGACGTGGGGCGCTCCAAGGCCGCGTGTGCCTGCGCCCTGGCCCAGCAGGTCAACCCGTTCGTGGAGGTGAAGGCTGCGCCCGCGCTGGACGCCGAAAATGCTGCCGCCCTGATTGCCGCGCACGACCTGACGGTAGACGCCACCGACAACTTCGAGACGCGCTACCTGCTGGCCGACACCTGCCGCGACCTGGGCCGCGAGTGGGTCTGGGGAGCCGCCAGCGGCGTGACGGGGCTTTGCAGCGTGTTCGGGCCGCACTTCGGCCTGCGCGAGCTGTTCCCGACCCCCGAGGCCGACTCCTGTGACGAACTGGGCGTGTTGGGGCCGATTCCTAACTTGGTGGGCGACCTGATGGCCTTGCAGGCGCTTCTTATTCTGGGCGGCGTGGGCGAGCCGCTGCGGGGCAAACTCTGGACCTTCGACGGCCTGACCGGGCGGGTGCGGGTGCTGAAGATGCAGAGGGCGGATGGCTGAGGGCGGACAGCTTGCCGGGAGCGAGTCGTTTCCCATCAACCATCAGTGCAGCGGAACCATCAACCCTCCACCCCCACGGTGCCCAGTTTCCGCGCCGCCTCGCGCAGCACTTCGGGCGGCTGCACCAGGGCAAAGCGCACGAAACCTTCGCCCCGTTCCCCGAAGGCGCGGCCCGGGCTGACCGCCACGCCCGTTTCTTCGGCGGCCCGCACCGCGTAGGCCACACTGTCTGTCAGACCCGGCACCCGTGCCCAGGCGTACATGCTGGCCTGCGGGGTCTGCACGTCCCAGCCCAGGTCGTGCAGGGCAGGAAGAAGCGCGTCCCGCCGTTCCTCGAAGACTTTGGCCCCGGCCCGCGCTGCCTCGTCCGGCAGACCCAGCGCGTGCGCCGCCGCCCGCTGAATGCCCAGGTAGGGATGAAAATCCACCGCGCCCTTCACGCGGGCCAGCGCCGCCACCGCGCCCGCGTCCCCCGCCGCGAAGCCGACCCGGAAGCCGCCGAGGTGGTGTGTCTTGGACAGGCTGTGCAGTTCGACCACGCCCGCCGTCCCCGCCTCCAACGCCGAAGGAGCGCGGTAGTCCCCGAAGGTCAGTTCGGCGTAGGGGTGGTCGTGAATCAGCAGCGTGCCCCGTTCCCGGCACCACGCCGCCGCCTCCCGGAAGAACTGCGCCGACGCCACGGCCGAGGTCGGGTTGTTCGGATAGTTCAGCAGCAGGGCGCGGGGCCGCACGCCCTCCGGCACGGCGCTCAGGTCAGGCAAAAACCCGCGCTCGGGCAGCAGCGGCAGCGTCTGCACCTTCAGCCCCGCCACCGCCGCCGCGCCCCAGTACGGCGGGTAGCAGGGGTCGGGCAGCAGTAGCGTGTCGCCGGGGTCAGTGACCGCCAGCAGCAGGTGCGCCAGCCCTTCCTGTGCCCCGATCAGCGGCAGCAGCTCGGTGTCGGCGTTCAGCGTCACCCCGAAGCGCCGCGTCAGGTACTCGGCGGCGGCGGCCCGCAGCGGCAGCGTGTCGGAAAAAAGGGGGTAGCGGTAGGTGGCGGGGTCGTGGGTGGCGGCCCGCAGTTCGTCCAGCACGCTCCGGGGCGGATGCTGGTCGCTGGACCCGATGCTGAGGTCGGTAATCTCCAGCCCCCGCGCCCTGGCCCGCGCTTTGGCCGCGTCCATCAGGGAAAACACGCTGCCAGGAACTGCCGAAGCCCGCCGAGAAGACCACATGAGTAGAGGGTACGGCACCAAAGGATAAGGGTGTACTTTGCGTTCATGCCTCTGACCGAACTCGCCCCCGGCGTCCACTTTTTTCCCTCGGCAGTGAACAGTCTGGTGGTTGAAAATGACTCCGGCGGGGCGCTGCTGGTAGACACCGGGCTGGACGACGGACACGCCCGCAAACTGCTGCGCGAGGTGGAGGCGCTCGGGCTGGTGGCAGCGGCGATTCTGAACACCCACAGCCACGCTGACCACCACGGCGGAAATGCCTTCATCCTGAAAAAGTTTCCAGGGCTGCCTGTCTACGCGCCGCCACTGGAAGCCGCCATCATCAATTTTCCCGTGCTGGAGCCGCTGTCGCTGTTCGGGGCGATGCCACCGCGTGAACTCCAGACCAAGTTCCTGCTCGCGCCCGCCAGTCCAGCGCAGCCTATCGGGGTCGGGCCGCAAACGCTGGGCGGGGCGGCGGTGGAACTGCTGGACATTCCCGGCCACGCCGCGCAGATGTACGCGGTGCGCGTGGGGGACGTGCTGTACGCCGCCGATGGCCTGTTCGGGGCCGAGTCGCTACAAAAGCATCCGCTGACGTTTTGCGCCGACAGCGCCGCGCAAAAGGCGAGTGCGGCGGCGCTGGCGGGGCTGTCCGGCGTGCGCGTGGTGCTGCCCGGTCACGGCGACCCCACGCCCGACCTGCCGGGGCTGGCCCGCCTGAACCTGCAAGCCTACGAACGCACCACCGCAGCCGTAATGGACGCCGTAGGGGAGAGTGCGGCGACGGTGGATGACTTGCTGACCCGCGTGTGTGCCGCCCTGAACGTGACCATGACCAACGCGGGAGCCGTAGTTCTGAACCGCGCCGTGGTCAGCGCCCACCTCACCGAAGGGCTGGTGGCAGGCTGGGCGCGGCTGGAGGTGCAGGACAACCACCTGCTGTTCGCCCGAACGTAAAGAAAACGGTATGGGCGCGGCGGCGGCAGGGGGCGTAAGTTGGCGGCATGACGAAAAAGAGCAGCAAGACCGACACCAAGGCCAGCAAGTCGGCGACCAAGGACAAAAAGTCCGGTATTCCCGCTTCCGGGGCCAAGGGGGTCCAGGCAGCAGGCGAGGCCAAAGCCGACGCCGCGCACATCCGCACCGTCAACAACGCCCTGGTCGACCACCACTACCTCAGCGAAGAGGAATTTCAGACGGTGGCCGAAACGCTGCAGCGCAACCTGGCGACCACCATCAGCCTGTACCTCAAGTTCAAGAAATACCACTGGGACATCCGGGGCCGCTTCTTCCGCGACCTGCACCTCGCCTACGACGAGTTCATCGAGATGATCTTCCCCGGCATCGACGAGCAGGCCGAACGTCTGGTGGCCCTCGGCGGCAGCCCCATCGCTGCGCCCGCCGACATCGCCCGTTACAGCGTCATTCAGGTGCCCAGCGAAACCGTGCGTGACGCCCGCACCCAGGTCGCCGACCTTGTGAGTGACCTCTCGCGCATCGGCAAGGGCTACCGCGACGACTCGCAGACGGTAGACGACGCCAACGACCCCGCCACCGCCGACATGTACAACGGCTACGCGGCGACGGTGGACAAGATTCGCTGGATGCTGCAAGCCATCATGGACGACGACCGCCTGAACTGAGGCCGAAGGCAGAGAGCGAAAGGCAGATGGCCCAGGCTGTCTGCCTCTCTTGTTGAGGTGACGATGACTCAAAAACCTGAGCGGATTTCCAAAGGCCCGGTCAAAAAGTCCGACCGTGACTTCGACTACGACCTGAACTATGCCGAACTGGACTTGCGGCAGCAGCCCGAACTGTACCGGGTGGGCCGGGGCGAACAGGGCGTTTTGCTGGTGCAGCCGTACAAGGCCGAAATCCTCCCGCACTGGCGCTTCGCTACGCCCGACGTGGCCCGCGAGAGCAGCGAAAAAATCTACGCGATGTTTCTGGATTACCTCGCTGTCGAGGACTTTGTCGGGGCGGACATGGCCCGCAAGTTCTTGCAAATGGGCTTTACCCGTTCGCGTCGCTACGCCAACCACAAGGGCGGCAAAAAGTACGACGGCCCTGTCCCCGACGACAAAAAAGGCCAGTCGGGCGCACATGGCCGCGCCGAATTGCCCCGGCAGCCCGAAGACCCGGTCAAAGCCGAATCCGCCCGCATCTTCAAGGCCAAATGGGACGAAGCCGAGGCGAACGAGC
>NZ_JAUNHK010000120.1 GCF_030523985.1 Deinococcus sp.
GCGTTCCTGAGCTACGGGCTGGGGCTGGCGCACAAGCACCTTCCCGAAACCATGCGTTACGGTGGCCTGACGCGCACGCCGATTTTCACGCCGAATGTGGGCGGCTGGGCGCAGGGCATGACCGTGACCATTCCGCTGCATCTGCACGAACTGGGCGTCAATGCCGAGGGGTTGCACGCCACCCTGAAGGCGCACTACGCCGGGCAAAAGTACGTCAAGGTGTTTGAGATGGCCGAGAATCCCGAAATCCTCGACCCACAAACGCTGAACGGCACCAACAACCTCGAACTGTTCGTGTACCCGGCAGCGGACGGCGAACGCGCTCTGCTGGCGGCGCGACTGGACAACCTGGGCAAGGGAGCCAGTGGCGCGGCGGTGCAGAACCTGGAGCTGATGCTCGCCCTATCCTGACCCATGCTTCCCACGCCCCGTTTTGACCGTGACACGCAGCTTTGCATGAGCCTCGCCGCCCGGCCCGGCAACTTCGGCACGCGCTTTCACAACTACCTGTATGAGCTGCTGGACCTGAACTATGTCTACAAGGCGTTCACGACACAGGATTTGGCGGGGGCCATTGGCGGCGTGCGGGCACTAGGCATTCGTGGTTGCGCGGTGAGTATGCCGTTCAAAGAAGCCGTGATTCCGCTGCTGGACGAACTGATGCCCTCGGCAGCGGCGATACGGTCGGTCAACACCATCGTCAACGACGGCGGCTTTTTGCGGGCCTACAACACCGATTACGAGGCCATTCGTCTGCTGATTGGGGAGAAAGGTCTCGACCCGTCCTGGCGCGTGAGCGTGCGCGGCAGCGGCGGCATGGGCAAGGCGGTGGCGCAGGCGCTGCGGGACGCGGGCTTTGAAAATGGCGTGCTGGGCGCCCGCAACGAGGCGGCGGGGCGCGAACTGGCCCAGCGTCTGGGCTGGCGCTGGACACCACAGCCCGAAGCCGCCGACCTGCTGGTCAACGTGACGCCCATCGGCATGGCGGGCGGGCCGGAGGCACATGACCTCAGCTTTGCGCCGGAACTGATTGAGCAGGCCCGCGCCGTCTTCGACGTGGTGGCCCTGCCCGCTGAAACGCCCCTGATTGCCGAGGCGCGGCGGCACGGCAAGCCCGTCGTGACCGGGGACGAAGTCGCGGCGCTTCAGGCGTTGGAACAGTTCGTGCTGTACACGGGCGTGCGGCCTTCGCCAGAGCAGGTGCACGCAGCGGCGGCTTTTGCACGGGGCTAAAGGCCAACGCCGGAATCCTCCAGCGACAAGGATTCTGGCGTTTTGGCATTGGTCTGCGCCCCAGCGGGTTTAGCGCCAGAGGGTCACTATGCCCAGGCTGTCCAGTTGATTTTTCTGGGCGGCGCTGGCGTCCTGGCGGGCTTCCACGTTCAAGACCTGCTTGCCACGCTGGACGTAGGGCAGCAGGGCAGTGCAGGTCTTGCGCTGCCAGCAATGCTCGGTCAGGGCGCCGTCGAATACGTCCGCCACCAGACGACCGTTGCCGTCATGCTCGCTGGCGTACTGTTCGCCGCCCCAGTGCAGCACCGCCAGTCCCGCATTGTGGGCCAGGTCAGCCACCCGCGTGGCGTGGTTGACTTTGCCCCCCGCAAACAGGTCAGCGACGGCGACGGCGTCGAAGCCTTTGTACTGGCACAGGTTGAAGGCAATGTTCAGCCCCCTGGCCGCCTGCGCCCCGTCCAGCACGCAAACGGTGTAGACGCCCCGGTCAGCATAGGACGCCAGTTGCGCTTCAGTGGTCTGCCGGGCGTCCAGCAGCACCAGTTGGGCCTGTGCCTGGGGCCGCGCCGCCCAGTCCCAGGTCAGCTTGCCCGCAGGCGGCAGCGAAATGGTGGCCTGCTCCTCGCTCTTGATGTCGGCCAGTTCGTCGGCCTGTGCGGGGGCACTGGGCAGCAGCGTTTCGCCCGAAACCGTCTGACCCGGCGCAGCGGGAGCCGCCGCCAGCGCCTCACCTGCCGGAGTGCGGCCCAGGTCACAGGCAGAAAGGGCGGCACACAGCAGCAGAGCAGAGGAAACAGGCAGGAGGCCAGGGCGCGACATGCCGTTACCCTAGAAAACTGACCCTTACATGACCGGCACGACCTGCACCCGGTCGCCCGTCTTAATGTTCTCACCCGGCGGCACGACCACCAGCGCCCCGGCCTCACCGAGCGAACGCAGAATGCCGCTGCCCTGCTGCGTGTAGGCCCGCACGCCCCCCCCTTCCACCACGCCACGCCAGAAAGCCGTCTTGTCGGGCAGGGCCGGAAAGGGTGTCTGGGCCGTGAGGACGACGGAGGCCAATGGTTCGCCGCTGAGCACCGGGCGCACGATGACCTGAAAGACGACCAGACTGCTCACCGGATTTCCTGGCAAACCGAACACGGGCAGCCCTTCCCAGCGCCCACACAGCGCCGGGCCACCGGGCCGCATCCGGACTCTCCAGAAGGCCACCTCGCCCCCCTCCATCAGCAGGTCGCGCATGAAGTCGTACTTGCCCATGCTGACGCCGCCGCTGGTGAGCAGCAGGTCGGCGCCGCCCGCCGCACCCAGCAGCTCACGCAGCCGTGCGGGGGAGTCGGGCGCGTGGCCCAGGTCAATCACCTCGGCCCCCAAGTCATCCAGCAGCGCCGCCAGCCCGACGCGGTTGGAGTCGTAGACCTGCCCCGGCGCGAGCGGTTGCCCCAGCTCGACCACCTCGTCGCCCGTGGACAGCAGCGCCACCCGCCAGCGCCGCCGCACCGTGACCTCGGCGTGCCCCAGGGCCGCGGCCAGCGCCAGCCGCGCCGGGGTCAGGCGGGTTCCGGCCCGCAGCACCACCTCGCCCGCCCGGAAATCGCCGCCCTCGGGCCGCACGTCGCCGGGCCGGGCGGGGCGCAGCAACCGCACGTCTTGACCGTCTTCTTCCAGTTGCTCGACAGGGCAGATGGCGTCCGTGCCTGCCGCCAGCGGCGCTCCGGTGTAGATACGCACGCACTCGCCCGGCCCGACCTGCCCGCCGAACGGCTCTCCGGCGCGGCTTTCGCCCACCACCCGCAACCGCACCGGAGCCTCGGCGCTGGCGCTCAGCGTGTCGGCTTCGCGGCAGGCAATGCCGTCCAGGGCACTTTCGGTCGCACTCGGATGACTGACCAGCGCGGCGAGGTTCTGCCCCAGCACCCGGCCCCGCGCCGCCCGCAGCGGCAGCCGTTCCAACTCGCGTTCCGGCAGCAGCGCCGCCCACCGTTCCCGCGCCTGCTCGACGCTGACGTGCATGGGAAACGGCGCGGAGGAGGCCGTCGCGTTGAAATCAGTCATTTTTCTGCCTGGGTTTCGGCGCGGGCGTCGGCTGACCGATGGCGACTTTGCCGACTTCGGCCCCCACCTGCCGGGCCGCGTCCCAGGCAGTCGTGGGGCCGGACTCCTGGGAAAGCGCCTCGCGCTGGGCCTGGGCTGTTTCCCGCTCCTGACGGGTGGGGGCGGGCGAACTGGGCTGACCGATAAGGGCCAGCACTGTCTCGCGCAGCACATTCCAAAGGGCGCTCCACATGCCTCCATTCTCACCCATCTCGCGCATGATGGAGAGCGATGCCGCGCCGCCTTGCCCCCTTTGCCTCCCTCGCCGCTCGCCTCTCGCTGCTGAGCCTGTGCCTGCTGAGCGCCTGCTCGGGCGGAGCGCGGGGCCTGAAAGTCGAGCGCGTGACGGGCCGGGGCATGCTCTACACCGTCGCCGTGGTCGACCCGCAGCGTGACCGCCTGACCCTGCACTGGCTCAACCCCGCGACAGGCAAACCGTATTCGTCGTTCGCGCAACTCGGCAGCCGCCTGCAAAAAGAGGGCAAGACGCTCCTGTTCGCCACCAATTCGGGCATCTACGCCCCCGGCCCCAAGCCGCTGGGCCTGCACATCGAAGGCGGCAAAACGCTGGTCAGGCTCAACAACGCGGGCAAGGGGGGCGGCAACTTCGCGCTGCTGCCCAACGGGGTGTTCTGGCTTCAGGGCAAGCGGGCAGGCGTGACCGAAACGCAGGCCTACAAGCGCCTGGGCCTGACGCCCGATTACGCGACGCAGTCGGGGCCGCTGCTGGTCGCGGGCGGCAAACTGCACCCTGATTTCAACGAGGGCAGCAGCAGTTTCAAGGTACGCAGCGGCGTGGGCGTGTGCAAGGACGGCAAGGTGCGCTTTGCCATCAGTGCCGGGCCAGTCAATTTCTACAGTTTCGCCACCTTCTTCCGCGACGCGCTGGGCTGCCCCGACGCGCTGTATCTGGACGGCTCCATCAGCGCCTACAAGACGCGCGACACCGACACCCAATTTGCCGAATTCGCCGGAATCTGGGCGGTGACGGCGCGGTAGGAAGCGGGCCGACTTGCCCTTGCGCGACCCTCTAGACTTTTCCCATGTGGACTCTGGTTCTCAACAGCGGCTCGAGCAGCCTTAAATTTGCCCTCTTGAACCCGGCGACGGGCGAATTGCGGCTGTCGGGCCTGGCAGAGCGGCTGGGCGCGGGCGAAGCGTCTATCCGTCTGGAACGGGACGGGCAACGCGAAACCCGTGCCTTGAACGGCGGCAGCTACGGCGAGGCACTGGGCGAAGTGCTGAAGGAACTCGACACCCTGAACATGCGCCATGAAGTTCGGGCGGTCGGACACCGCGTCGTTCACGGCGGCGAAAGCTTCAGCGCCCCGGTGCAGGTCACGCCGGACGTGCTGGAAGGCGTGCGGGCGTGCGTACCCCTCGCGCCGCTGCACAACCCTGCCAACATCCTGGGTATCGAGGCGGCGCAGCAGGCGTTTCCGGGGCTGCCGCACGTCGCCGTGTTCGACACGGCTTTTCACCAGACCATGCCCGAAGTCGCCTACCGCTACGCCGTGCCGGAGGAGTGGTACAAGCGGCACGGCGTGCGGCGCTACGGCTTTCACGGCACCAGCCACCAGTACGTGGCGGGGCAGGCGGCCGAGTTGCTGGGCCGCCCGCTGGCTGAACTGAATCTGGTCACGGCGCACCTGGGCAACGGCTCCAGCGTGTGCGCGGTGGCGGGCGGGCGCAGCGTGGACACCAGCATGGGCCTGACCCCACTGGAAGGGCTGGTCATGGGCACGCGCAGCGGCGACCTCGACCCCGGTATTCCCGATTATCTGGCGCGGCAGGCGGGCCTGAGCCTGGCCGAAATCACGGCGGCGCTGAACAAGAAAAGCGGGCTGCTGGGCCTATCGAACCTGACCAACGACATGCGCGAACTGGAAACCGCCGCCGCAGACGGACACGCCGGAGCGCGGCTGGCACTGGACGTGTTCGTCTACCGCCTCGCCAAATACATCGCGGGCATGGCGGCAGCGCTGGGCCGTCTGGACGCGGTGGTCTTTACGGGCGGCATCGGTGAAAACAGCGCACTCGTGCGGGCCGAAGTGCTGAACCGTCTGGGTGTGCTGGGCCTGAAACTCGACAGCGACGCCAACGGGAACCTCCCACGCGGCAAAGCAGGCGTGATTTCGCAAGCGGGTGGCCCAGCGGCGCTGGTCATTCCCACCAACGAGGAACTGACCATTGCCCGCGAAACGGCGCGGCTGGTCGAGGGATAAACGAGGTAAAGGGGAGAGGGTGGAGGGCGGGGAGATGGTTCCCTTTGCCCTCTACCCTCCCCCCTCCGCCTACTTCGGTGCGGTCAGGGGTTCCGGCTCCTCGGGCGGCAAGTCGTGGTACGACAGCGGCGAGCTGATGAGCGGTTTGAAGTCGTTGTCGTTGACGAAGTCCCAGCGGCGGCCCAGCAGCGCCAGCACGAAGCCGCCGACGCCCACGCTGAGCAGAATCAGCATAAAGCCGAGGTACTGGCCCTCGTAGGCCCCGGAAATGGCGTGCCGGAAGGCGTTCACACTCTGGGTCACCGGAATCCAGCGGTGGATGTGCTGGAAAAAGGGCGGAGCGAGTTCGACGGGATAGCTGCCGCCCGACGCCGCGAGCTGCACCACCAGCAAAATCAGGGCGAGCAGGCGGCCCGCCGCGCCGAACATGAAAATCAGGCCCATCACCAGCATCAGGAAGACCAAGCTGGACGTCACGGCGGTGGCGGTCACCTGAAGGGGATGCAGGTACTCCACACCGAGCAGGTGCACGCCCCAGACCACAATCAGCGCCTGAAGGACGACCAGCACCGCTGGGTGAAGGCCCTTGCGCAGCACCCGCGAAAGCTGCGAAGTGCGGTTGCCACTGCGGGCCAGTTGCTGATAGGGAAAGATGAACGTGGTCAGCGTGGTGCCGACCCACAGGCTCAGCGCCATGAAGTAGGGCGCGAACCCGGCCCCGTTGTTCTGCACGGGCGCGAACTTGCGGGTCACGGGCTTGACGCTGGCGCTGAGGCCCTCGGGGTCACCGCCGAGTTCTTCCGCCTTTTCCGGCAACTTGGAATACAGCTTGTTCAGGCCATCGCGGAGTTTGACCGCTCCGTCGTCCACCTGCGCGGTGCCGTCGCGCAACCTGGTCGCGCCGCCCCTCAGGTCGCCCAGGCCGCTGGCGAGTTCACCCGACTTGGCTGCCAGGGTCGCCGCTCCGCCCGAGAGCTGGTCGAGGTCGCTTTGGGCAGGCAGCTTCTCGGTGATTTGACCCAGCGCCCCCTTGATTTTGAGGTTGCCGTCCACCAGTTGGTTCACGCCGCCCTGAAGTGCCTGCGCTCCCTCGCTGAGGCGACGGCTGCCCTGCGCGGCCTCGGCGGTCTTTTCGGCCAGCGTGGCCGAGCCGCTTTGCAACTGGGCGGTTCCGGCAGCCAGCTTTTGCGACCCTGCCGCCAGTTGACCCGCACCCTTCGCCGCTGCCGCGCTGCCTTGCTCGGCCTGCTTCAGCCCCGTTGCCAG
>NZ_JAUNHK010000121.1:0-2022 GCF_030523985.1 Deinococcus sp.
TAAGACCACGCAGGCTTTATGCTGCGGCGGTGAGCCTAAGCGCCCTGGCCTCCCTGCTTTCGCGGCCCAGTGAGTCCCTGCCCGACCCCGATGACCTGACGCGGCAAGCCCGAGCCTTGTGGCCCGTGACGGCTGCGGAATCGCTTCAGGCAGTGGCCCTGGCGCTGACCTGGGGGTTTCCTTCGCTAACGCTGGCGGTTTTGCCCGCATCCTCCGACCTGCCGGAAGTCGCCCACCTGCGGGCCGCCGCTTGGCTGCGCCTGGGACGGGGGGCCGAGGTCACGCTCACGCCCGATTCCGCCCGCGCCGCCGTATTGCAGGCACGGGCCGCTTGGCAACAGGCCGCCGCCGATGCCCCGAGGCTGGCGACCCTGTCCCGGCAGCAGGCCCGCGCCGAGGGAGACGCCGCCGCCCTGATAGCCGCCGCCATCCTGCACGCCGAAACCGAACTGTACAGAAACGAACCGCGCCGCGCCCTGCGTTCACTCGCGGAAGGTTTAAAGGTGGCGGAGCTGCTGGGACAGGAGGCCGACGCGCACCTGCTGGCGCTTCTGGCGCACGCCCAGCAGCGGGTCGGAAGCCAGACCAAAGCCGCCCAAACGGCCCACAAAGCCCTGGAACGCAGTCTGCCGCGCAGTCCGGCCCGTTGCGTGGCACTGCTGGCACTGGGAGAAACAGCCACGGCCCAGGCCGAAGCCAGAGCAGGTGAGCTCTCGCCACTCTGGTGGACGCGCTGGCTGGCTACGGATGTGGAAGAGGTGCAGAAGATATAGAGCGCCGAACGTCAGACCTCCCCGCAGTGGTGAGGCTTCCGACGTTCGGCGTGATTTCTAGCCCCTACTCTGCCTTACCGCTCCAGCACCCGCGCCATACTTTCGAGCGCCTCGGCCAGCAGGGCGCGACTGGTCGCAAAATTCACGCGGATAAAGCCCTGGTACTCGCTGCCTTGTTCAGGTGGAGCAAACAGCGGGCCGTTGTGAACCGCCACCTTCGCCTCTTCCAGCAGCAGGGCTTGAATGCGCCCGGCGTCGGGGTGGTCGCGCAGGTCGAGCCACGCCAGATAGGTCGCCTGCACCGGGAAAAATTTGACCCAGGGTAAACGCTCCTGCAAAAAGGCGGTCATGAAATCGCGGTTGTCCCGCAGGTAGGCCACCGTCTGCCGCAGCCAGGGTTCGCCCTCGGCCAGGGCGGCCCGCCACATGGTCAGGCTCAGGGCCGAGGGGTGCCCGCTCAGGCCCGCCACCCGGCCCCGCACCCGGCGCAGCAGCTCGGGCGAGTGGGTGAACATCGCGCCGATGCCCAGGCCAGCGGTATTGAACGCCTTGCAGGGGCCAGTCAGCGTCAGCGTCCGGTCACGCACGCGGGGGTCGGCGGCAAACGGCTCGAACGGGACATCGTCCAGACGCAGGTCGGCGTGCAGTTCGTCCGACACCACGTACAGGTCGTGGGCCAGCGTAAAGTCACGCAGGCGGCGCAGTTCCTCGGCGTCCCAGATGCGCCCGGTGGGATTGTGGGGATGGCAGAGCATCAGCAGTTTTGCGCCCCCCGCCGCTGCCCGTTCCAGGGCGTCCCAGTCGATTTCCCACCGGTGTTCGCCCATGCGGAGCGGAGCTGCCGCCACCTCGCGCCCCAGTTCCCGAATCGCCAGGTGAAAGGGGTGGTAGATGGGGGTCATGGTGATGACCTGCTGGCCCGGTTCGCTCAGCGCAAACACAGCGGCGTACAGCCCCGGCACCACGCCCGGCAGGAAGGCGACCCCCTCGGCAGGCACTTCACCGAGGCCCTGCCCGGCCCACCTGTCTTGCAGCGCCGCGACCAGCACCGGGTCGGGCGTGGGCGCGTAACCGAGCGTGCGCGTCAGCCGCTCTTCCAGCGCCCGCAAAATGGGCGGGGCCACCGGAAAGTCCATGTCGGCAATCCACATGGGCAGCACGCCCTCGCCGTATTGCCGCCACTTGACCGAGTCGGCGTGCGAGAGGTCGGCGCGGCCCAGCGAACCGTGCAGGTCGGCGGGAAGGTCAG
>NZ_JAUNHK010000121.1:2122-6763 GCF_030523985.1 Deinococcus sp.
CTCGCCCCTATGCTAGCCATCATCGGCGCTATGGACGAAGAAATCGAGTTGCTTCTGGAAGACCTGCAGGAGCGCCAGGACGTGACCCTGCCGGGCGCGACCCTGCACCGGGGCGTGCTGGACGGTATCCCCGTGCTGCTTACGCGGGGCGGCATCGGCAAGGTGAACGCCGCCCTGACCACCGCGCATCTGCTGAGCCAGGGAGCGTCGCGGGTCATTTTCACGGGTGTGGCGGGCGGTGTTCACCCCGAATTGCGGGTGGGCGACATCGTGGTGAGTACCGACCTGGTGCAGCACGACGTGGACGTGACCGCGCTGGGCTACGAAGTGGGCACGGTGCCCGGCGAACCCGCCACCTGGGAGGCCGACCCCCGGCTGCGGGCGCTGGCGGCCCAGGCGGCGGCAGACGTGGGCGGCGTGCGCGTCATTGAGGGCCGGGTGGCGAGTGGCGACCAGTTCATCGCCTCCCGAGAAGGCGTTCAGCGGCTCTGGAGACAGTTTCAGGCGGCCTGCGCCGAGATGGAGGGAGCAGCGGTGGCCCAGGTGTGCAGCAAGGCGAAGGTGCCTTTCGTAGTGATTCGCTCGGTGAGTGACACCGCCGACCACGACGCCCAGGTGGACTACCGCACCTTCATGCCGCTGGTGGCCCGGCACGCCAAACAGGTGGTGCGCGGGATGCTGGAGCGGCTGAGCACGGACGCTCGGCAGGGGCAGGGAAGCTGAGCGTGCCTAGCCCTTCCCTGGCGGCGGACAGCGTCACGGCGGCGCTGCCCCCGGCGGTTCGCTTCGTGATGGGGCTGGGGATTTTGCTGGCCTTCGCCGCACTGGGCAAAGCGCTGACCGGGTGGCTGCACCTGCCGCTGCCGGGGCCAGTGGTCGGCATGGTGCTGCTGTGGCTGGCGCTGTCGCTGGGCGTGGTGCGCCTGCACTGGATTCAGGCGGCGGCAGACGGGCTGCTGGCGATTCTGGGCCTGTTGTTCGTGCCCGCCACGGTGGGTTTCGTGGATTATCTGTCGGCGGGCGCGGCCTGGGGCCTGTGGCTGCTGGTGATGCTGGCGGGGCTCTTGGTCGGCGCGGGGACGGCGGGCCTGCTCGCCAGTCGGCTGATTCGCCCCGAACCCGGCGAGGACAGCGCGTGATTTGGCTGGTCGTCACCCTGCTGAGCTTTGTCGCTGGCGTCCTCACCCAACTGCGTTTTCGTTCGCCGCTGACCAATCCCACGCTACTGGCGACGGTGCTGGTGGCGGCAGGGTTGCTGCTGAGCCGCACGCCTTACCAGCGCTACGCCAGCGAAGTTCAATCTTTGACCTCGCTGCTGGCACCTGCGGTGGTCGCCCTCGCCGTGCCGATGTACCAGCAGCGTGCCCTGCTGGGGCGGCAGTGGCGGGCGCTGCTGGTGGGCGGCGTCACGGGAACGGTGCTGGGAGTGCTGACTGACACGTTGCTCTCCCGCGCCCTGCACCTCGGCCCGGCGGCAGAGCGCTCACTGAGTACCGCGCCAGCAACCAGTCCGGTGGCGCTGCAACTGGCCCAGTTCACGGGCGCACCGCCCGAACTCGCCGCCACGCTCGCCGTCTTATCGGGACTGGTTGGGGCGCTCGTTTTGCCACCTCTGCTGACAGCGCTGGGGGTACGGCATCCCCTGGCGCGGGGCATCGCCATCGGCAGTGTGTCGCACGGGGTCGGCACTGCCCGCGCCCGCGAGGAAGGGCCGCTCACCGGAGCCGCCAGCAGCATCGGCATGGGCCTGGCAGCGGTCATCGTGACGCTGCTGGTGGCCCTTTCTGTCGCGGCGAACTGAGCCGTGGGCCGGGCCATGACTTTCAGGCTCACGGCCTGACCTTGGCCCCAACGTTGGCTAGTTCACGATGTGGCTGTACCGAACGTAACCCAGTGTATGATTTCCGACAGTGAATACCATGCGTAAACCTACACCCCGACAGGCCCTCTCCCGTGCCA
This sequence comes from Deinococcus sp., assembly GCF_030523985.1. Classification (GTDB taxonomy): domain Bacteria; phylum Deinococcota; class Deinococci; order Deinococcales; family Deinococcaceae; genus Deinococcus. The sequence goes on from NZ_JAUNHK010000121.1 coordinate 4,082, forward strand.
CGGTGCTGGCTGCCCTGCTGGCAGGCGGCGCGGCCCTGGCCCAGAACGCCACTCAGCCCGCCGGGCAAAGCACCACCGGGGGCATCCTGCCGCTGGTGTCGGTCGGCAACACCTGGCCCCAGGCCCAGGAGTCGTACAACATCGTCGTGACGCCCGCCAACGCGGGCAAACCGCTGGGCCTGGAAGTCTACAGCCCCACGACTAACCTGGCCGACTACGCCGACTTCACCGCCAACACCAAGCGCGGCCCCAACTACTTCGGCGACGAAATCTACAGCAAGGACAAGGTCTTCCAGACCAGCTTCGTGCTGACCGGCCCCGGCGGCACGGTGGTCAGCCGCAGCTTCGAGACCAACCGCGAACACACCTGGGACAGCCTGTTCAGCGGTGGTCTGGCGGCGGGCACCTACACCCTCAAGGTGACCAGCAAGGGCAACGGCAAGAACTCCTTCGCGCTGCGCGTGGCGGCCCCCTTCGCGCTGGAAACGAGCGATTTCAGCGTCAACGCCCGCTCCACCACCCCCGAGCCGCTGCTGGCCGCCCGCCTGTCCATTCCTGCCGAGTGGGTCGGCAAGACCGTCAGCGTCATCAACTACGACATTGACGGCCCGCAGGAAGCCGAGTCGTGGCTGGTGCTGCCCGGTAACGTCCGCGCCAACCTGACCACTTCCGAGAACGGCAAGTCCGCCACCAACCGCTTTACCGTGACGCGGGCGATGGTCGGGGAGTGGCAGGTTTTTATCCGCGTGCTGCCCACCACCAAGCAGTACTCCAACGCCATCCGCTACTCGTTCCGCATCGGCGACCAGCCCACCCAGGCCACCGTCGGCGGCTTCGAAACGCCCAGGAACACCCCGATTGCCAATCGCCTCGTGGTGGACGTGGTGGACACCCAGGGCAACCCCATCCCCGGTTCCAGCTACGTACTGGTCGGCGACAACACCGTCAAGCCGTCGCTGCCGCAGGGCTACACCCCCGTCAGCAGCAGCATGGTCGAAGGCAAGGGCAACGTGGTCTCCCCCACCGAAGTCCGCTTCCAGCCCGGCAACAACCGCGTGCGCTTCGTGGCCCGTCGCCCCAGCGTGCTGGTGGACGTGGTCGACCCGCAAGGCAACCCCGTGCCCGGCGCGACCACCACCACCGACGGCGGCGTGGCCCGCGTGAGCCTGCCTGGCGGTTACGTGCCTGTCAGCTGCTCGATTCTGGAAGGCAGGGGCACCGTCGTCTCCGGCACCGAAGTGCGCTACCAGCCCGGCGACACCCGCATCCGCTGCGTGGCCCGTCAGCCCCGCCTGAAGGTGGACGTGGTGGACACCGAAGGCCGCCCCATCCCCGGCTCGGACTACACCGCTCAGGGTGGCGTCGCTCAGCCCCAGCTGCCTGCCGAGTACGTGCCTGTCAGCGCCAACCTGCTCGAAGGGCGCGGTACCGTGACCGCCCCCACCGAAGTGCGCTACCAGCCCAACGAAGACACGACCATCCGCTTTGTGGCCCGCCTCCAGCGCCTGCTGGTGGACGTGGTGGACACCCAGGGCCGCCCCATCCCCGGCTCGAACTACACCGTGCAGGGCAACGTCGTGCGCCCCGCGCTGCCTCAGGGCTGGGTGCCCGTCAGCTCGACCATCCTCGAAGGCCAGGGCACCACGCCCAGCCCCACCGAAGTGCAGTTCCAGCCCGGCGACACCCGCATCCGCTTCGTGGCCCGTCAGCCTGAAGGCGGTCTGGCCGTGGACGCCGTCGCCATCTTCGGTGACCGCCGCATTCCGCTGAACGGCATTCCCTTCCAGGTGAACGGCCAGACGCTGAACACCCCCGCCACCATTCCGCTGACCCCCGGCGACTACCCCGTGACCCCCACCGCCATCCCCGACAGCACCTACGCCACGCCCCAGCCGGGCCGCGTGGTGGACGGACAGACCGGGCGCGTGACCATCGAGTACCGCGTGCTGACCTCCATCAGCCTCAGCGTGGCCCCCGACCTGCTCGCCGCCTGCGACGTGACCCAGCTCTCGGTGGTCGCCAAGACCAACTTCCCCTACCGCCTGCCCGCCAGCGTGCGCGTGAACCTGCCCAGCGGCTGGACGACCGACTACCCGCTGCAACTCTCGGGTGACTTCGGTGCGGGTCAGGCCCTGCGCCTGAAGGCCCCGGTCCGTATCTGCCGCAGCGACACCGCCCAGGCCGTCCTCGAACCCGTCGGGCTGACCACCAGCGGGCAGGCCGTGGTGCGTGCGCCCGGCGGAGCCAACGCCAGCCGCAACGTCGAAAACGGCGCTCAGGCCGCGCTGACCAAGACCGTCGAAGCCACCGCCAACGGGTATACGGTGAGCATGGTGCTGACCGTCAACGGCACCATCGACAACCTGCGCATCATCGACCCGCTGCCCCAGGGCACCAACCCCGGCGTCCGCAGCGCCATCAGCGTGAACGGCGCTTCGACGGTGGGCGCTTCGACCGACGGTGAAGCCATCGTGCTGGGCCGCGTCGGCACCGGCACCTACCGCCTGAGCTACACCCTGTTCACGGACGCCCCCGCTGACCGCGTGGTGACGGCACCTGAACTCACCTGGTAAACCGCCCTGTGACCGAGTCCGCTCCTTCGGGGGCGGATTTTTTTTGGCTGGTGGCGAATACAGAGAGCGTCAGTGACAGCTTTGGCTTCAGCTTTTGGCCCCAACCCCA
>NZ_JAUNHK010000122.1:0-4380 GCF_030523985.1 Deinococcus sp.
TTCGTTTGTCATGCTGCTCGCCTCGTTCGAGGCTCAGAAATAGTACACGCCCCCAAAAAATCTGTCAACCCCCTTGGCCCGTGGTTCCTTGAGACATGACCACGACCTCCTGAGAAGCGCGTGCCAGAGCGCAAAATCCTCTATACTTCCTGCTTGGCATTGTCTGCGTCCCGGCCAACGGGAGAGCGCGGAAAGGAGAAACGCACCATGCAAGAACTGCTGGAAAAACTGGCGTCGCTCCGGGAGTACCTTTGACATCCCCGGAAAAACGCGAAGACTGAACGAACTTGACCGCGAATTGAGCGACCCCGACCTCTGGAACGACCAAAGCCGCGCCCGGCAGGTCACCCAGGAAGCGGGAAGTGTCCGTAAAATTGTCGAGGAATACGGCGGCCTGACTTCCGACGCGCAGGGCCTGAGCGAGATGCTGGAGCTGGCCGACGAAGAAGAACGCGCCATGCTGGAAGAGGAGCAGGCCGGACTGCAAAAGCGCGTGGACGACCTCTACCGCGAAACCCTGTTCACCATGAAGCACGCCGACACCCCCGCCATCGTGCGTGTGAAGGGCGGCGCGGGCGGCACCGAGGCACAGGACTGGGCCGGAATGCTGGCGCGGATGTACATGCGCTGGGCCGAGCGCCGGGGCTACAAGGTGGACATTCTCGACGAGGTGGCAGGCGACCAGGCCGGATACCAAAGCATCGAATTCATCATCCGGGGCGAAAAGGCGTTCGGCATGATGGCCCCCGAACACGGCGTTCACCGTCTGGTGCGCGTCTCGCCCTTCGACTCCAACAACCGCCGCCAGACCAGCTTTGCCTCGGTGGACGTGGTGCCGGAAGTGCCGGAAGAGGAAATCAACATCCACATTCCCGATTCCGACCTACGGCGCGACGTGTTCCGCTCTCAGGGCGCGGGCGGACAGGGCGTGAACACCACCGACTCGGCGGTGCGCCTCACCCACTTGCCTACCGGCATCGCTGTGGCGTGCCAGATTACGCGCTCGCAAATCAAGAACCACGAACTCGCCCTGCAAATCCTCAAGCAGCGCCTATACGACATCGAGATGAAAAAGCGCGAGGCCGAAGAACTCGCCGCCCGTGGGCAGCAGGCCAAGGTCGAATGGGGCAGCCAGATGCGCTCTTACGTGCTGGACAAGCAGTACATCAAGGACCACCGCACCGGGCTAATGGCTCACAATCCCGACGACGTGCTGGACGGCGACCTGGACGAGCTGATGTGGGCTGGTCTGGAATGGCTGGCTGGCAAGCGCGTGGCCGAGGAAGCGGGTGACGACGAGTAAGGCAGATGGCTTTCGGCTGATAGCTGATGGCTGAAAGAAAATTCCCCCTTCGTGGGGGTTTTTTTATGGCTATTCGTCGGCCCAGTTGTCGCTCAGACGCTCTATGCCTTCGGTATCGGCACGGGCCAGGGCGTCGGCCACCGTTTCCCCGGTGCGCGGGTGGGCGAGATAGGGCGCGAGGTCGCTCAGCGGCGCGAGAACGAAAGCACGTTCCCAGGCGCGGGCATGCGGCAGGGTAAGCGCCGGGTCGTCGGAAAGCTGGTCGCCGTACACGATCAGGTCGAGGTCGAGGGTTCTGGCGTCCCAGCGCACTTCGCGGGTGCGGCCCGCCTGGGCTTCCAGCGCGTGCAGGGCGGCGAGCAGGTCAGGCGCGGAAAGGTCGGTTTCGAGTTCGGCGGCGGCGTTGAGGTAGTCGAGCTGTCCGGGGGGGCCGCCGACGGGAGCGGTGCGGTAGAGGGCCGACACGCCGCGCACCTCGCCCAGGCTGCGGAGTCCGGCGAGGGCGTCCCGCAAGGTCGCCTCGGGCTCGCCCAGATTGGCCCCCAGCGCGATGAAAGCCCGCGTCATTTCGCCCCTTCCCCGCGGGACTGCTCGCCCTGGGCCTTTTCCAGTTCGGCGCACACGTCGCGGAAGATGCCGGGCAGCGGCGCGAAGGGTTTGTGCACCCGCACCCGCACCCGTTCCAGACGCGGGAAATCGTTGAGCAGGCGGTCGGCAATCCGGTCGGCCAGGACCTCTATCAGTTGATGCGTCTTCTCGGTGACTTCCTCACGGATGGCGGCGTAGGCGGCGGCGTAGTTGACCGCCCCCTCCAAATCATCCGCGATTCCGGCAAAGGGGTAATACAGCTCGGCGTCCACCACGAACCGCGCCCCCAGCACGCCCTCGGTGGCGAAGACCCCGTGATGGGCGTGAAATTCCAGACCTTCGAGAACGACGCGGGACATGGAGTTAGGGTAGAGGGTGAAGGGCAGAGGGTAAAGGGAACGTTCCCTCTCCCTTCCCAGCTTCTGCGCTCAAAGATGCTGGGTTGCCCGCTCCATCAGCCATCAGCGAAGCGGAACCATCAACTATCAACGTGAACTGCCTGCCAGCGCCGCCTCGACCTTGAGCGCCTGCACCATCTCCCCCGCCGCGTGCAGCCGCACCAGCGCCGCGCCCTGCCGGGCCGAGTGCAGATGCAGCGCGAAACTGCCGGGGTCACGGTCGGCAGCCTTCGGCACGTCGGCAATCAGGTCGATGGTTTTTTTGCGGCTGGCAGCCATCAAAACGGGGTCGGGGCCACAGGTCAGGTCGCCCACCGCCCGCAGCAGGGCGAGGTTGTGTTCCAGTGTCTTGCCAAAGCCGATGCCGGGGTCAAGCAAGACTGACGGCACGCCCGCCGCCTTGACCTCTGCCGCCCGCCCGCGCAGAAAGCTGTGAACCTCGCCCACCACGTCGCTGTACGTCGGCTGCTGCTGCATGGTGCGCGGTTCACCCTGCATGTGCATGATGCAGGCGGCGGCTCCCGATTCGGCGCAGACCCGCACCATCTCGGGATCGCGCAGGCCCGTCACGTCGTTGACCAGATGCGCTCCGGCTTTTAGCGCCTCGGCGGCGACTTCAGGTTTCATGGTATCCACACTGAGCAAGGCGTTTTCGCCTTTCAGGGCGCGGATGAGGGGCAGCACGCGGTCAAGTTCGGTGGCGGCGTCCACAGGTTCCGAGCCAGGGCGAGTGCTTTCGCCGCCGATGTCCAGCATGAACACGCCCGCCGCCACCATCTGCCGCGCCGTCGCCAGGGCCGCGTCCAACCCCAGATGCCGCCCGCCGTCGCTGAACGAGTCGGGGGTGGCGTTCAGAATGCCCATCACCCGGCAGCCTGTCCAGGTCACGCGGTAGCCTTCGGGCACTTTTTCAGCGTGTGGGACAGGAAAACCAAAGGTCAGGGCGTGGGAACGCTGCGTCCAGTTCATGCCTTATTCTCCGCTTTTGGCACTGCGGGGCAGGCCAAAGCTGACCGTCACCAGCCCGCGCAGGGGGTAGGCCACCACATACGCTTTCATCTTTTTGCCCGAGCGGAACGGCACATAGCTCTCGCGTTCCTCGCGCATGTCGGTATCAAAAGCGACGGCGACGGGATGGTCGGCGGGAATCGGCGTGCCGTTCGCCAGGGTGTACTTGACCTCGCGGGTGGAACTGCTGGCGCGCACGGACAGGACTTTTTCGCCCCCCACGTCGGGCAATTCGCGGGCCATGTCACGCGGCAACTGGCCTCTGGCGCACACGGCGTAGATGGTCGGTTCGGGGGTCGCCTCGGTCAGCGCGTAGAGGGCAGTGGACGCGCTCACCTCGGCGCGGCGGGCGAGGCGGGCCAGGGTTTCGCCCGTATAGCCGTATTTCTCGCACATTTCGCCCAGCAGATTCTGCGGAATCAGAATCGCCGCCGCCGCCACGTTGCACAGCGTTTCTATTTTCTGCTCCAGTTCGTCGCCCTCGTAGGCGTCATGCAGGTCGGAGAGCAGGTCGTCGTCACCCAGCAGCAGCGCGTGCCCGATTTCGTGGGCCAGGGTAAAGCGCTGACGCTCGGGCCGCGCCTCCGAGTTGATCAGGATGACGTTGTGTTCGGGGTCGAACGCGCCGTCGCGCCAGCCCATCGGCATGAATTTGAGTTCTATGCCCTCCAGCCCTTCGGTGAGGCTGTGGGTGTCGAGCGCGGGCAGCCCCGCCGCATACGCCGCCGCCAACTCGCGCATTCTGACTTTGGCAGCCGAGAAGGGGTCGGGGGTCATGGGGGCAGATTAACAGGCTGGAGCGGCGGTGGAGGAGTTTCAGTCTGCCCTCTGGCCCGCTGAAAGCCGCTCGCCGCAGACTTGGCGCATGACCGAGTTGCCCGACCACCTGACCGTCACCGACCCCGCCGCCGCCCGCGCCCTACGGCAGGATTTCGCTTTCCTGTCGCTGTTTACCGCTCCCGCTTCGCCTTCGGACGTGGCGCAAACGGCAGGCATGGCGGCGAATCTGGCCCACCACCACGCCCGCAAGCTGGCCGACCTGGGCCTGCTGCAAGAACAGCGCCGCGAGGGAGGCAAGGTCTT
>NZ_JAUNHK010000122.1:4480-6648 GCF_030523985.1 Deinococcus sp.
TCGTATTTGGCTCCGCCGACGAAATCGAAGCCGCCGGGACGCTTGCCTTCCACGTCGCCCACGCTGCCCTGCTTGTAGAGGGCGTAGAGCTTGAGCAGCACGTCGTTGCCGGGCTTTTTAGAGAGGGTGTTGACTTCCTGCTGGGCCTGTTCGAAATTCATGGACTCAGTGTAATTCGGCGCGGGCCGACCCGTTGTGGTTGACTACCCAGAATGAACAATTCGGAAATCCCTGCCCCCGATAGCCTGCTGGCCCTCGCTTTTCCCTCCGACCCCCAGGTGTCGCCTGACGGTGGGCGGGTCGCTTTCGTACTGGCCCAGATCGAGGAGGAAGACCGGCAGAAGCCCGACCAAGACTTCGCCCGCCCGCGCTACCGCTCGCACCTGTGGCTCTCGGACGGAGGTGCGGCGCGGCCACTGACCCACGGCGAAAGTGGACGCGGCGACTCTTCGCCCCGCTGGTCGCCTGACGGTCAGACTCTGGCCTTTATCCGCAGCGTGGGCGAGGTCAAGGCCGCGCTGATGCTGCTGCCTCTGAACGGGGGCGAGGCGCGGCGCGTAACCCATTTCAAAAATGGCGTGAGCGGGCTGCAATGGAGTCCCGACGGGCGCTTTATCGCCTTCACCACCACAGGCGACGCCGAGGACAAACGCGACGAACGGGGGGAAGCCCGCGTGATTACCCGGCCCGTGTACCGGGCGAACGGGGCCGACTGGCTGCCCGAAACGCCCGCCGCGCTGTGGCTCTACGACGTGCAGGCGGGCGAGTTGCGCGAGTGGTACGCCCCGCGCGTGGGTCTCGGTGCGTGGGCCTGGTGGCCCGACTCGCGTGGGGTGCTGCTGGCCCAGAGCGAGGGCGACTGGCAGGCCAGCCAGTGGCAACAGGACGTGTACGACCTGCCCCTGCCCGTAGCTCAGCAACAGGCCACGCCAAACAAACTTCTGGACTGGAATTCTGCCGCCCACACGCTGATTCCGCACCCGGATGGTCGGCGCTTCGCGCTGGTGGGCCGCCCCGCCGGACAGGGCAACACCGAACACGCGCACCTGTATCTGGTGGACGGCGAGCAGGTGCGGCGGCTGGACACCGGCCACGACCACCCGGTCGGCGGCGCGGTAGGCGGTGACTGTCATGTGGGGGCCATGCCCGAAAAACCCGTGTGGCTCGACGAACAGACGGTGCTGTTTACATCGACGGTGCGCGGCAGCGTGGGCCTGTTTACCGCGAGTCTGGGCGGCGAGGTCAGGGCGGCGGACCACGACCCGCAGGGCGTCGTCTCGGCGTTTACGGCCAACCCGAACGGGCGGGCGCTGATTCGCGAGTCGGCCACCCGCTTTCCCGAAGTGGAGCTGAACGGCGTCAACGTCACCGACTTGCACGCCCGCTTTCCCTTTCCGGTGCGTGAGCCGCAGCGCGTGACCTTCGAAACAGAACTCGGTGAGGGCGAAGGCTGGGTGCTGCTGCCGGAGGGCGAAGGCAAGGTGCCCGCGCTGCTCAACATTCACGGCGGGCCGCACACCGACTATGGCTATGGCTTTACCCACGAGTTTCAACTGATGGCGGCGCGGGGCTACGGCGTGTGCTACTCCAACCCGCGCGGCTCGGTGGGCTACGGGCAGGCGTGGGTGGACGCCATTCACGGGCGCTGGGGCACGGTGGATCAGGACGACCTGCTGAACTTCTTCGACCGCTGCCTGGAGACGGTTCCGCGCCTGGACCCCGAAAAAACCGCCGTGATGGGGGGCAGTTACGGCGGCTACATGACCAACTGGATCACGGCGCATACCACCCGTTTCAGGGCAGCGATTACCGACCGCTCCATCTGCAACCTTATTTCGTTCGCCGGAACTTCGGACATCGGCCTGCGCTTCTGGGACGACGAACTGGGCCTGAACTTCACGCAGCCCGACGACGCGCTGCGGCTGTGGGAGCTGTCGCCGCTCAGGCACGCGCAGAACGTCGGGACGCCGACGCTCATCGTCCACTCGGTGCTCGACCACCGCTGTCCCATTGAGCAGGCCGAGCAGTGGTACGCCGCGCTGCACAAACTGGGCGTCCCCGTGCGCTTCGTGCGTTTTCCCGGCGAAGACCACGAACTCTCACGCTCGGGACGGCCCGATAGACGACTGACGCGCCTGAACGAATATTTCGGCTGGCTGGAACGCTGG
>NZ_JAUNHK010000123.1 GCF_030523985.1 Deinococcus sp.
GCTACTACACTTGAGTGGTGGAGTATCGCCACGGAAGCCATACCGCCTACAACATCGAATACCACTTCGTATGGGCCACCAAATATCGGAAGAACATCCTGCGTGGTGATGTTGCCGCCCGCACACGGGAACTGGTCAGGCAAACCTGTGACGCCTTTGAAATCAAGATTTTGAAGGGTGTAGTGAGTGGTGACCACGTCCATATTCTGGTGAGTGCGCCACCGACGATGGCTCCGAGCGAAATCATGCGGCGCATTAAGGGACGAAGTTCGAGCAAGTTGATGGAAGAATTCCCACGGTTGCAGCGGGAATTCTGGGGAAGACACCTGTGGGGACGAGGGTATTTCTGCTCAACAGTAGGGCAGGTCACGGAAGAGACGATCAAGGCGTATCTGGAACATCATTTTGAGCCGAATCCGAGCAGCGTGTTCGGGATTGTTGAAGAATGACGTGCTTTAGCGCGTATCCCGACTTTCAGTCGTTCTCTTAACCCCACCGTCTTTAGACGGTGGTTGTTTAGTGCCGTGACGATGTCCCCGCCGAGCAAATCTCCATCCTCCGAGAAGCGCAGAGGTTGCAGGCCCGCTTTGGCCGCTGGACTTCCTGGCAACACGCTGGTGAAAAAGGCTCCAGCGGTCTTGCCAAGTTTGCTGCGGACGAAGACTTCCTCGGGCAGGTCGAACAGGATGCGCCACTCGCTTCCGAGCGAGATGCCAATCACTGGCGCTTCCCGCTTGACCCCTCGGCGCAACTCGGCCACGAGGGCACTGCTGGTGGTCACAGGGACGGCGTAGGAGCGGATTTGCACCGTCTCTCTACTTTCTCCGCTCAGTCGGATAAAGCTGACGACCCCAGCCACCTCGCCTGCGCGGTTGATAATCGGGCCACCGCTGTCACCCGGCACGAGGGGGGCACTGAGTTCAAGTGTGCCTGAGGGAAAGTCGGCCTGCTGCGCCTGAGTATTCAGTGCCGTGAAGCGCCCCAGTTTGGGCTGCAGGTAGGCCCCGCCCCCATTGCCGATAGCCAGAGCAGCGTCCCCCACTTTAGGACCGGATTTTGCCAGCGGAAGAAAAGGTGTGCCCTTGGGGACCCCCACACGAATCACGGCGAGGTCGTGCTGGTCGTCGTAGCCCACCACAGTCACCGCGTAACGTTTGCCGTCGCTGGTGCGCGCGCTCAGTTTAGGGGCCTGGTAAATGACGTGATAGGCCGTGAGCGCCAGACCATCACCCCCGATCAGGAAAGCGGTGCCGATTCCATCCGGGTCCGTGCAGTCGTTGACGGCACACTGTTCTAGGCGGAGGGTGGCCGGGCGCAATTTCGTGAACAGTGCCCGCAGTTCGGTCTTTTCCTGACCACTTAGAGGCTTGGGCTGGTTTGTCTTGGGCGCGGTGGGCTGCGTCAAGGCGGGAGACGCAGGTAAGGAAGGTGCGGTGGGCTGCTGCGCCTGTGCCCCCAGGCCCATCAGGACCAGTGAGCCCGCCGTCAACAGGCCCAGCAGGACACCCTGGAAGCCAGATGGTCTGGGGATCATGCATCTATTTTTTGCGGCCCAGCAGTGAGAAGTGCGGTTTGAAGGTGAGAGATTGTACGCGTTCTTACCGCTGTTCAAACGAATGGCCCATGCCCCCTTCCGCTGAAAATAATGCGAATGATTTATCACTATCCTTACCATGTTTTGCTGTACTCACCTGACTCCCATCTGACCAAGCCCAAGTCAACTCTAACTATGAAAAAGGCTCTGCTTACCGCCGCGCTGTTCCTGTGCGCCTCCGCTTCCGCGGCCAAATTGCAGGTCTACCCCTACAACGGGGCGAGCTTCATCCCCGGTCAACGCTTCGACATCCGCATTGAGGCCGAAGAGGTCAAAGGCTTCAAGGATGCCAAAGTGACGCTGGATGGCCGTGAACTCAGCGGCTTCGCCACGACCAACAGCAAGGACACCAGCATGGAATGGACCCTGCGCGGCCAGAGCCTGAACGCCGGGCAGCACACCCTGCGCGTGGAGTACAGCGACGAGAACGGTCCCGCCAGCAAAGTGGTGAGCTGGAGCGTCGTGGCCACCCCTTCGCACGCCCGCGCCAAGAACGTCATCTTGTTCATCGGTGACGGTCTGGGCTGGAACACCATGAACGCCGCCCAACTGATCGCCCACCCCTACAACCCCGCCAACGGCATGCCCACCGGCAAGCTCGCCATGATGAGCGGCCTGAGCAGCATGGCTTCGGTGACGACCAGCAGCTACGACAGCGCCCTGGCCGACAGTGCCAATACCGCCAGCAGCATCGCCACCGGGCAAAAGATTCTGGTCAACGCGCTCAACGTCTACCCCGACAACACCGCCGATACGCTCGATAACCCCCGTGTCGAGCCGATCAGCTCCATGCTCAAGCGTTCCATGGGCAAGAGCATCGGCATCGTGTCGAGCGCCTTCGGGACCGACGCGACCCCTGCCGCCTTTGCCGCCTACACCCGTCGCCGTGGGGATTACCAAGCGATTGCCGACCAGTATTTTAAGGGCGAAGTGCAGCCGGAAGTGCTCCTGATCGGCGGCAGCCGCGACTTCATCCCGTCCACCACGCCGGGCAGCCGCCGCAAGGACAACACCGACTGGCTCACCGACAGCCAGAAGCTCGGCTACCAACTCGTGACCACCCGCACCGAACTCAACGCCGCGACGGGCGACAAGCTTTTCGGCGTCTTCAACATCGACAACATTCCCAGCTACCTCGACCGCGCCCAGTACAAGAGCACCGAGATGCTGGGTGACTTCACCGACATGCCCTACCTGTGGGACACCACCAAAAAGGCCGTCGAGACCCTCGAGAAGAACCCCAACGGCTTTTTCCTGATGATTGAGCCCGGCATGATTGACAAGTACGAGCACCCCCTCGACTGGCAACGTGCCGTGTGGGACGTGCTAGAGATGGACAAGGCCGTCGCCTGGGCCAAGGAGTACGCCAAGACCCATCCCGACACCCTCGTTCTCGTCACGGCGGACCACTCGCACTCGCTGAGCGTTTACGGCGGCTACGACGCCACCCAAGGCCCCGGCAAGCGTTCGGCGGTCGGCGTCTACGACAAGGCGGGCTTCCCCACTTACGGCGACCAGCGCGACGCCAATGGCCTGCCGCTCCCCGAAACCAAGCGCACCTACGCAGTGGGCTTCGCGGCGACCCCGGACTACTGCGAAACCTACCTGGGCCGCAAGGTTTACCTCGACCCCACCGTCAGCAACGGCAAGACGGGCGCGGAAGCCGCCTACGTGCCCAACCCCAAAATCTGTGAAGAAGGCGCGGTGCAGCGCGTCGGCAACCTTGACCCCGGCAGCGCTCAGGGCGTTCACACCGCCGACCCGATGCCCCTCTTCGCCTTCGGTGCTGGAGCCCACCACTTCTTCGGCACGATGGACCAGACCGACATCTTCTTCAGCATCGCCCGCGCCATGGGCCTGGACGCCACCAAGAACAAATAACTTCACTTGACACGCGGGCCATAGGCTGTGGGGGTTGACCCCATCGCTTGTGGCCCTCTGTGCTACGAAGCGTGAGGAAGGAGGACCTATGAACAGACGTACCCTCATCAAAGTGCTGGCCGCCGTCCCCGCCTCGCTGTGGCTGGGCCGGGCCGGGGCGCAAACTGGAACGCCACGCCTCAAATTCAGCGAACTGTACGGCAAAACCACGGTTCGGGGCGTGGAGTACAGCAGCAAGCTCAAATCCCTGTCGGGCAAAAAGGTCACGATGGCGGGTTACATGGCCCCGCCGCTCAAGCCCAAGCTCGACTTTTTCGTGCTGACCAAACAGCCGATGAGCACCTGCCCCTTTTGCACCACCGCTGCCGACTGGCCCGCCGACATCGTGCTGGTGATCATGCCACCCGGCAAGGAACTTGAACCCTCGGTGCGCGGGCTGACCGTGACCGGGCGACTCGACATCGGCGTCAAGAAGGACGAGGAGACCGGGTTCGTCAGCCTGGTGCGACTCTACGCTGACAGGGTGCAGGACGCTTGAGTGCGATCCTTACCGGTGAGGGGCTGAGTGTGAAGCACGGATCGGAAGTCACCCTGAGCTACCCGGACTTTCACTGGCCCGCTGGGACGCAGGTGGCGGTCACTGGTCCGAGTGGGACGGGGAAAACGACCCTGCTCAACGTGCTGTCTGGGCTGCTGCGGCCCCTGAGCGGGCGGATGCAGTACGGCGCGCGGGAGCTCACCACGCTGACCGAAGCTGATCGGGACGCTTTTCGCCGCCGTGAAGTCGGCTACGTCTTTCAGGATTTTCATCTGATGCCGGGGCTGAGTGCACTGGAAAACGTGGAACTAGGTCTGCGCGTGGCCGGGGTGCCGAACGCGGGCCGGACAGCACGGGAAGCGTTAGAACGGCTGGACTTGGGAGCGAGGCTGCGTCACCTACCCGCGCAGCTTTCCACCGGCGAGCGGCAACGGGTGGCGATCGCCCGCGCATGTGCCCACCGTCCCGGTCTGCTGCTGGTGGACGAGCCCACCGCCCACCTTGACCGCGAACGGGCGGACGGAGCCCTGAGACTGCTCCGGGAAGTCGCTGGAGAATTGGGGGCCACCCTAGTAATCGTCACCCACGACGAGACGGTAGCCCAGATGTTGCCCCAGCGCTTTCAGATTGGACGGTCAGCATGAGCCTGGCCCTCTGGACTGCGCTCCGTTCCTTGCGGCACCGCGCCGGTGCACTTATCCTGACCGTGCTGGCAGTGGCTCTGGCGACGGCAACGGCGTTGGTCGTCCCCCTGGTCACGCGACAAGTTGAACGAGGCGCGCAAGACGCAGCGCAAGTCTTTGACCTCCTGGTCACGGCTAAGGGAAGTCCCACCCAGGCGGTGATGTCCAGCCTGTTTTATTTGGATGTACCGACTGGCAACGTGCCGTATTTGGTGTATCAACAGCTGAAGACGGCCCCAGGCACCCGCCGCGCTGTCCCGCTTGCTTTGGGGGACAACTACGTCGGCTTTCCGATTGTGGGCACCTCGCCCGAGTTCTTCGACCAGCGTCTCAAGCCGAGTGCCCCGCCCTACTTCCGGGTCGCGCAGGGTCAGGTTTTTGCAGAGGAGCATGACGTAGTACTGGGCGCGGCGGTGGCCCGAGAGGTGGGACTTAAGGTGGGAGACACCTTCAAAGGCGCGCACGGCCTGGAGGAAGTGGCGCCCCTCGAAGGCGAGGACGACCATACTGCTGAGGGCGAGGGACACGAGGCGCACAATGAGCCCTACCGTGTCACGGGTATCCTGGCTCCGACGGGTGGCCCAGCGGACCGCGCCGTTCTGACGCCCATCGAAACCGTCTGGGAGACGCACGGGGCAGAGGCGGAGGGGCAGCGAGAAGTCACCGCCGTGCTGTACTCGGCGGAGAACTTGGCGGGTATCTACACCGTGGCGGGGGAGGTCAACGCCGGGGACAAGGCGATGGCTGTCTTTCCGGGTCAAGTCTTCGCTCAGGCCCGTCAGACTTTGATGCAGGGGCAGACCGCTTATGCGGGGCTGAGCATCCTGGTGCTGGGGATTGCGGCACTGACCGTGGCCCTGAGCGTCTACACCTCTGGTCTGGAACGGCGGCGCACGGTGGCCCTGCTGAGGGCACTTGGGGCCGGGCGTCCTGCAGTTTTCACGCTCGTTTTACTGGAAACGGGCCTCACCGTCACCCTGGGCGTGCTGCTGGGCTTAGGCCTCTCATTGCTCGCAAGTTCGGTCGGCGGGGAACTGCTGGGCGCTCGGCTGGGATTTACCCTTGCCCCACCGCAGCTGACCCCAGGGCTGGCGGGGCGTGCCCTGTGGCTGATTCCGCTGGGGCTCCTGGCCGCCATGCCATCGGCGCTGGCGGCAACGCAGGTTAGTCCGCTTCGTGATTTGAGCTAGCGGTCAAGGAAGGCTGTGTAATTTGCAACACCCTGCCTGACTCCATTATCGGCAGCCATTCAGAGAACCCCCTACTGTATATCAGGGTGTTTTCGCCGGAGCCGTAGTTACGCGGTAGTTGGCTGGAACTATTCCCGACAGGGTTGAAACGGGAGCGCCCGGAGCCTATCTCCGGGTGTGCTATTTTCGCTCCCACTCGACAGTTTCGTTTGCCAGACCCCGCATTGTCCAGACTTCCATCAACCTGGTCGACAGAACATCCGTTTCCGCAAGTTCTACGGCCCTGAAAAGCGTCGACTGCTCAGGTGTCTTACCTGTGGCACTGAGTTCAGTGAAACGAAGGGGACACCCTACTGGGGCAGCAAATTGCCACCTGAACAGGTCGATCGCGTGATCGACCACATGACTCATGGCACCTGTTTTTCTTCCACAGCCACCCTCACGGGCTGTCACCGCACGACCGTTGCTCGAATCGTCTGTCGTACTGGTGTTCATCTTGAACAGTTCCATGACCTCCATGCTCGTGACCTCAAGGTCACGAGCATGGAAGCCGATGAGCGGCACGATTTTGTCGGCGACAAGACTGAGCAAGCGTGGGATTTCACCGTTGTCGACCCCAAAAGTAAGTTCGTCATTGAGAGGCAAGTCGGGGCCAGGACCACTGAACTGACCAAGGTGTTGCTTTTGAATGCTCGCGAAAGGCTGGCGGAT
>NZ_JAUNHK010000124.1 GCF_030523985.1 Deinococcus sp.
AGGTAACTGTACCGGAAGGTGCGGTTGGATCACCTCCTTTCTATAGGTTCCGCAAGCATTGCTCTTTCCTGCATCCCGAATCACGGCCCAGTCCCCAGGACTCGGGCCGTTTTTCTTTTTCCCCTAGATATGAAGAGAGACAGCCACCAACCCCCAGCGGGCGGTGGCTGCCTCTTGTGCTCAAACGGCGGGAGTGGACGCCAGTCTTTCCAGGACACTGGGGTCTTCCAGAGTACTGGTGTCGCCCGTGATTTCGTTACCCGCCGCGATCTGACGCAGGAAACGGCGCATGATTTTGCCACTGCGGGTCTTGGGCAGGGCGTCAGCAATGTAAATGGCGTCTGGGCGGGCCAGTGCGCCGATTTCGCGGCTGACGTGGGCACGTAGGGCTGCCGCATCTACCGAGTGCTCGTCTTGCAGCAGGATAAAGGCCACGACCGCTTCACCCTTCACCGGGTCGGGACGGCCCACCACTGCCGCCTCGGAAACGTCGGGGTGGCTGACCAGCGCCGACTCGATTTCCATCGTGCCCAGGCGGTGGCCGGATACGTTCAGTACGTCGTCTACCCGGCCCACGATGGTGTAATAGCCGTCGCCATCGCGCCGCGCCCCGTCGCCTGCAAAGTACACGCCCTTGATTTCGCCCCAGTAGCTCTTGCGGTAGCGTTCGTCGTCGCCGTACACCGTGCGGAGCATGGAAGGCCAGGGCCGCTTGATGACCAGCAGGCCGCCGTCGTCGGGTCCGAGTTCCTCGCCTTCGTGGGTCATCAGGGTGGGTTCCACGCCGAACATCGGCAGGCCCGCGCTGCCCGGCTTGCTGGGGAAGGCCCCCGGCAGCGTGGTCAGCATGATGCTTCCTGTTTCGGTTTGCCACCAGGTGTCCACGATGGGGCAACGCTCGCCGCCAATCACGCGGTGGTACCACATCCACGCCTCGGGGTTGATCGGTTCGCCCACCGACCCCAGCAGGCGCAGGCTGCTCAGGTCATAGCGGCCCGGAATGTCTTCGCCGTGCTGCATGAAGGAGCGAATGGCGGTGGGCGCGGTGTAGAGGATGGTGACGCCATGCCGCTGGATGATGTCCCAGAAGCGGCCCCAGTCGGGGTGGTTCGGTGCGCCCTCGTACATCAGCACGGTGGCGCCGTTGAGCAGCGGGCCGTAGACGCTGTAGCTGTGCCCGGTAATCCAGCCGATGTCGGCGGTACACCAGTAAAGGTCGTCGTCGCGCAGGTCGAAGACGGTCTGGGTGGTGAGGTAGGTGCCGACCATATAGCCGCCCGTCGTGTGTTGCACCCCCTTGGGGGCGCCCGTGCTGCCGGAGGTGTAGAGGATAAACAGCGGGTGTTCGCTGTCGAGCGGCGCAGCCTCGTGCTGGTCGCTCTGGCGGTCGACCAGGTCGTGCCACCAGATGTCGCGCCCTTCCGTCCACCAGTCCACCGGAATCCCGGTGCGCTTCACCACTAGAATGTGCTGGAGGTGCGGGGCGAGTTTGGCAGCTTCGTCGGCGTTGACCTTGAGGCCCACGGGTTTGCCGCGCCGGTAGCCCGAGTCGGCGGTAATCAGGATTTTGCTCTGGGCGTTGTTGATGCGGTCAGCCAGCGCCGATACGCTGAAGCCCCCGAACACCACGCTATGCACCGCCCCGATGCGGGCGCAGGCCAGCATGGAGATGGCCGCTTCGGGAATCAGGGGCATGTAGAGCGTGACCCGGTCACCCGCCACCACGCCGAGTTCCTGAAGGGCGTTGGCCGCCTTGCAGACCTCGCGCAGCAGTTTGGCGTAGGTGTAGGTTCGCACCTCGCCGTCCTCGCCTTCCCAGATGATCGCCTTTTTGTCGCCCAGGCCACGGGCCACGTTGCGGTCGAGCGCGTTGTAGGCCACGTTCGTCTGCCCGCCCACGAACCATTGCGCGTGCGGTTCCTGCCAGTCGAGCACCTGTTCCCAGTTCTTCATCCAGTGCAGCTCGCCTGCCACTTCCGACCAGAAGGTGTCGGGGTCGTCCAGGCTCTGGCGGTAGCGGCGCTCGTACTCCTCGCGGCTGACCCTGGCTTTGGCCTTGAAGTCCTCGCTGGGGTGAATGACGCGGGTTTCGTGAAGCATGGCGTCGATGTGGTCGTGCTGGGTCATGGGCAAACCTCCGGGGCAAGCGAGAAATGAAAACAGCCGCAGAGCGGGCCGTCTGGTTTTTGGGTGCGTTCTAATCTAGCGCCCCACTCCGGCGTTCAAGACAGGCCGTCACGTCCGGGGTACTGAACCGGGTGCAAAGAGGGCCAGCTGTCCAGTCAAGCCGGGCCGCCCGGCAGGGTAGGCTGAGCCACACCCCCTTCAAAGGAGACCTGCCCCATGACCGCAGAGGCCAGCCGCGTCGGACTGCATGACCACGAACGCTTTTTGCAGGCTTATCCGCCCTACCGCCAGCTGGACGCCCGCCTTCTGGCGGCGCTGGTGCGCGACCTGGAAGTGGAATACCAGCCGAGTGGCAGCAGCCGTGACCTGGGCAGCGGCCTGTTCGTCGTGCGGCGCGGCGAACTCGACCTGAACGGCGAAACCTATACCGACGGCGAAACATTGGGCGGAGGAGTACGCACCGGGACGGCACGGGCCATGCGTGACACCTGGCTCTATGTCCTGCCCCCCGAAAAGGCCGGGCGCTGGCTGGCGCTGCCTGACCTGCAACAGTTCCTGACCTCGGCCCTGGCGACGCGGCTGGAGCGGGGCGGCCTGGGCACCAACCTGTCGAGCGTGCCGGTCAGCGAGGTGATGCGGCCCGCGCAACTGGGGCAGCCTGGCATGACCGTGCAGCAAGCGGCGGCGCGGATGCGCGAGTGCCGTATCAGCAGCTTGATGGTGCCGCTGCCGGGAGGGGAATTCGGCATCCTGACCGACAAGGATTTGCGAAACCGTGTACTGGCTGAAGGCTTGCCGCCGGGGACGCCCCTCGCCGCCGTGATGACTGCACCTGCGCTGACCGCCCCCGCCGAAATGACGGCGATGTCGGCCCTGAACCTGATGTTCCGGCACAACATCCGGCATCTGCCGCTGGTGCAGGGCGGGCAACTCGTGGGGATGGTCGGCACGTCCGACCTGCTGCGGCTCCAGACCCAGGGCGTGGGCTATGTGGTGCAGGATTTGCTGGACGCCCCTGGCCGGGCCGAACTGGTGCGGCACGCCCGGCTGCTGCCCGAGTACACCGCCAACCTCTTTCGCGCCGGGCAGCGGGCCGACCATCTGGCACGGCTGGCGAGCTACGCCTACGACGCCCTTTATCGCCGCGCCCTGCAACTGGCGGAAGCCGAACTGGGGCCAGCGCCGGGGCCGTACGCCTGGGTGCTGCTCGGTTCTATCGCCCGGCGCGAATCGGGCCTGAACCCCGACCAGGACCACATGCTGCTGATAGAGCGCGAGGAACACCGCCCCTACTTCGTGCCCTTCGCGCAGAGGGTGGAGGCGCTGCTGGCCGAGGCCGGGCTGGAGGCGTGCAGCGGCGGCGTGATGGCCTCTCGCCACACCTACACACTGGCGCAGTACGTGGAAAAAATGCACGACTGGCAGCGCATTCCTGACCCGCAAGCCCTGCTGAACGTGACCATCTTCTTCGACCCCCGCGTGGTGGCGGGCACGCTGGACGTGACGGCGGGCAAGGAGGCGCGGGTGTCGGCAGGCCAGAACCCGGCGTTTATCGCGCACCTGACGCGGCTGGCGCTGAGCCACCGCCCCCCGCTGGGCTTTCGGCGGCGTATTCGCACCGACCGGGACGACACCCTCGACCTCAAGACGCAGGGGCTGGCCCTCATCATCGACCTGGCGCGGATTCATGCGCTGCAAGTGGGCGAGTCCGGCGCGAGCACCTTCACCCGGCTGAGTGCGTCCGGTCCCAGCCTGCTGCACCCCGACACCCGCGAAGACCTGCTGGGCGCGTACCGCTACCTGCTCGACCTGCGCATGGAACTGCAACTCGGGCAACTGGAAAAGGGCCGGGCGCCCAGCACCCGCCTGCCCCTGGACGACCTGAGCGGGCCGCAGGAAGTCCACCTGCGCGAGATTTTCAAACTGATTGGGCGGGTGCAGAGCGTGCTGGCTCCGCAGGTGGGGGGCGCGTGACGCAGGGCGCCCAGCACTGGCAGGAGGCCGAGTACGTGGCGCTCGACTTCGAGAGCACCGGGATGAACCCCGCCCGCGACGAGGTGGTTCAGGTGGGGCTGGTCCCGCTGGCGCGGCGTCGGGTTCGGCTGGGCGGGGCATGGGCGTCGTGGGTGCGGCCCACTCGACCTTTTTTGCCGGAATCGGTGGCGATTCATGGCCTGAGTGCCGAGCGCCTGACGGAAGCGCCCGCCCTAGAAGACGTGCGCCCTGCCCTGCGCGAGCGGCTGGGCGGGCGGGTGTTGCTGGCCCACTACGCCACGCTGGAGCGCGGTTTTCTGAAGCGCTGGGGTCTGGGCCTGCCGCCCACGGTGGACACGCTGCCCCTCGCGCTGGCCCTCGACCGCCAGACCACCCAGACTGCCCGCCGCGACCACTACACCCTCTCGGCGCTGGCCCGGCGCTTCGGGGTAGAGGTCTACGGCGAACACGACGCCCTGGCCGACGCCCTGATCACGGCGCAGGTGTTTCTGGTGCTGGCCTGCGAACTGGAACGGGAAGGCCGCATTCGGACCCTGGGCGACCTGCTGCACCTGAGCGGCCACCAGAAACGCCCCTGGTGGAGCCTGGGCTAAAGGCTCTACTCGGTTTCGTTCAGCCCGATTCGATATGGACTGAACGAAGCAAAGGTGAGACAATGCGGGGCGTGACCACCAAAGACATCGTGTATATCGCTCTTTTTGCTGCCATCATGGCGGCCCTCGCCGTCGTGCCGCCGATTATGTTGGCGACGGGCGTACCGATTACCTCGCAGACGCTGGGCGTGATGCTGGCGGGGGCGGTCCTGGGAGCGCGGCGCGGCGCTCTGTCCATGATTCTGTTTCTGGTGCTGGTCGCTGTCGGGTTGCCGCTGCTGGTGGGCGGGCGCGGCGGGCTGGGTGTCTTTGCCGGGCCGACGGCGGGCTTCCTGTTTTCCTGGCCGATTGCCGCTTACGTCATCGGCTGGCTGACCGAGCGCAACTGGGCGCGGCTCAACTTTCCTCTGGCCCTCGTCATCATCTTTGTCAGCAGCGTGGTCGTCATGTACGGCATCGGCAACGCCTGGCTGAGCTACGTCTCCGACAAGCTGAACTACTGGCAGGCCACCCTCGCCTCCGGCCCCTTCCTGCCCGGCGACCTCGCCAAAGCCATCATCGCCGCGCTGGTCGCCGTGACGGTCAAGCGCAGCTATCCCATCATCAGGGCGAATTCGGCGCAGCCTGTGCGGGCATAGTAACGGCATGATCGAATTTCGGGGCGTCTCGCACGCCTACGACGAGCGGCCCGTGCTGCATCCCCTCAGCCTGACCCTCACCGAGCGGCGCATCGGCGTGGTGGGCAGCAACGGCAGCGGCAAAAGCACCTTCGCGCGGCTGCTTAATGCCCTGCTGCTGCCGACGGGGGGGCAGGTGCTGGTGGATGGCCTGGACACCCGCCGGGACCCCAAAGCGGTGCGGCGCAAGGTCGGCTTCGTGTTTCAGAATCCCGACCACCAGATTGTTTTTCCGGTGGTGGAAGAAGACTTGGCGTTTGGGCTGAAAAACCTGAAGTTACCGCCCGCCGAGATAGACGCCCGCATCAGCGAAGTGCTGGCACGGTACGACCTGAGCCGCTACCGTCAGCATTCCTCGCACCTACTCAGCGGCGGGCAAAAGCAACTGCTCGCCATCTCCGGGGTGCTGGTCATGCGGCCCGACTATGTGGTGCTGGACGAACCGACCACCCTGCTCGACCTGCGCAACCGCAACCGCGTGGCCGCCGCCATTCGTGCCCTGCCGCAGACCGCCATCGTGGTGACGCACGACCTGGACTTGCTGCACGACTTCGAGCGGGTGCTGGTCTTTGACGACGGGCGTTTGCTGGCTGACGGAGAGCCTGCCGAAGCCTTGCGGGTGTACCGGGAGCGGATGGCGTGACGCTCGGCCTCTATGTCCCCCGCGAGTCGCCGCTGCACCGACTGCGGCCTGCGCCCAAGCTGGCAGCGGTGCTGCTGGCGGGCGTCGTCGTGTTCTGGGTGCGCGACTGGCGGGTGCTGCTGGCGCTGCTGGCACTGACGCTGGCGCTCTACGGGCTGGCGCGGCTGGGCTGGCGGGCAAGCTGGGCGCAACTGCGGCCTTCGCTGGGGGTGCTGCTGTTCCTGTTCGTGGTGCAAAGCCTGCTGGCGGGTCTGGAATCGGGCGCGGTCACGGTGCTGCGCTTTGGCGTGCTGCTGCTGCTGTCGTCGCTGGTGACGCTGACCACCCGCGTGTCCGACCTGCTCGCCGCGCTGGAGCGGGCCATGCAGCCGCTCGCCCGCGTGGGCGTCAACCCCGCCAAGGTCAGCCTCGCCGTGTCGCTCACCCTGCGGTTTATTCCGGTAGTAGTGCAGACGGTGAACGACGTGCGGGACGCGCAGCGGGCGCGGGGCATCGAAAAGAACATGGTCGCGCTGACCGTGCCTGTCATCGTGCGGACGCTGAAAATGGCGGA
>NZ_JAUNHK010000125.1 GCF_030523985.1 Deinococcus sp.
CTGCGGCATTTCTCGCTGGTGCAGGGCAACCACCCCGAGAACAAGGACCAGAACACGGTGCAGTGGTGGCTCTCCGACCAGCCGCTGGACGCCGAGGGAGGCGGCGGTTACCTGAAATACCAGCGCCCCAGCCTCAACGCCTTTCTCGCCGCCCGCGCTGCTTACCGTCAGGGTGAGGACAGAAGCTGGGCCTTCACGCTGGCGCTGTTTCGCCTGCACCATGAGGACGGGCGTGAGCTCGACGAAGCCGCCTTTCAAGACGCTGCGGGGCAAGCCGAGCTGAACCTCGAACAGTGGCAGAAAGACCGCCAGGACGAGGAAGCCCTGCGGCACGAGCTGCGCGAAGACCTGGAGGCATCGGCGGCGCTCGGCGTATTCGGTACGCCCACCTTTGTCCTGAGCAGCGGCGACGCGGCCTATTTCAAGTTCGAGGGGCTGACCCGCGACCCCCACGCCGCGCAGAACCTCTGGGGCCTGTTGACCGGAACCCTGCGCAGCGAGGCGCAGGTGGCGACCATCCGGCGTCCGGTGGCGAAGAAGAGCTGAGCGGGCGCCACAGCAAGCGGAGGAGTTGACGTTTTCATAGTCAACCCCTCCGTTTCCTCAGTGCCTGGGTTACTCGCCCTTCCAGACCCGTCCGGCAGGCTGCTGCTGGGTCAGGCAGTGGAACGAGCCGCCCCCCTCGATAATCTTGCGGCTCGGCACGCCGATGACCTCGCGCCCCGGAAACAGCGGGCGCAGCACGTCCAGCGCCTTCTTGTCGTTGGGGTCGCCGTACTGCGGCACGACCACGAACCCGTTGCCGATATAGAAGTTGGCGTAGGTGGGTGGCAGACGCCCTTCTGCCCCCTCCAGACGATTGGCGGGCAGCGGCAGTTCGACAATCTGGTAGAACTCGCCGCCGGGCGTCCTCATCTCGCGCAGTTTTTCGAGGTTGCCCTGCATGGTGGCATGGTTGGCATCACTGGGGTCGGCCTCCACGCTGGTCACGATGACGTTTTCAGCGGCGAAGCGGGTAATGGTGTCGATGTGCCCGTCGGTGTGGTCGTTTTCCAGGCCACCGTCGAGCCACAGCAGTTTTTTTACGCCCAGCATGTCCGACAGCAAGAAGGTGTAGCCCTCCTCGGTCAGCCCCGGATTGCGCGTCTCGGTCAGGAAGCAGGAGCGGGTGGTCAGTCCCGCGCCGCCCCCGGCGATTTCCAGGCCGCCGCCTTCCAGCACTTCGGGGCGGTCCCAGTGGGCCATGCCCAGGAACTGCGCCACATATTCGGGAATCCGGTCGTCGTTTTCCCACTCGAACTTGCCGCCCCAGGCGTTGAATTTCCAGTTGACCAGCGCAACTTCAGGGTCTTTGTCGCCCCGTGTGACGAACAGCGGGCCAGAGTCGCGCAGCCAGGAGTCGTCCAGCGGTACGCGGTGGTAGCGCACGTTGGCGTCCCCCAGCCGGGCGCGGGCGTCGCGTTCGCTTTCTTCGTCGCGCACCAGCAGTTCGACCCGCTCGAACCGGGCAATCGTCCGAACCAGATGCGCGTACTCGTCACGCACGCCGCCGAGGTGCCCGAACCACAGTTCATCGTCGGCGGGGTAGCCCATCCAGGTCGCCTCGTGCGGTGCCCATTCGGGCGGCATGGCAAAGCCCAGGTCGCGGGGGGTGGGGTCTTCGGGCGTGAAGTGCTTCATGGGGGCATGTTAGCGGGCGAACGGGGTCAACGCTTTTTACCTTCTCATCGCCCAAGCTCGAAGGTCACCTGGGGAGCAGCGCCAGCCTCCCGGCGGCTGACCCGGCTGAGGCTCAGGGGTCCGGCAGGCGTGGCCTCTGCCTGACCCGGCCAGTTGACCTGCACCAACCGAAAGTGAAAGCCTTGCCTGACCAGCACCGTTGCCCGCATGCCCCCGCTCATCAGGCAAAAGGCGCGAGGAGGGCAGCGCTCATCCTGCACGCGCAGCAGCGTGAGGGTGCCCCGCTCCGTTTTCGCCGTCTGCCAGAGCGACAGCGTGACTGAAGAGGCGGACGCCAGCGAAAAGACACCGCAGAAAAGCAGGGCGAGCAGACGGTTCATGCTGCATCTACGCGCCCCGGCTTTCTGCGGTTCCTGAAACGAAAAAAGCCCCCACCCCACACGGGGGCAGAGGCGTTAACCCGAGCGCGTCGGCTCAGGAGCAGGTGCTTAGTGTTCCCAGCCGAAGACAGCCTTGTCGTCCACGGCCAGAGGCTCGTTGCCGGCCTTGATGTTGGCGGCGAGCGTCTTGGTTTCGGTGAACAGTTTGGCGAAGTAGAACTTGGCGGTCTGGGTCTTGGCGAGGTAGAAGCCGTCCTTGTCTTCGCCGGCTTCGATCTTGTCGTGGGCGATCTTTGCCATACGGGCCCAGAGGTAGCCGTACACGACGTGACCGAAGAAGCGCAGGTAATCCACGGCAGCGGCGTTCACTTCGTCGGGGCCTTCCGCACCACTCATGGCCTTCTGGCCGACGACCATGGTGATGGAGCCGAGTTGCTGGGCGGCTTTGCCGAGCTGGTTGACGTAGTCGCCGATGTGCTCGTCGCCTTCGTTGGCCTCGACAAATTCTTGGAGGGTTTCGGCCAGCTTCTGGAGCTTCTTGCCGCCGTCCATCAGGACCTTGCGGCCCAGCAGGTCGAGCGCCTGGATGCCGTTGGTGCCTTCGTAGATCTGGCCGATGCGGGCGTCACGGACGAACTGCTCCATGCCCCATTCCTGGATGTAGCCGTGACCGCCGAAGACCTGCTGGCTCTGCACGGCGACGTTAAAGCCGTTGTCGGTCATGAAGGCCTTGGCGATGGGGGTCAGCAGGGCCACCAGGTCGCCCGCTTCCTTGCGCTTGGCTTCGTCGGGGTGGTGGTGCTCGGTGTCGAGCGAGAGGGCCAGCCACATCGCCAGCGCACGTCCGGCTTCGCTGTAGGCCTTGCCGGTCAGCAGCATGCGGCGCACGTCGGGGTGGGCGATGATGGGGTCGGCTTCCTCGCTGCTCACGCGGGGTTCCTTGCGCATCTGCAGGCGGTCCTTGGCGTAGGCGAGCGCGTTCTGGTAGGCGACTTCACCAAGGCCCAGACCTTGCAGACCGGTGCCCAGACGGGCGGCGTTCATCATGATGAACATGTGGTTCATGCCCTTGTTGATTTCGCCGACCAGCCAGCCCTTGGCGCCGTCGAAGTTCAGCACGGCGGTGGCGTTGCCGTGGATGCCCATCTTGTGCTCGATGCTGCCGCAGACCACGCCGTTACGTTCGCCGGGCTTGCCGTCGGCGGTGGGGATGAACTTGGGCACCAGGAACAGCGAAATGCCCTTGGTTCCGGCGGGGCTGCCTTCCAGGCGGGCCAGCACGAGGTGCACGATGTTCTCGGTCAGGTCGTGTTCGCCCGCCGAGATGAAGATTTTGGTGCCCGTGATGGCGTAGGTGCCGTCGCCGTTGTCGGTTGCCTTGGTGCGGATGATGCCGAGGTCGGTGCCCGCGTGCGGCTCGGTGAGGCACATGGTACCGCTCCAGGTTCCGTCCACGATTTTGGGCAGGTAGAGGTTCTTCAGTTCATCGCTGCCCACGGCGTGCAGGGCGCTGTACGCACCGTGCGAGAGGCCGGGGTACATGCCCCACGCCACGTTCGCGCTGTTGACCATTTCGGTAATGGCGAGGCTCAGCGCACGGGGCATACCCTGCCCGCCGTAAGCGGGGTCGGCGTCCAGGGCGGTCCAGCCAGCGGCGCGGTACTTGTCGTAGGCAGCCTTGAAGCCGGTGGGGGCTTTCACGTTGCCGTGCTCGTCGCGCACGCAGCCTTCCTTGTCACCGACCTGGTTGAGTGGCTGCACTTCGGTTTCCATGAAGCGGGCGGCCTCGTCGAGCACCTGAGACAGCAGGTCGAAGTCGGCGGTTTCATTCTCCTGGTAGAAGGGCAGGGCCGCCAGCTGCTGGTCAGCGGCGAGCAGTTCCTTCAGCAAGAACTTCATATCACGGGTGGGGGCTTTGTAGCTGGGCATAGTTGACTCCTCCGTAAAAGGCCGACTCCTTTCCATAGCCTGCTCTACAGGCTGGGGAGTCTCCAGGGTGTAAGTTGAACCGAGTATAAAACTTCCTGGCCCCAATGTCACCTGTTCGTAACTTTACCTCAGGCACGTCCGTTTGCGGGTGGGTGAGCTGAATTTTTTCGGTTATGCTGACCCACAGACATGAATTATCCGAGTCTGGTCTGGCACCTCAAGCGAACTGAACTGTTCGCCGACCTTGAGCTGGCCGAACTGGAACGTGTGGCTGCGACGACCCCCTACCGCTTCTACCAACCCGGCGAAGTGATTTACCGGATGGACGACCCTGCCGACGCGCTCTATTTCGTGCGGAGCGGCCTGGTCAAGATTAGTAAGCTCTTTCCGAACGGCAAAGAAGCGATTTTGGGGGTGGTCGGCCAGCACGACACGTTCGGCGAGCTGCTGCTGCAACCCGAGGAACGCCGCCCCACCCAGGCCGAAGCACTGGAGCGCACCACCCTGATTGTGCTGCCGCGCCAGGAGCTGCAAAAACTGCTCAACACCAAGCCCGACCTCGCCATGAAACTCATTCGCCTGATGGCGGCGCGGCTGTTCGAGGCGCAAACCTGGACAGCGACGGTCAGCGCCTACAGCGCCCCCGAGCGTGTCGCCAGCCTGCTTTACCGCCTGGCCCGCGAATTTGGGCGGCCCCACTCGCAGGGTGTAGAACTCAACCTGAAACTCAATCAGGAAGACATCGCCCGCATGGTCGGCGCGACCCGTGAAACGGTCAGCCACAGTCTCAGCCGCCTCAAAAAAGACGGCTCTATCGTGCGTGCCCGCTCGCCCATCATCGTGCGAATGGACGCCCTCAAGCAGTTCATCGAACAGGAAAACTGAGGGGCGCGGCGTCCCGGCAGCCACGCGCCGACTATCC
Source organism: Deinococcus sp. (assembly GCF_030523985.1). Lineage (GTDB taxonomy): Bacteria > Deinococcota > Deinococci > Deinococcales > Deinococcaceae > Deinococcus. The sequence goes on from NZ_JAUNHK010000125.1 coordinate 4,912, forward strand.
TGGGCGGCATGACCGAATTTCCCGAACTGACCCCCGCCCAGCGCACCGAAGTCGAGCTGCTGGCGCGGGGCCGGGCCGACAAAAGCCGTACCCTGCGCGAAGCGGGACTGCCGGAAACGCCGGAAAGTGCCCATGCCTACCTGCTCAAGCTGGGCGTCTGGGACGAAGCCCGTACACCTTACGCCGACCGGTTGCGGGCCGCGCTGCATGGCGTGGACTTGCCCGTGCCCGATTTCGACCCGGCCGAGGAACGCCTCGACCTGACCCACCTGCCGACCTTCGCCATTGACGATGAAGGCAACCAGGACCCTGACGACGCGGTGGGCGTAGAAGACCTGGGCGGCGGCTTGACGCGGCTGTGGGTGCATGTGGCGGACGTGGCGGCGCTGGTGGCCCCCGACAGCCCGCTTGACCTCGAAGCCCGCGCACGGGGGGCCACCCTGTATTTGCCCGACCAGACCATCGGCATGTTGCCCGACGAACTGGTGCAGAAGGCCGGGCTGGGCCTGCACGAGATTTCGCCCGCGCTATCGCTGTATCTCGACCTCGACGCGGATGGCAACGCCGAGGCCATAGACGTGGTGCTGACGCGGGTCCGGGTGCAGCGGCTGGCCTACCAAGAAGCGCAGCGGCGACTCGAAGCGGGCGAGGAACCCTTCGTCACGCTGGCGCGACTGGCGCGGGCCAGCCGTCGGCTGCGCGAGGCGGAAGGGGCGCTGTCCATCGACCTGCCCGAAGTGCGCGTCAAGGCCGACGAAACGGGTGCTCAAGTCTTCCCGCTGCCCAAGCCCGAGATGCGGACGGTGGTGCAGGAGTGCATGACGCTGGCAGGCTGGGGGGCGGCCATTTTTGCCGACGACAACGAGTTGCCCTTGCCCTTTGCCACCCAGGATTACCCGACCCGCGAGGTGCGCGGCGACACCCTGAGCGCGATGTGGGCGCGGCGCAAGACGCTGGCCCGCACCCGCTTTCAGCCGTCGCCGGGGCCGCATCACGGTATGGGTCTCGACCTGTACGCCCAGGTGACCAGCCCCATGCGCCGTTACCTCGATCTGGTGGTGCATCAGCAGTTGCGGGCGTTCTTAGCCGAGCGTGAACCCATGTCCAGCAAAGTGATGGCCTCGCATATCGCAGAGTCACAGCTCAATGCCGACGCCACCCGCCAGGCCGAGCGCCTCAGCCGCCGTCACCACACCCTGCGCTTCATTGCCGCGCAGCCCGACCGCCTCTGGGACGCCGTGGTGGTAGACCGCCGGGGGCCGCAAGCCACGCTGCTGATTCCCGACCTCGCTTTCGACGTGCCGCTCAGCACGCCCGCCGCGCCCGGCACGGAACTCAAGGTTCAATTCGTGGACGTGAATCTGCCACAGCTGACTGCACGCGCCCGAACGACCGGATAAACTTCGAGGCAAATGACATAGGGTCATTCGGCTCCAAGCTAAAAAACTGCGTAGTGGTGGGCAGAAATCTGGTTCACCTTTCATTCGACGTCAAGTTTTTGTGTTTAGACTGCCTGCATGACTGTCACGACTGCCCCGTGCGACATCGTGTCTCTTCGGCTGTCCCATTGCCGCGCCGAACATGCCGCCCAGCAGGGGCAGTTTCATGTGGCCGTGCTGCACTACCGCACCTGC
>NZ_JAUNHK010000014.1 GCF_030523985.1 Deinococcus sp.
AGTGCGCGGCGGCGGGGCGGACGCGGGGCGGTGTATGCAGCCCCGGCTGCTCTAGACTCCCAGCCATGCTGGTTTATCTGTTGCCCGGTACGTTCGACACCCGCGAGGCCCACCTCGACCTGCTCTGGGAGGCGGGCGCGACGGGGCTGGAGGAGCGCGGCCCCCACATCCGCGTGTATTTCGACGAGCGCGTGGACCTGCCTGCCGAGGTTCAGGACGGCGAGTGGCACGAAGAAGCCGAGCAGGACTGGCAGGCCGAATTCAAGAAGAATCTGAAACCCGTGCAGGCGGGCAAAATTACCATCGTCGCCCCCTGGCAGCGCGAAGAAGTGCCTGCCGGACAGTTGCCGCTGGTCATTGAACCCGGCATGGCCTTCGGCACGGGCCACCACGCGACCACCCGCATGGCGGTGGAGGCGCTGGGCGACCTCGACCTGGGCGGCAAGCGCGTGCTGGACGTGGGCACGGGCAGCGGCGTACTGGCGATGGCGGCGGCGAAACTGGGTGCGGCCTATACGCTGGGCGTGGACATTGACCCCATCACCATCCCGATTGCGCGGGACAATACGCGGGACAACGGGCTGACCGAAGGCATCCGTTTCGAGGAAGGCACGCTGGGCTTAGAGGACGACGCCGAGCTGTTCGGTGAGCCTTACGACGTGCTGGTGGCGAACCTCTACGCCGAGCTGCACGACCTGCTGGCAGGCGAATACGCCGCGCAAATGGTCGCGGGAGCGCCCCTCATCCTGACCGGAATTCTGACGAGCAAGCTGGAACTGGTGCAGGCCGCCTTGGACCGCGAAGGCTTTGAGGACGTGCAGGTGCGAACCGACGGCGAATGGGCGCTGGTCACGGCCCGCCGGGAACACTGAGCCGTGCGCCGCCTTCAGGTGAGCGAGATTGCCCCGGAAATGCGCCTGGGGCCGCAGGAAACCCGGCACGTGCAGGTGCTGCGGCTGCGCCCCGGTGAGCGGCTTCAGGTTTTCGACGGGCGCGGGGCCGAAGCCGTTGCCGTGCTGAGCGAACTGGGCGCGGGCCACGCCCTGCTGCATCTCGACACGGCCGCCGAGGCCCACTCACGCGGGGCCGAGTACCCGCAGCCCGTGACCCTGGCGATTGCTCTGCTCAAGGGCGACAAACTGGCTGATGTGGTGCGGGCCGCCACCGAACTGGGCGTTTCAAACATTCAACTGCTGGTCACCCAACACGCCGAAGCCCGCGACATCGGGGCGCAAAAGCTGGTGCGCCTGCGCCGCATCGCGTCCGAGGCGGCCCGCCAGTCCGAGCGCCGGGTGGTGCCCGACGTGCTGGAGCCGCTGCCACTGGCCCAGTTGACCTGGGAAGGACGGGCATTGCTGGCCCATCCCGGCAGCGCCGCCCGAGTGAACGACCTGTTGGACTGGCAAAGCCCCCTGACCCTGCTCAGCGGGCCGGAAGGTGGCTTCTCGGAAGCGGAAGTGGCCCTGCTGCGCGAACGCGGCGCCGAGGCGGTCACCCTGGGGCCACGCATCCTGCGGGCAGAAACGGCTCCGCTGGCACTGCTGGGAGCGATAGCGGCGACAGGGGTGTAGGAGAGGGTAGACAGTATCGCCACAATTACCGCCCCCCCAAAAAACCGCGAAACGCAGAATTCAAGGGGCCGTCGGGCGCGAAGCGCACGGGCCGCACACGAATAGAGAAACAGCAGCGTCTAGGCCCTGTGCAACTGAGGAATACCGCCCAATCAGCGAACTCACCAACATTTGCACAGCGCCAGCGTAAAGCCCCTGTCCCCTCTGGGGATAGGGGTTTGGGGTTGGGGCCAAAAGCTGAAGCCGAAGCTTTCACCAAAACAAAAACCGCCCCCCGCATCACCAGGGAGCGGCAGGCGGAAGAACCGTTAAACTTCCAGCGCTTTCTTGTTGATAAAGGGCATCTGGTCGCGCAGTTCCTTGCCGACCTTCTCGACGGTGTGCCCGCGCATCTTGCCGCGTTGCTCCTCCATGAAGGGGAAGCCGCTCTCGGCGTCCTGAATGAAGCGCTCGGCGAACTTGCCGCTCTGGATGTCGGCCAGGACGCGGCCCATTTCGGCCTTCGTTTCGGCGGTGATGATGCGCGGCCCGGTCACGTAGTCACCGAACTCGGCGGTGTTAGAGATGGAGTGGCGCATACCCTCGAAGCCCTTTTCGTAGATCAGGTCCACGATCAGCTTGACTTCGTGCAGCGTCTCGAAGTAGGCGATTTCGGGCTGGTACCCGGCTTCGACCAGCGTCTCGAAGCCCGCCTGGATGAGGTGGGTCACGCCGCCACACAGCACGCTCTGCTCACCGAACAGGTCGGTTTCGGTTTCTTCCTTGAAGGTCGTTTCCAGCACGCCCGCCTTGGTGCAGCCGATGCCACGGGCGTAGGCCAGGGCGATGTCACGGGCCTTGCCGCTGGCGTCCTGCTGCACGGCGAAAATGCCGGGCATGCCCGCGCCGTCGGCATATACGCGGCGCAGCATGTGGCCGGGGCCTTTGGGGGCGACCAGGAACACGTCCACATCGGCTGGGGGCTTGATGCGCCCGAAGTGCACGTTGAAGCCGTGACCGAAGGCAATCGCCTTGCCCGCCGTCAGGTTGGGGGCGATGCTCTTTTCGTAGGTGGCAGGCTGCTGCTCGTCGGGAATCAGGAGCATGACCACGTCGGCTTCCTTGGTGGCGTCCTCGATGCTGGCGACACGCAGACCTGCCTGCTCGGCCTTGGCCTTGCTGCTGCTGCCTTCGCGCAGACCGACCACGACGTCAAAGCCGCTGTCGCGCAGGTTCTGGGCATGGGCGTGGGCCTGGCTGCCGTAGCCGATGATGGCAATCAGTTTGCCTTCCAAAATGGTGGTGTCAACGTCCTTGTCGTAATACATTTTTGCGCTCATGGTCAGATTCTCCTGTATTTGGGTGGGGAAAGTAAGGCGTTGGGCTAGGGGAGGAGCGGAACCCGCGTGCCTTCATAGAGGTCGTCAAGCGAAATTCGCACGCCTACACAGGGTAAATCTACTTCGCCCTGCCCTTCCCAGTAGTGTTCGCTCCAGTCGCTGCCCGTTTCCCGGCGGTGCAGCCGCACTGCGCGGTGTTCGGTGTCCACCAGCAGATAACCTTGCAGACTGGGCAATTCCTGATAGGCGCGAACCTTGTCGCCCAAGTCGGTGGCGCGGGTGCTGTCGCTGAGGACTTCGACCAGCAGGCAAGGCGCTTCGGCGTAAAGGGCGTCGTCGGGCACGTCTTCGCAAGTCACCAGGACGTCGGGGTAGTAATAGCGCAGGCCCCCATATAGTCGGACGCGCAGGTCGCTGGCGTAAATCTGGCAACCCTTCTGCCGTGCCGGACGATAAAGAAAGGTGGCGATGTTGAGTGCAATGACGCCGTGCTTTCCCTTGGTGCCCGCCTGAGCGTGCAGCGGATAAACGAAGCCGTCCACATATTCCCGCTTGAATGGGCTGCTTTCCTCGGTGCGGAGGTACTCGGCCTCGGTCAGCTTTTTGAGGGCGGAGGTCATGCGGCAGTCTAGAACAGGTTCGGCACCCGCCGCGCCCGCTCCTCACGGGCTTCGACGCCCTGGGTCATGGGCCGCAGCGTCTCGCTTTCGCCCCCGTGAAAGACCTGGCTGGGGATGTCGGCATTGCTGCCACGGGTCAGCGCGATGCGCCCGGTTCGCATGGTTTCCAGAATGCCGAAAGGCCGCATCTGCTCGATGAAGGCGGTGATTTTGCCTTCGTCACCCGTGACCTCGAAGGTCAGCGCGTGCCGCCCCACGTCCACGATGCGGGCGCGGAAGTCCTCGGCAATCTGGCGCACCTCCACCCGCGACTCGGGCGTGATGGCGACCTTAACCATGACCAGTTCGCGGTCCACGAACTTTTCCAGGCTGTGGTCCACGACCTTGACCACGTCGTGCAGCTTTTCCAGTTGGCGCATGGCCTGCTCCACCACGCCCCGGTCACCGTGTACCACGATGGTCATGCGCGACACGCCAGGGTGTTCGGTCTGGCCCACCGACAGGCTCTTGATGTTGTAGCCGCGCCGCCCGAACAGCGCCGTGATGCGGGTCAGCACACGCGGCTCGTCCAGCACCAGAATGCTCAGCAGGTGGTCACGGGTGCCGTATTCAGCGTAGTCGGTCATGCTTGGGTCTCCTGGGCGGCGTCGTTGGTTTCGATGTCGGCGGCGTCAGCGGGCGGGCCGGGGCGCACCGGCTCGGTTTCGATCATCTCGCTCAGGGCGGCTCCGGCGGGCACCATCGGGAACACGGCGTGTTCGTGCGGCACCACGACTTCCAGCAGGGCCGAGCGCGGGTCATTGAGCCAAGCGTCGATGGCGGTAGGCAGTTCCTCCGCGCTGCTGGCGCGGTAACCGGGCACGTCGTAGGCGTCGGCCAGCTTGAGGAAATCGGGGTTGGAGTCGCCCAGCCAGACCTCGGAATACCGCTTTTCGTGGAACAGCTCTTGCCACTGGCGCACCATGCCCAGGTACGAGTTGTTGATGATGCAGATTTTGACGTTGCGGATGTCGTACATCTTCAGCGTCGCCAGTTCCTGCGCCGTCATCTGGAAACCGCCGTCGCCCGCGACCACCATGCTGACCACGTCCGCCTCCGCCAGTGCCGCGCCGATGGCGGCGGGGAAGCCGAAGCCCATCGTGCCCAGGCCGCCCGAGTTGAGCCAGCGCCGGGGTTTCTCGAAGCGGGCGAGTTGCGCGGCGAGCATCTGGTGCTGGCCCACGTCGCTGCTGAGGATGTCGTCGGGGCGCAGGCGGGCCGTGACCTGCTGCACCGCGTAGGCCGCGCCCCAGTGGTCGGGGGCCACGGTGCGGGTCTTCCACTCGTCAATCTGGGCCAGCCAGTCGCCCAGGTCGAGGGGCTGTGCGCCTTCCGCCAGCAGCCGGGCGGCGGTCTTGGCGTCGCTGCGCACGGGCAGGTGCGTCCGCACGATTTTGCCGATTTCGGCGGCGTCGAGTTCGACATGGATGATGTTGGCGTTCGGCGCAAAACCGTTCACGCGGCCCGTCACGCGGTCATCGAAACGCATGCCGATGGCGAGCAGCACGTCACATTCCGAGATGGCGCGGTTGGCGGCCACCGAACCGTGCATCCCCGGCATCCCCAGCCAGCGCGGGTCGGAAGCGGGGTAGACGCCCAGGCCCATCAGCGTGGTGATGACGGGCAGCCCCCAGGCGTGGGCCAGCGCGGTAATTTCTGCCGAGGCGTCCAGCGAACCGCCCCCGGCGACCAGCACGGGCTTCTTGGCGTGGCGCAGGAGTTCTTTGGCCTGTTCGATGCTCTGGGCACTGGGCGCGGGCACCTGTGGGCGGGCGTGGGGCGTGACGATTTCGCCCGCGAACGGGGCAAGCTGCACGTCCTTGGGAATGTCCACCAGCACCGGCCCCGGACGCCCCGAACGGGCGATGCGGATGGCTTCCGCCAGAATGCGCGGCAGGTCGTCGGCGTCGCGCACCACGTAGTTGTGCTTGGTGATGGGCAGGGTAATTCCGGTGATGTCGGCTTCCTGAAAGGCGTCGGTGCCCATCAGGTGCTGCGCCACGTTGCCGGTGATCGCCAGCAGCGGCACGCTGTCGAGCATGGCGTCGGCCAGCCCGGTCACGAGGTTGGTCGCGCCGGGGCCGGAAGTCGCCATACACACGCCGAGTTCTCCGGTGGCCTTGGCCCAGCCTTCGGCGGCGTGGATGGCCCCCTGTTCGTGCCGCGCCAGAACGTGCTTCATCTCCGGGTAATAGGTCAGGGCGTCGTACACGGGCATGATGGCCCCGCCGGGGTAGCCGAACACGGTGCTGATGCCGTGGCTGGCGAGCGTGGCCCAGAGCGCCTTGGCCCCGGTCATGTCACCGCGCTGCATGTCCTGTTGCGCCGGGTGCTGCGCCTGCTTTGAATCCAAGTCTTGCGCCATATCTTCCTCCCATTATGAAAAACCCCCGCCTCTGGTCTGGGCGGGGGATGCGGTCTCAGCGGAGCGGTTACGCCTGGCCTCGGAATCCCCCCGTGCCAAGAATCACCACTACGATGCTCGCTTTCATGCCCCCCAGCTTAACGCGCCGGGCCGGGTCTGCACATGGGCGTATAGACCTGCTGCCGGGTAACGCCCTGGGGGACAGGCTCCGGGCAAGGGGAGGGGGGGAAGGGGAGTTCAGCGAAAGCGGCTGCGGCTCTGGCTGCCGCTGACTTCTCCGTTCCACCAAACGCGCACCCACTCGCGGAAGGCGGGGTAGGTGTTGCCGAGGGCCAGTCGCGTTTTGCGGTCTTTCTCGGCCCGCATGGTCGCCAGCTTGGTGTTGAGGTGCGCCGCTTCGTCACGGCCCAGCACCTGGGCGGCGGCGCGACCGTAGCTGCGCTCACTGCCCGCCATGCGCCGCAGTTCGGCCACCTGCGCCGGGGTCAGCCGCAGGTCACGGGCCAGCTTCTCGCCGTCACTGGGGCGCAAGACGAACAGCCGGGTCAGCACCTCGGACTGGGGCCAGGGGTCTTGGGCTGCCAGCGCGGTGCCGGGGAGGGCCAGCAGGGCCGCCAGGAGCGCGGCGCGGGAAGCGGCGAAGTTGAATGTGAATTTGGACATGGTGGCCAGCGTAGACGGGGCCACATGAAGTTGCGTGAGGACAGCACCTCTCGGAGCCCCCTCAGGTCAGCAGGTTCATCGCCGCGTCTTCACCCAGCGCCGCCTCGCGCTCCTCGGGGGTCAGGGCCACCATCACCTGCCGCAGGACCATCTCGACGGCTTGGTCCGCACTTTCGTCCAGGGTCAGGGCATCGAGCAGCGGGACGTTATGCCGCCGGGCGAGTTGCTGAAGCTCGTCTTGCATGGTGCGGATTTCGTCGAAGTAGCGCATGTAGCGGTGCAGGGGCCGCCCCGCCGCCGTCTCCGCGTCACGCGACTCGAAATGTCGGCGGTGTTCCTGTTCGTCGGGCAACGTGACCAGCATCGGCACCAGCAGCGCCCCCGAGTAGGCCGAGGCGTTCAGGTAGCCAGGAACCAGATGAACGCCTTCCAGCACCAGGCTGGTGCCTTCCTGAATCGAGCGGTTGACCACGGCACCCAGCCCCACGCTGACCTGCTGTACCTGGTCGCGGAATCCGGCGAGCAGCTCCTCACGGGTGGGGTGCGGCGGGCGGGTCTGACCGGGCGGCACCAGGGCTTCCCAGGCGTTGAAGGTGCTGGCGTGCAGCGTGGGCAGCAGTGCCGGAGACACCATCGCCCGCATGACTTCCCGAATCGAGTCGGTGCTGACCACCCGCGAAATGCCCAGGCGGTAGGCGATTTCGGCGGCCAGAAAGCTCTTGCCCGTGCCGCTCACCCCGCCGAGCAGCACGATCAGCGGGCGCGGCGGCATGCGAATGACCCGCAGCAGGCGGTAACGCGCACTCACGTCGGGGCCGACCTCCTCACGCAGGAGGGCTTCCACCTTTTCCCGAATCTGCAGCCGCCGCACCACCCGGTCTTCACTGCCGCGCAGGTCACGCTGGGTCACGCGGGCGATTTTGCGGGCCACGTCCGGCGCGACTCCCGCCGCCAGCATGGACTGCACCAGCAGCCCCTTGGAAAACGGAACGGGCGTTTCTCCCTCGGCGCTGACCACGCCCAACTTGCCGCGATTTTGCTGCAGGTAACGGTAATTCAGCCGCTGCTGCTCGCCGTACAGTTGCGCCAGCACGCCCTCGGTGAGTTCGTCGAGGGCGCTCACGCTGATTTCGCGCAGGCCCCGGCGCCGCAGTTCGAGGTCTACGGCACTGGCGGCGCTGTAGGCTTCGCGCCCGCTCAGGCTGGTGTCTTCCAGGGTGCGGGCCAGGACACCCCGGCTGAAGGGCAACTGACCACGTTTGGCCGTCACCAGAATGTCCACGAAGGCCGGAATCTGCTCGCTGACGGCGGCGGCGACCTCTTCTCCGAGCATTTCCTGGGCTGTCTCGACCATCAGCGCCTGCACTTTATCGGGGGAGAACAGGGTTCTTTTGGTCGCCCGAAGTTGCTGCTCGATGCGGCGGGACGCGGCGCGGGCCTGCTCTGCCGAGGCTCCGGCATTCATGAGCGACTCGGCCACCAGCCCCCGACTGAAGGGCCACGCCTGCTGCGCGGTGCCAAGACTCAATTCGGGGGGCATAGGACACTCCTTGGTTCTGAAATCGGGGAAGGCAGGTCGGCAGGTCGCACGGACCTGACAGCCTCAGGAGGCAGAGGTTAAAGCTTAAAGCATTGCACCGCGAAGAGGCGGGCGCAGGTCTACTCAGAAGGGGGTTGAGGGACGAAAGCATACATTGTTCTTTCCGCAAATCTCCAGTCCCTTCTGCTATACTCCACGTTTGGGTGCCCCTGTGACCCGCTGCCCACGCTCGAGCGTCGTGTGCGGCCTGATACCCGAGGCGGTATTGGCACGAGGACGGCAAACTTTTTCCCACCTAACGCTCAGGAGCGAGCATGTCGTACATCAGCATGAAGCAGCTTCTCGAAGCCGGGGTTCACTTCGGCCACGAGACCAAGCGCTGGAACCCCAAGTTCAAGAAGTTCATCTTCGCCGAGCGCAACGGCATTTTCATCATCGACCTGCAAAAGACCCTCAAGCAGGTAGACCGCAGCTTCGACTACATCAAGGACCTCGCCGAGCGTGGCGGCGTCATCCTGTTCGTCGGCACCAAGAAGCAGGCGCAGGAAATTGTGGAGCTGGAAGCCCGCCGCACCGGTATGCCCTTCGTGACCAGCCGCTGGCTCGGTGGCATGCTCACCAACTTCAAGACCATGCGTACGCGCATCGACCGCCTCAACGAACTCGACGACCTGTTCGAGTCCGAGCGCATCAACGACCGCCCCAAGGCCGAGCGCATACAGCTCGCCAGCGAGCGCGAGCGTCTGCTGCGTTTCGTGGGCGGCATCCGCAAGATGAACCGCCTGCCCGACGCCATCTTCGTCGTTGACCCCACCAAGGAAGTCATCGCCGTGCAGGAAGCCAACAAGCTGGGCATTCCCGTCATCGCGCTGGCCGACACCGACAGTGACCCCGATGTGATCGACTACATCGTGCCCGGCAACGACGACGCCATCCGCTCCATCCAGCTGATCACCCACCGCATCGGCGACCTGCTGGTCGAAGCGCGTGGCGGTCAGGAAGACGTGGGCGGCGCCGTGGAAGGCCAGAGCGACGAAGCCCAGGCCGCCGAAGCCGGTGACGAGGGCGAAAACGTCCAGTTCACCAGCACCCAGGGCCGCAGCTAAGCTTCAGACCAGACCACGGTTACGGGGGGCGCGTCTGACATCGGGCGAACGCCCCCGTTTTAGAGTCAGGTTCAAGACAAAAACCATTTTCTGGAGGTAGACGACATGATGGAATCGATCAAGAAACTGCGCGAAATGACCGGCGCGGGCATGATGGACGTGAAGAAGGCTCTGGCCGACGCCGAGGGCAACGAGGAAAAAGCGGTGGCCCTGCTGCGCGAGCGCGGCATCGCCAAAGCCGTGAAGAAGGGTGACCGCGAAGCCAAGGAAGGCATCGTGCGTTTCGCTGTGGACGGCAACCGCGCCGCCATCGTCGAAGTGAACAGCGAAACCGACTTTGTGGCCCGCAACAGCGATTTCCAGGCCACCGTCGAGAAGCTGGCCCAGGCTGCCCTCGCCGCCAAGACCAGCGACCTCGAAGAGTTCAAGAGCTTCGTCGTGGACGGCGAAAGCGTGGGCGACATGGTGGCGGCTACCGCTGGCAAGATCGGCGAGAACATCGTCCTGAACCGCGTGGCCTACCTCGAAGGCAGCAACGTGGCAGGCTATGTCCACTCCAACGGCAAGATTGGCGTGCTGGTTGACCTGGCCGGCGGCGACGAAACCAAGGCCAAGGACGTGGCGCTGCACGTGGCCGCCGAGAACCCCCAGTACCTCACCCGCGAGGAAGTGGAAGCAGGCGACATCGACAAGGAGCGCGAAATCCTCACCAACAAGGCGCTGGCCGAGGGCAAGCCCCAGCAGATCGTCGAGAAGATCGTCGAAGGTCAAATCGGCAAGTTCTACCAGGAGCGCGTGTTGCCCGAGCAGAGCTTCGTCAAGGACGGCTCCATGACCATCGCCAAGTACCTGGGCGACGCCAAGGTCAACAAGTTCATCCGTTTCCAAATCGGCGCGTAAAAAAAGCGGGGGGAGTCATTCCCCCTTTTTTTCGGGCCGCGTGTCCAACGGTTCCGGCGGCCCCAGGTGGGGGAGCGCCGGAGTTTTGCTGTGGGAGTTCCTATGTTTAAACGAGTACTGCTCAAGCTGTCGGGTGAATTCCTGGCGAACGAAAACGGCTTTGGGATCAATCCCGACACCACGGCGCGGCTGGCCCGCCTGATTATCGGGGCGCTGGAAGGCACCGACGTAGAACTGGCAGTGGTCATCGGCGGCGGCAACCTGTGGCGCGGCGCCCGCAACGGTCAGGGGATGGACCCCGCGACGGCGGACTACATCGGCATGCTGGGCACGGTCATGAATGCGATGGCCCTGCAAGACGCGATGGAAGCGGCAGGCCGCCCGACCCGCGTCATGAGCGCCATTCAGATGCAGCAGGTGGCCGAACCCTACATTCGCCGCCGGGCCATGCGCCACCTCGAAAAGGGTCGCGTGGTGATTTTCGGTGGCGGCAACGGTGCGCCTTTCTTCACCACCGACACCACCAGCACACTACGGGCGCTCGAAGTGGGGGCCGACGTGGTACTGATGGCGAAAAACAAGGTGGACGGCGTGTACGATTCCGACCCCCGCAAGAACCCGGACGCCAAGCTGATTAAGAACATCACCCACCTGCAAGTCGTCGAGCAACGCCTCGAAGTGATGGACGCCACCGCCCTGACCCTGTGCATGGACAAGGGGCTGCCCATCGTGGTCTTCGATATTTTCCAGGAGGGCAACCTGGCCCGCCTGTTCCGGGGCGAGCGCGTCGGCACCCTTATTCAAAGCTGAGGGCAGGGCCGCCCTGTTCTAGAATCAGCCCCATTCCGAGTTCAATCTGGAGGAAATGACATGGCAGATATGAAAAGCATTCAGGCCGATGCCCGCGAAAAGATGAGCAAGGCCATCGAAGCCTTTGAAAACAACCTCAGCGTGCTGCGCACGGGCCGCGCCAACCCCGGCATTCTGAAAAAAGTGCTGGTGGACTACTACGGCTCGACCATGCCGATTGATCAGGTTGCCAGCATCACCACGCCTGATGCCCGCACACTGGTCATCACCCCCTGGGACCGGGGCGCACTCAACCCCATCGAGAAGGCCATCCGCGACTCCGACCTGGGTCTGAACCCCAACAACAAGGGCGACACCATCTTCATCAGCCTGCCCATGCTGACCGAGGAGCGCCGCAAGGACCTCGTCAAGAACGCCAAGAACTACGCCGAGGAAGCCCGCATCGCCGTGCGTAACCTGCGCAAGCACGCGCTGGACGAGGTCAAGAAGGTCGAAGGTCTGGGCGAGGACGACATCAAGCGCGGTGAAGCCGACGTGCAGAAAATCACCGACGAGTTCATCGCCAAGGTGGACAGCGTGTTCCACAAGAAAGAGCAGGAAATCCTAGGTTGATGGCGGGCAGCCGGGCGGGGGAGAGGGCGCTGCGCCCTGACGGGAGGCGGCCTTGGAATCCCTGAGCACCCGCGTCCTGACCAGCGTGGTCGGCTTCGTCATCGTCAGCGTGGTCGTCTGGATAGGCTGGTACGCCATGCTCCCGGCGCTGGTGGCCGTGTCCATCTTCGGCCTGCACGAGTATTTCCGAATGCTCGACCGCAACGACCTGGACGTGCGCCGCCTGAGCGTGGGGCTGTTCGGCGCGGCGCTGATTGTCGCCAGTCTGCCGATGCTGGCCGATACCCCCCCCTGGCCCGGCGGTTCCTGGCGCGAAGTGGTTCTCAGCATCGCGGTGGGGGCACTGCTGGTGCTGGAAGTCATCAACCCCGGCGAGCGGCCCCTGGAGCGGGTGGTGTACTCGCTGTTTGGGCTGCTCTACATTCCCTGGTTGCTGGGCTACTTTCTGCTGCTGCGCTACTCGCCCAATGCCGACGAAGGACTGCTCTACTTCGCCCTGCCTTTGCTGGCGACCTTCGCGGCCGACATCGGTGGCTTCTTTGCAGGTCATTTCTTCGGCAAACGCAAACTGGCACCCGAGGTCAGCCCCGGCAAAACGGTGGAGGGCGCGGTGGGCGGGCTGGTCTTCAGCTTTCTGGTCGTGCTGATGGTCAGTCAGGTGGCGGACATCTGGAACCCGCTTCAGGCGTTTCTCTACTCCATTGTGGTGGCGAGCGCCTCGCAACTGGGCGACCTCTCCGAGAGTCTCATCAAGCGGGCACTGCGGACCAAGGACAGTGGCAACAGCCTGCCCGGTCACGGCGGCTTTCTCGACCGCCTCGACAGCTTGATGTTCGCGGTTCCGGCGACCTACTTCTTCCTGAATATCAGCACGTTTGGGCGCTAGAACAGACTCTGACAGCAACGGATCCAGCCTCCTCAGGGCTGGATTTTTGCTTGCTCACCGTTTCCGTAAATTTCAATTTATATTTCAATTGCATTGAGTCCGAATACAAAGATGGAATCGCCCTCCCTTTTTTCCCGCCAGAGCCGCGTAGCATGGCGGACGTGAGACTTACCGTTCTGGGCAGTACAGGCAGCATCGGCACGCAAACCCTGGATATAGCGCGGGAACGCGGCTACCGCGTCGGCGTGTTGGCAGCGGGGCGGAACCTCGACCTGCTGGCCGCACAGGTGCAGGAATTTCAGCCCGAACTGGTCAGCGTGGACGAATCGGTGCTGGCCCAAGCCAGAGCGCAGTTACCGGGCGTGCGCGTCATCGCCGACCCCAGCGAAGCCGCTACTGTCCCCGCCGATGTGGTCGTGAACGCCATGTCGGGCCTGATTGGACTGCCCCCCACCCGCGCCGCGCTGGAACACGGTCAGGCGGTGGCCCTCGCGACCAAGGAAGCGATGGTCACCGCCGCTCACCTGATGTGGGAAGCGGCGAAGAAAGGCGGCGGGCGCGTGGTGCCGATTGATTCCGAACATACCGGGGTTTATCAGTGCCTGACCGGGGAAGACATGGCAGACGTGGCCGAGGTCATCCTGACCGCGTCGGGTGGCCCGTTTCGTGAAGGCCCCGCCGACCTGAGTCACGTGACGCCCGCGCAGGCGCTCAAGCATCCGTCGTGGAGCATGGGGCCCAAAGTGACGATTGACAGCTCCACCCTGTTCAACAAGGGGCTGGAGGTCATGGAATGCGCCGCCCTCTACGGCCTGCCGATGTCGAAAGTGGGCGTGGTGGTGCATCCCCAGAGCATCGTTCACGCGGCGGTGCGACTGCGCGACGGCAGCCTGAAAGCCCAGTTCGGCCCCACCGATATGCGCCTCCCCATCGCCTATGCCATAGACGCGGCCCCTGCCGGAATGCAGAGTCCCGGCGACGTGCGCGGGGCGCGGCGCGGCGGTGAGGTCGGCAGGCATCTGGGCTGGCCCCTGCTGGGACACTGGGACTTCTATGCCCCTGACCTGAACCGTTTTCCCTGTCTGGCTCTGGCGTACCGGGCGGGCGAAGCAGGCGGGCTGGCCCCGGTGGCCCTCAATGCCGCCGACGAAATCGCGGTGGACGCCTTCCTGGCAGGCCAAATCGGTTATCTGGACATTCCCCGTGTGCTGGAGCGTGTGCTGGACGACACCCCTGCCGGAGAACTGAGCTGGGACAGTCTGACGCAGACCGACGCCTGGGCCAGAGCGCGGGCGCGGGAACTGTGCGCCACTTCTCTGGGCGGGGGGCAGGCATGAACGTGATTCAGGGCATCGCGGCGGCACTCACGCCCCTGGGCTTGCTGTGGACGGCCATCATCTTCGGCGTTTCGGTCTTCCTGCACGAACTGGCGCACTATGCGGCGGCCCGTGCCCAGGGCGTGCGGGTGAACTCCTTCTCGGTGGGCATGGGGCCAGTGCTGTTCAAGCGGAGATGGAAAGGCACCGTATGGCGCGTTTCGGCGCTGCCGCTGGGCGGGTACGTCGAAATTGACGGCATGGCCCCCGAAGAAGGGCCGGGCGGCGAACTTCGCCATCCCACACGCGGTTTTGCGGCACTGCCCGCCTGGGGCAAGGTCGCCATTCTGCTGGCGGGGCCGCTGACCAACCTGCTGCTCACGCTCATTCTGATGACGACCAGTTTCACCGCGCAGGGCGTTCCGGCGCTGGACCGTGCCCGTATCGAGAGCGTGCAAGCGGGTTCACGGGCGCAGGCCCTCGGGTTGCAGGCGGGGGACGTGATTACTGCCGTAGACGGTCAGTCCCTCCCCGAAACGCGGCAGGTCGGCGGCGAACAGGTGGCCGGCTACGAGGGCGTGGGCCTGGCGCTCAGGCAGGCGGGTCGCCACACCTTTACGGTGGTGCGGGGGAAGGAAGTCAAGCAGGTGGCCTTCGACTGGCAGCCCACACTGAACGGCAAGCGGCAACTGCTGGGCATCCGCTACGGCCCAGACGTGCGGAAGGTCGGGGTCGGGGCGGCTTTCGTCACCTCGCTGGACACGACGGTGCAGGCCGTGCCGCAACTCGTCAGGGCGTTTACGGGCCTATTCAAGAAGTTCTTCACCCTCGACATCTCGCAAGACCAGAACGTGAGTGGCCCCATCGGAACCGCCGAGGTTATCAGCCGCGCTGCCGCACTCAGCCCCTGGGCGCTGGTGCAGGTCGCCACGCTGCTCAACCTGTCGCTGGCCTTCTTCAACCTGCTTCCGATTCCGGGGCTGGACGGCGGGCGCATCCTGCTGGTGCTGGTGGGGGCGCTGCGGGGCCGCCCGCTCAGCTTTCAGCAGGAACAGGCCATCAATTTCGGCGGCTTCGCCTTCGTGATGCTGCTCACCCTGTTCGTGTTGGTGCGCGATGTGAGCCGCTTTTTTTAGAACGCGGGGCAATCGAAAGGGTTCGTCCAATTCCTGGCAAGTGGGGGAGAGCGTCACAGCTCCCCCTTTTCTTTACCCTTTCCTCTTCTCCCTCTGCCCCCGATTTTTCCCGTCCAGGACACACGGTAATGCCCAGGTGCCATCATTTGAAACGGTGTGCCGCCTTCATGAGACCGTCAAGTGGCGGCACCCCTCAAAAAAGACGTCAATTGTGAGGAACACGTGGTAAAACTGTAGGTGTTCCACAGTTCAAGCTGACGTCAGCCCCCTCTCTTTTTTTGTCACAGCTCGTGCGCGATTTCACGAGCTTCGGCAAGCCAAAGGGAACCCTGGGGTCAGGAGGAGGGAGAAGCATCGTACAGTACGCCAACTTTTTAATCATGCTGCTGGTGGGGCTGGGAATCGGCATCCTGGCAGTTGTGGTCAGTGGCCTGCTCGGCCCCAAAAAGGGCAGCCGAACCAAGCTGATGGCCTACGAGTCGGGCAACGACCCCGAACACGGCGGCGTCGGCACCAACCAGCGCTTTCCGGTTCACTTCTATCTGGTCGCCATGCTGTTCATCGTCTTCGACATCGAGACGGCCTTTTTCTACCCGCTGGCGGTGGCCTATCAGAAACTGCCGCAGTTCGCCTTTTTCGAGGCCCTGACCTTCGTGCTGCTGCTGCTGGTCGGCTACGTCTACGTGCTGAAGAAGAAGGTGCTGGAATGGGCGTAAAGAATGTAGATGGTCGATGGGTGATGGTTGATGGAGAAATCAGCCTCCATCAACTATCACCCATCACCTATCAACCCATGCTGGAGGCTGCCCTATGCCGCTGAAAGAACTGATTGACCGCGACTGGCAGGAACTCGAATCCGAGGGCGTGCTGTTTACCAGCCTCGAAAAGCTGGTGGCCTGGGGCCGTTCCAACAGCCTTTGGCCCGCCACCTTCGGGCTGGCGTGCTGCGCCATCGAGATGATGAGTTCGACCAACGCCCGCAACGACATGAGCCGCTTCGGGTCGGAAGTGTTCCGCGCCTCGCCCCGCCAAGCCGACGTGATGATTGTCGCCGGGCGCCTGAGCAAGAAGATGGCCCCGGTCATGCGCCGCGTCTACGACCAGATGCCCGACCCCAAGTGGGTCATCAGCATGGGCGCGTGCGCCAGCTCGGGCGGCATGTTCAACAACTACGCCGTGGTGCAGAACGTGGACAGCGTGGTGCCGGTAGACATCTTCGTGCCCGGCTGCCCGCCCCGCCCCGAGGCCCTGATTTACGCCGTGATGCAGCTTCAGAAGAAAGTGCGTGGCGAAGCCTTCGACCAGCTTGGGCACCAGTTGCCGATGGTGGACGCCTGGACCCGGGAGCTGCGATGACCGGGACGGACACTGCGGGAGAAGTCAGCCTCAAGGACATGGCGTCCCGCTCGACCCGCCGCTTGGCCGAGAGCCGCGACGTGGCCCCGCTGCTGGCCGAACTGGGCTTGCAGGCCGAGGGCGGTCTGGAACCCACCGCGACTGTCGAGGCGGGCCAACTGGTCAGCGTAGCCAGTCAACTCAAGGCCCGTGGTTTCGTGCTGCTGGACGTGATTGGGGTGGACTACTCGCGCTACGCCGCGCCCCGGCCCAAGCCTTTCGGCGTGCTGTACAGCGTGGTGCATCCGCGTGACCACCGCCGCCTGTTTCTGCGGGTGTGGCTGGACGACGGCGAAGCGGTAAGCAGCCTGTTCCCGGTCTGGAAGTCGGCCAACTATCTGGAACGCGAAACGTTCGACCTGCTGGGCATCGAATTCACCGGACATCCCGACCTGCGCAAGGTGCTGACGCCCGACGACCTCGAAGGCCACCCGCTGCGTAAGGATTTCCCGCTGGGCGAGACGCCGACCCTTTTCCGTGACGGGCGCTTCCTTGACCCTGCCGCGTTCCGGGCGGGCCTGAACGGGCAGCAGCGCGGGCTGACCGGCTACCGGGGCGAGATGCGCCGGGGCGAACGCACCCGCGAAGACATTCTGCCGCCCGTGATGCCCCAGGGAGGTGCCAAGTGACCGTGACCACGCCAGCGGGAACCCAACCCGCCGAAAGCCTGCTGCACACCGAGATGATGTCGCTGAACGTGGGGCCGCAGCACCCTTCCACCCACGGCGTGCTGCGCCTGGTGGTGGACATGGACGGCGAATATGTCACCCGCGTCGAGCCGCACATGGGCTACCTGCACACCGGCTTCGAAAAGACGATGGAAAACCGCACCTACCAGCAGGGGGTGACCTACGCGCCGCGCACCGACTACCTGCACTCGTTCTCGCACGAACTGGCCTACGTGCTGAGCGTGGAAAAACTGCTGGGCGCAGAAGTGCCCGACCGCGCCAACGTGGTGCGCGTGATTCTGCACGAGCTGGGGCGGATGCACAGCCACACGGTCTTCGTCGGGACGGGCCTGCTCGACCTAGGGGCACTCACACCGTTCTTCTACGCCTTCCGCGAGAAGGAAGCCATTCAAGACCTGTTCGAGGCGGTCTGCGGCTACCGCATGAACCAGGGCTATTTCCGCGTCGGTGGCCTCGCCCGCGACATTCCCGAGGACTGGCCGGGGCGCGTCGAAAAATTCCTGGAGCAGATGGAGCGTGGCGTAGAGGAGTACACCAACCTCTTTGCCAATAACCCCATCTTCCTCGACCGGGCCAAGGGCGTCGGCGTGATTCCCTCGGACGTGGCGCTCGACCTGGGTTTGACCGGGCCGAACCTCCGCGCTTCGGGCGTGCCGCTCGACAACCGCAAGGACAACCCCTACTGCGGCTTCGAGGGGTACGACTTCAACGTGGTGACGAGTCAGGACGGCGACAGCCTCGCCCGCTTCAACATGCGCCTGCTGGAATTCGGCGAAAGCATCAAGATTATTCGTCAGGCGCTGAAAAAGCTCAAACCGGGGCCGGTCAAAGACCCCAACCGAAAAATCAGCCTGCCGCCGCGCCACGAGCTCGAAACCAGCATGGAAGCGGTCATCCACCACTTCAAGCTGGTCACCGAGGGCTTCCACCCGCCGCTGGGCGAGGCGTATGTGCCTATCGAGTCCGCACGCGGCGAGGTCGGCTACTACGTCATCTCCGACGGCGGCTCCATGCCCTACCGCGTCAAGATTCGGGCGCCCAGTTTCGTCAACCTGCAAGCCCTGGAATATGCCTGCGTGGGCGTGCAGTTTGCCGACCTGATTACCATCCTGGCGACGATTGACCCGGTGCTGGGAGACGTGGACAGGTGAGCGGCTTTTTGTCCGCTCAGCGCCTTTCAAATCAAGGAGCAAGGCCACTTTGAGTTACTTCGCAGATAAACAAGCTTTGGTCGCGGATATTTTCTCGCGCTACCCCGCTACGCCGCAGGGCAAACGCTCGGCGCTGATGCCGCTGCTGCGTGAAGTGCAAGACGCCGAGGGCTTCGTGTCGGGCGCACGCATGGAAGAAATCGCGGGGCTGTGCGGCACCACCGCCACCGAAGTCCGCAGCGTCATGAGCTTCTATTCGACCTACCACACCGTCCCCACGGGCCAATATCACCTGCAAGTCTGCTCGACGCTGATGTGCGCTCTGGCGGGCAGTGACGAACTGTGGGACACCTTGGTCGCCGAACTGGACGTGCAGCCCGGCGAGGTGAGTCCCGACGGACGCTTCAGCGTGCAGAAGGTGGAATGCCTCGGCTCCTGCGGCACTGCGCCCGTCGTCCAAATCAACGACGAAGGCTTTTACGAGAACGTGACCCGCAAGCGCTGCGCCGAGTTGCTGGCGGCGTTGCGGGCCGACCAGAAGCCCATGCCCGACAACCTGGTGCCCGTGCCGATGGACGCCTCGGGTCGCCAGAGCACGGCGAAAGGGGTGGCGGTGGGCGGCACGGTGTCCGAATTGACCCCGCTGCCCGCCGAAGCCGCGCCGCCCGCCGGAGGTGCTTCATGACCGCGCCGACTGCCGAAAAGCCGATTACCAGCGCCCTCGACCACCGCTTCAAGCCCACGCTGTATGCCCGCGTCGGTCAGCCCGAATGCTGGACGTTGCAGTCCTATCTGGCCGACGGCGGCTATCAGGCGGTGCGCCGCGCCTTCGCGATGGGGCCGGACGCCGTCATCGAGGAAGTCAAGAAGTCGGGCCTGCGCGGACGCGGGGGCGCGGGCTTTGCGACGGGCCTGAAGTGGTCGTTCATGCCGCTCAACGACGGACGCCAGCACATCGTCCTGTGCAACGCCGACGAGTCCGAACCCGGCACCTTCAAAGACCGTTACCTGATGTCCGAAGACCCCCACCAGCTCATCGAAGGGATGATGATCGGCGGCTTTGCGATGCGGGCGACCAAGGGTTACGTCTACATTCGCGGCGAGTATGTCCACGCTGCCGAGCGGCTGTGGAACGCCATTCACGAGGCCCGCGCCGCTGGCATTCTGGGCCAGAACATCTTCGGCAGCGGCTTCGACTTCGACATTCAGGTTCACCGGGGCGCGGGGGCGTACATCTGCGGTGAAGAAACGGCACTGATGAACTCGCTGGAAGGGCTGCGGGCCAACCCCCGCCTCAAGCCTCCTTTCCCGGCGGCGGCGGGGCTGTACGGCCTGCCCACCACCATCAACAACGTGGAGACGTTTTGCGCGGCGACCCACATCCTGCGCTACGGGGCCGACTGGCACGCCACGATGGGCACCGAGAAATCCAAGGGCATGAAACTGTTCCAGATTTCGGGGCCCGTGGCGCGGCCTGGCGTCTACGAGTTGCCGCTGGGCACGCCCTTCCGCGAACTGATTTACGACTGGGCAGGCGGCCCCACCGAACCCATCAAGGCGATTATTCCGGGGGGGATTTCCTGCCAGTTGCTGGGGTGGTCGGACGCCATTCTGGACACCCCGATGGACTACGAGTCGCTGGCGGCGGCGGGCAGCAGCCTGGGCACGGCGGGCGTGACCCTGATTCCCGAATCCGCCTCTATCGTGGACACCACCTGGAACGCGGTGCGCTTTTACGGGCACGAGTCCTGCGGCAAATGCACCCCCTGCCGCGAGGGGATCAGCGGCTGGATGGTCAAGATGTACGAAAAGCTGGTGCGCGGTCACGGTCAGCCCGGCGATACCCAACTGATTCTGGACATGGCCGACAACATCGGCGGACGCTCCTTCTGTGCGCTGGCGGACGCCTGCATGGGGCCAGTCCTGAGCAGCATCCGGCTGTTCCGCGAGGAATATGACGCGGCAGAACGTGGAGAAGTGCGCCGCACGCTGGCGGGCCGCTGGAGGGATGCGTGATGCGGCAGATGGCAAATAGCGGATGGCGGATGGCAGACGGCGGGGGGCAGAGCGCGGCGGCTGGGGCTGAAGCGTCTTTGGCCTTCAGCCTTCAGCTGTCCGCCCTCTGCGCCGACCAACGGGAGGCCCTGTGAAAGTTACCGTAGACGGAATCGAACTCGACCTGCCAGCGGGCACCAGCGCCATTGACGCCGTGTTTTCCGCCGGGCGGGACGTGCCGTATTTCTGCGCCCATTCCTACCTCTCGCCCGTCGGGGCTTGCCGCATGTGTCTGGTCGAGGCCGGAACGCCGCGCAAGGGCAAAGACGGCGAACTGGAAAAGGACGAAAACGGCGAAGTCAAGATTTTCTATTTCCCCAAACCGATGGCGTCTTGCACCATGCAGGCCACCGAAGGCATGCATATCAAGACCGCCAAGACCAGCGAAGTGGTCGCCAAGTCGCAAGCGGGCATGATGGAATTTACGCTGCTCAACCACCCGCTCGACTGCCCCACCTGCGACAAGGGCGGCGCGTGCGAATTGCAGGACCGCGCCTTCGAGTACGGCTACGGCGCGAGTCGCTACGGCTTCGACCGCCGCCACGCCGACAAGCACTATCCGCTCTCGGACTTCGTGATTCTCGACCAGGAGCGCTGCATTCACTGCAAACGCTGCGTGCGCTACTTCGAGGAAGTGCCGGGCCAGGAAGTACTCGACTTCATCGAGCGCGGCGGGCACACCTTCATCGACACCCAGGAAGGCGGCCTGCCCACCGGGTTTCAGGGCAACATCACCGACATTTGCCCGGTGGGGGCGCTGCTGGACAACGTGGCCCGCTTCCGGGGGCGCAACTGGGAATACGACCACACGCCGACCACCTGCACGCTGTGCCCGGTCGGTTGCTCGATAACGGTGGACGCCCGCAACGGTCGCCTGGAACGCATCGTGGGCCGCGAAAACCGCGACGTGAACGAGATGTGGATTTGCGACGCGGGCCGCTTCGGGCATCCCTTTGCCAGCGAAGGTCGCCTGACCCGCCCGCTGATCCGGGAAGAGGGCAAGCTGCGGGGGGCCGACTGGGACGAAGCGATTGCCGCCATCCGTCAGGGGCTGAGCGGCGTGAATCCCGCCGAACTGGGCCTGTTTATCGCCTCCGACTCCACGTTGGAAGAAGGGGTCGCCGCCGAGAGCCTCGCCGCCCAGATCGGCACGCCCCACGTGGACCACTGGCCCCGCTACGAGGCGCAACTGACCGCGCCCAGTGCCACCCTGACCGACGTGGCCCAGGCCGACGCGGTGGTGGTCATCGGGGCCGACCTGGGCGAAGAAGCGCCCATCGTCGAACTGCGGATTCTGGAAGCCCTGCGCGGCGGCATTCTGCCCACCGAGTTTGCTCACGGCACCGCGATTGCCGACCTGCGACTGGTCGAGCGCCCCGCCCGCAAGCCCGAGAAACTGGCGGTTATCGGGCACGAGTCGCGTCTATCGCGCCACGCCGGACTTCGGGTGGCCGCCGAGGGACGCGACGCGGTGCAGCGCCTGCTGAGGCCCGACAGCGACGACCTCCGCGCCGCGCTGAAGCTGCTGACGGACGCCGAAAGGCCCGTGGTCGTGCTGGGGGCCGACGTGCTGAACGCGGGCGCGGCTGACCTGACCGCGCTGGTCAGCGACCTGGCCTCGCGCACCGGGGCCAAGGTGCTGGCGATTCCCGCCGGGGCCAACAGCCTGGGCCTCTCGGCGCTGAATCTGGTGCCGCAGGGGGGCAGCCGGGGTTACGCGGGGTTGTCCGACGCCCGCGCCGCCTTCATCAGCCGCCTCGACCCGGTGGGCGAAAAGCGTCTGAGCCTGCCTGCTGGCTTTACCGTCGTTCACGACACCCACCTGACCGAAACCGCCAAGCAGGCCGACGTGGTGCTGCCCGCCGTGACGAACTACGAAAAGCGCGGCACGACGGTCAACCTCGAAGGCCGTTTCCTGGCGCTGGAGCAGGCCGCCCTCGAAGCGGGTGAAGGTGCCGACCTGATTCGCACGCTGGCAGCCCTCGCCGAGGCGCTGGGCGTGCGCCCACAGGTGCGCGGCCTCAAGTCGGCGCAGGCGCTGCTGGAAACGCGGCTGGGCCTGGGGGTCACCGACCTGCCGGAGCGCGGCGCACTCAACCTCAACCTGAACCGCAAGTCGGCGTCCACGGGCGGCCTGACCCACACGCCGAAACTGTGGAAGGCCGGAATGCACTCCGACTGGACGAGTGGCTGGGTCGAGCGCACCCGGCAACTGGTGGAAGACAAGTGGGCCTTGCCCATGTACGGAGGCGACGACTGATGCCCGACTGGATTGCTGGACTTCTCGTGACGCTGCTCAAGGCGGTGCTGGTGGCGCTGGGCCTGCTGACGGCCTTCGCGTACATGACCCTCATCGAGCGCCGTCTGCTGGGCCGCATGCAACTGCGCCCCGGCCCCAACCGCGTCGGGCCGCTGGGGCTCCTGCAACCCGTCGCCGACGCCATCAAGAGCATCTTCAAGGAAGACCTGACGGTGACGCTCGCCGACAAGCTGGTCTTTACCCTCGCGCCGATTCTGGCGATTGGGATGGCGCTGACCGCCTTCGGGGGGATTCCGGCTGGCCCTCCCGGAAGTCTGTTCGGCACCGACCCCTGGGTCTACAACCTCGACGCCGGGGTGCTGGCGGTGCTGGCGCTGACCTCGATGGGCGTGTACGGCATCTTTCTGGGCGGCTGGGCGTCGGGGTCCAAGTACCCCATGCTGGGGTCGCTGCGTTCCTCGGCGCAGATGATTTCCTACGAACTGGGCATGGGCCTGAGCATCCTGGGCCTGCTGATGCTGGTCGGCAGCACCAATCTGGTCAACATTGTCGAGTGGCAGGCTGGCCCGGTGGGGCACGGCTGGATGATTCTGTTCCAGATTTTCGGCTTTGCGCTGTTTATGATCAGCGCCTTTGCCGAAGTCAACCGCACCCCCTTCGACTTGCCCGAAGCCGAGCAGGAACTGGTGGCGGGCTACCTGACCGAGTATTCGTCCATCAAGTGGGCGCTCTTCCAGATGGCGGAATACGTCAACATCATGACCGCCTCCGCCATGATGAGCACGCTGTTTTTCGGCGGCTACCGGGGGCCGACCTTCCTCGAGCCTTTTATCCCCGGCATCAGCTCCTGGCCGCTGGTGTGGCTGATCGCCAAGATTGCGGTCTTCATGTTCATCTTCATCTGGGTGCGGGCCACGCTGCCCCGTCTGCGCTACGACCAACTCATGCGCTTTGGCTGGAAGTTGACGCTGCCGCTGGCGCTGCTCAACACGATGGTGACTGCTGGCGTGCTGGCCTTTATGCCCGCCACGCCCCTGCGCCTGTGGGTGCTGGGGGCGGTCAGCCTCGCCCTGCTGCTGATTCTGTTCGCGGCGAGCGACACCGTGCGCGGGCTGTGGAATGCGCCCTCGCTGCCCCAGGACAAGGGCCCGACCCGCGCCGCCGGAGGGGACTGATGCTCTTTTCTCTCCGCTCTCCACTCTCCGCGCTCTCCGCCACCGAAGGAGGCCCACATGGGCGTGCTTGAAATCGCCAAGGGCATGGGCGTGACGCTCGGCAAGCTGTTTTCCAAGCCGCTGACTGTCAGCTATCCCGAAGAAAGGGCCACGTTGCAGCCGCGTTTCCGGGGCCGCCATGTGCTGACCCGTCACCCCGGCTCGGGCCTGGAAAAGTGCATCGGCTGTTCGCTGTGTGCCGCCGCCTGCCCCGCCTACGCCATCTACGTCGAGGCCGCCGAAAACAACCCCGACAGCCCGGTCAGCCCTGGCGAACGCTACGCCAAGGTCTACGAAATCAACATGCTGCGCTGCATTTTCTGCGGCATGTGCGAGGAAGCCTGTCCGACGGGCGCGGTGGTGCTGGGCAACGAATTCGAGATGGCGGATTACCGCTACCGCGACTTCGTGTACGGCAAGGAAGACATGCTGGTCGGCGTCACTGGCAGCCGCCCGCAGCGCCGCGAGGCCCTCAAATCGGGCAAACCCGTGCGGCTGGGCTTTCAGGTCGAAGGGGGCGCACGCGCCGAACTGGAAGGAGTGGAATACCCATGATGTTGGCTTTTATCCTGCTGGGCGCACTCGCCATCGCGGGGGGCATCCTGACCATCGCAGCGAAAAACGCGGTTCACGCGGCGCTGGGACTGGTCGGCACCCTGATCAGTGTGGCGGGGCTGTTCGCGTCCATGTCCGCCTCGTTCCTGGCGGCGACCCAGGTCATCGTGTACGCCGGGGCCATCATGGTGCTGTTCCTGTTCGTCATCATGCTGCTGGGGGCCAACCAGCCCGTGACCGCCAAAGACCCGCTGCCCTTCGTGGGGCCGCTGGGCGCGATGGCCGCCGTGCTGCTGGCGGGCGGCTTCGTCGTGCTGGCGCTGACTTACCGTGACCCCGCACCCCTGGCTGAAACGGCGCAGGCGCTGCGTGGGGGCGGAGCAGGTGCCGTCGGCGAAACGCTGCTGACCCGCTTCCTGCTGCCCTTCGAGGCCGTCAGCATTCTGCTGCTGGTCGCCATCGTGGGCGCGGTGGCCCTGGTGCAGCGTCCTACCCCGCAGCCCGACGGCGTGCCGGATGACGCCGCCGCCGACGCGCAGCCCGAATCGCGGGCCTGGCGCGGCCTCAAGGCCGAACCCGTCAAGGGCCAGCCCCTCAAGGAGCGTGCCTGACATGGTGCCGACTGCCTATTACCTGGCGCTGTCGGGCATTTTGTTCTCGCTGGGACTGATCGGGGTGATGACCCGCCGCACGGCCATCCTGATTTTCCTCTCCGTGGAACTGATGCTCAACGCCGCCAACATCGCGCTGGTGGCCTTCGCCCGCTCGTGGGGTGACCTGATGGGGCAAACCGCCGTGTTTATCGTGATGACCCTGGCCGCCGCCGAAGTGGCGATTGGCCTGGCGATCATCGTCGCCATCTTCCGCAAGCGCGAAACCACCAACGTGGACGACCTCGCGCAGTTGAAAGGCTGAGTGGGAATGATGCCTCTGTACCTGCTTCCCCTGCTGCCGCTCATCGGCTTTGCCCTGCTGATGTGCTTTCCCAAGGCCCTGCCCGGCAAGTCCGGCGGCTACCTCGCTTCGCTGCTGGTGCTCCTGAGTTTCGTGGTGGCGGTTACCCGCTACCTCGGTCTGGGTGACACCCCCGCCCACGAAACGCTGTGGCAATGGCTGCCCAACATGGCACTCAACGCCAACCTGAACGTCGGCTTCTACTTCGACCAGCTCTCGGCCCTGATGACCCTCATCATCACGGGTATCGGCTTTCTGATTCACGTCTATTCCCTCAGCTACATGAGCCACGACGCCAAGTTCACGCGCTTTTTCGCGTTCCTGAACTTCTTCGTGGCGATGATGCTGATTCTGGTGCTGGCCGACTCCTACCCGCTGATGTTCGTGGGCTGGGAAGGCGTGGGCATGGCGTCGTTTCTGCTCATCGGCTTCTGGCACTCGGGCCGGCACTCCGAAGCGTCCGACAAGGACGTGCTGGAAGCGAGCACGGGCGAAGGCCGCGCCAACTCGAACGCCGCCCGCAAAGCCTTCATCATGAACCGCATCGGTGACCTGGGCTTTATGCTGGGCATGTTCCTGCTGTACAAGCTCTATGGCACCTTGAGCATTCCCCAACTGGCCGAGCAGGCGGAGGGCACCCGCGTGGCGCAATCGGCCATCGAACTGGCCTGCCTGTTCCTGCTGGTCGGGGCGGTGGGCAAGTCGGGCCAGTTGCCGCTGACCACCTGGCTGCCCGACGCGATGGCTGGCCCCACGCCCGTTTCGGCGCTGATTCACGCCGCGACGATGGTGACGGCGGGCGTCTACCTGATTACCCGCAGCCACTTCCTGTACGAACTGGCCCCGGTGGCCTCCAACTGGGTGGCCTGGGTCGGTGCCCTGACGGCGCTGTACGGCGCACTCTCGGCGCTGAACCAGACCGACATCAAGAAGATTCTGGCGTTTTCGACCGTCTCGCAGCTCGGCTACATGTTCATGGCAGTGGGCCTGGGCGCGTACTCGGCGGGCGTGTTCCACCTGCTGACCCACGCGTTTTTCAAGGCGCTGCTGTTCCTCTGCGCGGGTGCCGTGATTCACGCGCTGCACGAAGAACAGGACGTGCGGAAGATGGGCGGCATGCGGAAATTCATGCCCTTTACCCACATCGCTTCCTTGATGGGCGTGCTGGCAATTTCGGGCATTCCCATCTGGAGCGGCTTTTTCTCCAAGGACGCGATTCTGGCGGCGGCCTGGGCGCAAAACCCCTGGCTGTACGTCATCGGGCTGGGCGTGGCGCTGCTGACCGCATTCTACATGGGCCGCTGGTACTTCCTGGTCTGGCGCGGCAGTTACCGGGGCCACGTCGCCCACCCCCACGAGGCAGACGGCCTGATGAAGCTGCCTCTAGGGGTGCTGGCGGTGCTGGCAACGTTGGGCGGCCTGCTCAACATCCCGGCCTTCCTGCCCGCGCTGGGGCTGCCTCAGCACGCTTTCGACGACTACCTGGGCCGGGCCATTCCCCACCACGCCCACCATATTTCGCACAGCACCGAACTGCTGCTGACGCTGCTGGCGGTGCTGGCGGGTGTCGTCGGGCTGGGCTGGGCCTTTATGGAGCACCGCCGGGGCGTGCTGGCGCAGGGGCCACTGGGCCGGGTCAGCACCTCGGCGCTGTATCTCGACAACCTGTACAACGGTCTGTTTGCCGCACCTAGCCGGGGCATCGCGCAGGGGCTGGACGCGGTTGACCGGGGCGTGGACGCGGGCCTGAGCGGGGTCGCCCGCAACACGGCGGCTCCGGGCGGCTTCTTCGCCCGCTGGCAGAGCGGTTATGTCCGCGCCTACGCCGTGAGCATGGTGCTCGGCACGGCGCTGATCATCGGTTACTGGGCGCTGAAGATGATTGGGAGTGGCTCATGATTCATCTGCTTATTTTTCTGCCGCTGCTGGGCGCACTCCTGCTGCTGCTGACTCCGGTCAAGTGGCGCGAGGAAGTCGCGGGCTTTGTCGCGGCCGTCACCCTCGGCCTGGGGCTGTGGATCTGGCGTGAAGGCGGCGTGGGCCTGAGCGTGTCGCCCTGGGTGCCGCCGCTGGGCA
The DNA here is from genome assembly GCF_030523985.1 of Deinococcus sp. Taxonomy (GTDB): domain Bacteria; phylum Deinococcota; class Deinococci; order Deinococcales; family Deinococcaceae; genus Deinococcus. Next base: position 27,233 of record NZ_JAUNHK010000014.1, read on the forward strand.
TCACCTACGCCGTCGAACTGGGCGGCGTGGGGCTGGTGCTGGCGCTGGTCACGGCTTTCATGACGTTGATGGCGGTGTGGTACACGGCGCGGCGCATTCCCAACCCCGGCCCGATGCTGGGCCTGATTCTGGCGATGGAAACCGGGCTGCTGGGCATTTTCGCGGCGCGTGACCTGATTCTGTTCTACGTGTTCTTCGAGTGGGCGCTGATTCCGTCGCTGCTGATGCTGGCGCTTTACGGCGGCCCGGGGCGCATGAAGGCGCTGCTCAAGTTCGGGGCGTACACGCTGCTCGGCTCGCTGCTGATGCTGCTGAGCTTCATCGGCTACAGGTGGCTGGGCGGCAGCCCGACCTTCGCTCTGCCCGACCTGCTGGCGCACCCGGTGGGGGGCACGGCCCAGACGTGGCTCTACCTCGGCTTCCTGGCGGCGATGGCGGTCAAGCTGCCGCTGTGGCCCCTACACGCCTGGCTGCCCGACTTCCACGAGCAGAACCACCCCAGCGGCATTCCCGACGTGATGGGCACGCTCTACAAGGTGGGCGGTTACGGCATCTTCGTCTTCGGCCTGACCCTCTTTCCCGAAGCCTCGCTGCAACTGCGCCCGATTCTGATGGGGCTGGCGGCCTTTACGGCGCTGTACGCAGCCTGGATCGCCTTCGGGCAGACCAACTGGAAGCGCCTGCTGGCCTACGCGGGCCTGTCGCACATGGGCTTCGTGGCGCTGGGCGTGTTCTCACTCAACGAAACCGCCATCATCGGCGCGATGTATCTGCTGGCCTTCCAGAACCTCTACACCGGGGCGCTGTTCATGGCCGTCGGAATGTTGCAGGAGCGCGTGGGCAGCGTGGATACCCGCGTCGGCGGCGTGATGAACCAGGCGGGCGCACTCGGCGGCCTCACGCTGGCGCTGTGGTTCGCGTCCATCGCCGTGCCGGGCATGGCGGGCTTTATCGGTGAATTCAGCATCCTGCTGGGGGCCTATCAGGTGTCGCCCTGGCTGGCCTTCATCGCGGGCCTGACTGTCATCGCGGCGGCGGCCTACGCCCTGACCGCCTTTCAGCACACCTTCTGGGAAGGCCGCCCCTTCGGTGCCGTGCGCGTGCCGGACCTGCGCTCGACCGAGTGGCTGGTGCTGGTGCTGCCGCTGGCCGCTGCCATCTTCTTCGGGGTGTACTCGGCCCCGGCGCTGAAACTGGTGCAGCCTGCGGTGCGTGCGGCCCTTTCGGCCCTGGGAGGGCAATAAATGAACCTCGCCGTATCTCCACTCGTTTTGCCTGATGTCAGCTTCATGCCGCTGCTGCCCATTCTGCTGGTGCTGGCGGGGGCCATCTTTTCCACCCTGGGCGGCTTTTGGCTGAATCGCCGTTCGCTGACCCTGGTCAATATCGTGATGCTCCTTCTTTCGGCGGCGAGCATGGTCTGGCTGTGGGGCGCGGGGGCCGACGTGCCGCGCACCGCGTTCATGGGAGCCGTTCGCGCCGACCCGGCGGCCCTGCTGCTGGGCGGGACGATTGTGCTGGGGTCGCTGTTGACGCTGCTGGTGTCGCTGGATACGGCCTACCGCGCCCGCGTCAGCTTTGCCGAGTTCGACGCCATGCTGATGTACGCCATCACGGGCTGTCTGCTCATCGCCTTTTCGGGCGACCTCATCGTGATGCTGATTGGCCTGGAAATCATGAGTCTGGCGAGTTACGTGCTGGCGACCTTTCAGGACTCGCGCCGCGCCGAGGAATCGGGCCTCAAGTACTTCCTGCTCGGCTCGGTGGGCAGCGCCATCCTGATTTACGGCATCGCTTTCCTGTACGGCGCGACGGGCACGCTCAACTACGCCACCATCGCCGAGCGGGTGAGCGTGCTTGAACCGCAAAATGTCGGCATTCTGGTGGCGGGGGCGCTGCTGGTGCTGGCAGGCTTCGCGTTCAAGGTGGCCCTCGCGCCCTTTCACCAGTGGACGCCCGACGTGTACAGCGGCGCCCCCACCAGCGTGTCGCTGTTCCTGAGCACGGTGGTCAAGGTGGCGGCCTTTGCCGGAATGCTGCGCGTGTTCGGCGGCGCCCTGGACGTGGCCCCCGGCTGGCACTCGGTGCTGCAGGTGCTGATTGCCCTGACCCTGTTTATCGGTAACGCGGCGGCGCTGTTCCAAACCAACTTCAAGCGGATGATGGCTTATTCGGCAGTGGCCCACACGGGCTTTCTGGCGATGACGTTGCTGAGCGACCGGGTTTCCGGCGGCGCGGCGATGGGGTACTACCTGCTCGTCTACACCTTGATGACGGCGGCGGCCCTGGCGATTGTGGCGGCCCTGCAACGCAGCGAAGAAGGCTTTTCGATTGACGATATGCGCGGCCTGTACTACCGTCACCCGGCTTACGCGGTGGCGCTGGCGGTGTGCCTCGCTTCGCTGGCGGGGCTGCCGCCCTTCGCCGGGTTCTTCGGCAAGTATCTGGCGTTTCAGGCCGCCTTCCAAAGCGGTTACATCGGCCTGACGGTGCTGGGCGTGCTGGCGAGCGTGGCCTCGCTGGTGTACTACCTGCGCCCCGCCATGCTGATGTTCATGCCTGACCGCACGCCTGCCCGCGAGTACGCGTACGGTCAGCGGCCTGCGACCACCCTGGCGGTGGCCCTGAGCGTCATCGGTATTCTGGTGCTGGGTCTGCTGCCCAACCTGTGGTACAGCTGGCTCGCCGACCCGAACACCTGGCGCTTGATTGCCGGAACCTGATACCAATTCCGATTGAATCCCCCAGTTTGGGGGATGAAATCCGTCTGAAAGGAGTAGGAAAAGATACGGATTTTGGGAAATGTACCCATATCCAGTTCGGTTCTGGATATGGGGAATTGGACGGAATTCGTATGAGCGGATAAAGGACAAGGCAGCGGAGGTTTCCCGACTGGGGCCTCCGCTGCTTCGTTTCTGACTGCTAGCCCTCGTCGGCTTCCAGCAGTTCGACCTGCCGCCCGTCGGGGTCGAGGACGAAAGCCATGTCGCGCCCGCCGGGGCTGGGTTGCAGGTCACGGGTCACGGTCATGCCCGCCGCCTGCAACTGGGGCAGCAGCCCCCGCAGTCCCCGCACATGCAGCGCGATGTGTTCGGCCCAGTGGGGATGCGGCGCGGGAAGTTCGCCCGCCACCTGAAAAAACTGCAACTTGCCTTCGCCCAGCCGCACCACGCCCCGGCGGTGGCCCTCGTGGGTGGTGAGGTCTTTTTCGACTTCGCCGCCCAGCCGCGTGTAGAAGGTCAGCACCTCGCCGAGGTCACGGGTCAGAAAGGAAACGTGCTTGAGCATCAGCCTTGCTTCCGGAGCAGGATGCTCTTGAGGTACAGGCTTTCGGGCACGCTCAGCAGGTGGGGGTGGTCGGCGGGCTGGTAGGTCACGTCCACCACTTCGGCGTCGCAGTCCGCCGCGCCTGCCGCCACCCTTGCGGCGTCGAGCAGGTCATCTACCCGGATGTAGTGGGCGCAGGTGCTGACCAGAACGTGGCCCCCAGGCGCGAGCATCCGCAGCACGCTGGCGGTGCCGTCGGTGAAGATGCGCTTGGCCCTGGGCACGTCGTCGCGGCGTTTGGCGAGGGTGGGCGGGTCGAAGACAGCGGCCTGGAAGGTCTTCTTTTCCTTTTCCAGCGCGGCGAGTTGCTCCAGCGCGTCGCCCCAGCGCAGGCCCACGCCCACGCCGTTTTCGCGGGCTTCGCGCTCCAGCACGCCCAGCGCCACCGAGTCCTTGTCGATCGCGGTGCTTTTGGCCCCCGCTTTGGCCGCGTGCAGCGAAAACCCGCCCGTGTAGCTGTACACGTCCAGAAAGCTCTGGCCTTCGCTCACAAAGCCTTTCATCATGCGGCGGTTGTCGCGCTGGTCGAGGAAAAAGCCCGTTTTCTGGGCGTCCAGCGGGGCAAAGTGCAGCCGCAGGTCATCTTCAAAAAACTCCACCCGCTCGGGCAACTCGCCCCACAGCGGGCCGCTGACGAGTTCCAGCCCTTCCTTGCGCCGCTCGCCCGTGTCGCTGCGCTCGAAGGCCGAGGTTGCGCCCGTTTCCTCGCGCAGTGCCCGCAGAATCAGGTCACGGTGCTTTTCCACGCCCGCGTTGCGGAGTTGCACGCTCAGCACGCTGCCGAACTGGTCAGCGACCACGCCGGGCAGCCCATCGGCTTCGGCATGCAGCACGCGCAGGGCGTCAGTGCCGTGAATGCGCCCCGCCCGCCGCGCCAGGGCTTGCCGCACCCGCTCGCGGTAAAAGCCCAGGTCAATGTCCCGCGCTTCCCAGGTCAGCATTCGCAGCGGGGTTGCGCCGTCGGGGTTGAAATAGCCGCGTCCGACCAGCCGCCCGCCTTCCTCGCGCACGTCCACCACGTCACCTGCCGCAATCCCCGCGTCGGCGCTGGCGATGTCGCCGCTGTGTCCGAAGGGATAACGCCCCGCAATCCGGCGCACGGCGGCGGCCTTGAGCGTCACCGAGGGGCCAGAACCGCGCTTCACCATCCGAGTTTGCCGCCTTTTTGCAGTTGCCCGAGCTTTTCGGGCGTCCACAGTTCGTAGGTGTACATGGGGTATTGCCGCTTGAAGCGCCCGACCTTGTCCCAGACTTCGCGCGATTCGTGCGCCACGACCAGAATCAGGCGAATGACGCTGCCTTCGGGGTCGTAGATGTAAAAGTCGAAGTAGAAATTCTGCTCGTGGCCCTTGTCGGTAAACAGCGGAAAGGCGAAGGGCCGAAAGCGCCAGGGCTTGTGCCGCTCGGTCAGAACCTGGGCCGCCACCCGCCGCAGGTTGCTGTCGGGGAAAGAAATTTTCTCGCCGTCGAGGTCGCGGAATTCTTTGGTGGGCGCGGGGGCGTCGAGTTGCACGCGCTTGAGTTCGGGCAGGGCTTTTTTCGCCCCGAGTTTGGGCGGAGCTTTGCGGGTCACACTGGTCTGAAAGCGGAAATCGTCTCCGCGCAGGCCAACTTTGCCGGACGCCCCGCCCGGTTCGCGCTGCACCCGGCCCTCGGCCCGCGCCTGGCGCTCTTCCTGGGTTTCGCGCACGGGGCGCACGCTGTCACGGGACGCGCCGTCACGTCCGACAGGAACATTGCGGCGGCTTTGCTGGGGGCGGCCCTTGGAGCCTTTGATGGGGCCTGCGCCGCGTTTGGGTCTGGTCATAGGGGGCAGGATAAGGCAAGCCGCCCCACAAGAAAGTCCCCCGGCAGCCAGGGCCGGGGGAACGGGGGAGAAAAAAGGGGGGGGCGGGGCGGGCGCTTAAGCTCCCTGGCCCTTTTCCGCCTTCTCTTTCGCCACGCGTTCGCGGGCTTCGGCGGCGAGCTGGCGGCGCAGGGTCTTGCCGACGGCGGTCTTGGGCAGTTCGTCGCGGAATTCCACGCTGCGTGGGGCCTTGTAGGGGCTGAGCAGGCTGCGGCAGTGGGCGATGATTTCCTTTTCGGTGGCCTGCATCCCCGGCTTGAGCGCGACCACGGCGTGCACGGTTTCGCCCCGGTACTCGTCGGGCAGACCCACGGCGGCGGCTTCCAGCACGGCGGGGTGCGAGGTCAGGGCTTCTTCCACTTCGCGGGGGTAGATGTTGTGGCCCCCGGCGATGATCAGTTCTTTCTTACGGTCTACGACGCGGAAAAAGCCCTCTTCGTCCATCGTGACCATGTCGCCGGTCAGCAGCCAGGTGCGGCCCTCGTACTCGCGCAGCACTTTGGCGCTTTCGTCGGGCATGTTCCAGTAGCCCTTCATCACCATCGGCCCGGCGACCCACAGCTCACCGACTTCGCCGGTGGGCACCGGCTCTCCCGCGTCACTCATGACCAGCGCGTCCACGCCCGGCAGCGGCAGGCCGATGGAGCCGTCTTTCTGCTCGCCGGTGATCGGGTTGACGTGCGTGACCGGGCTGCTTTCGGTCAGGCCGTAGCCCTCCACCAGATTGGCCCCGTGGGTGATCTCGCGGAAGGTGCGGGCCGTTTCCTGCATCAGGGGGGCCGAGCCGCTGATGCACGCCCGGATGGTGGTCAGGTCATGCGCGGCGGTGTCGGGGTGGTTGTTGATGGCGTTGTACAGGGTGGGTACGCCGGGAAACAAGGTGGCGCGGGTGCGCGAAATCTCGCCCAGCACCATCTTGATGTCGCGGGCGTTGGGCACCAGCACGATGGTCGCGCCAATCAGCACACTCATGTTCATGGCGGTGGTCATGCCGTACACGTGGAAAAACGGAATGGCCGCCAGCGTGATCTCGCGCCCTTCCTGAAGGCCGACCATCCAGGCGCGGCTCTGCTCGGCGTTGGCGACGAGGTTGCGCTGGGTCAACATCGCGCCCTTGGGCACGCCGGTGGTGCCGCCGGTGTACTGCAGCAGCGCCACGTCGTCCGCCCCGACCGTCACCGGAACCGGGTCGGCGTCTTGCAGCTTCAGCACGAAGCGCAGCGGCACGGCCTTGGGGTCTTGCTTGAACGCGTCACTGGGCAGCGTGCCTTCGCGCATGGCCTTGACCGGGTAGAGCAGGTTCTTGGGAAAGGGCAGTTCGTCCTGAATGCGGGCCACGAACACGCGCTTGACGGGCACCTTGTCCGCGATCTCGGCGTAGCGGGGGTACATGCTGTCCAGAATGACCAGGGTTTCGCTGCCCGAATCGATCAGCTGGTGTTCGAGTTCGCTGGCGGTGTAGAGGGGGCTGGTGTTGGCGACGATGCCCCCGGCCAGCAGCGTGCCGTAGAAGGTCACCACGAACTGCGGGCAGTTGGGCAGCATGATGGCGACCCGGTCACCCGGCTTCACGCCCGAGCGTTGCAGCGCCTTGGCAAAGCGTTTGACCCGCTTGAGCAGTTCCTTGTAGGACGTGTCCTGGCCCAGGAAATGCAGCGCCGCACGTTGGGGAAAACGGGTCGCGGCGTCTTCGAGCAGCCGGAACAGTGTGCGGTCACTGGGCGTAAAGTCGTGAGGCACGCCGGGTTCATAAGACGAGAGCCAGGGCTTGGGCAGGGGGGAAGCAGATGCAGTCATCTCGGTACTCCTAGAAATGAGGGAACTAGAAACGGGGGGAAAGGGAGGGGGGTGCGCGCAGGGCCGGAAAAAAGTTGGGGGCCGGACCCTGATTGAACCTCTGGGGTCTAACCTCTGGGACTCGGGACGCGACAGGTGAACCCTGCCAGGGAAAAGAAGGGACAGAAGTTGTTCTTGAACCTAGTATAAACAGAGTCTTGCCCACGGAAAGACCCCCTGGGTGTTACTTCCTGCGGGGCGACAGCGGGGGCTGCCCCCGAGCGCCCACTCAGCGGGAGCGCGGGTTTGGGGCGCCTTCGGGGTTCTGGTCTTCCGCGCTGCTCAGGTTGAAGGCATCCACGTCGAAGGTGTCCACGTCGATGGTCGGGTGCAGTTTCTCGAAACGGATGGTCAGGACGCCCCCCGCCAGGCTGGCCTCGCCCGAGGCCGGGTGAACCTCCTGCGGAAAGGTGAAGGTGCGCGAAAAAGTGCCGCTGGGGCGCTCGCTGCTCAGGAGTTGGCCGGGCGGGGTGCGTTCGCCGCTGACCGTCACCTGCTGGCCTTCCTCGGCCAGGGCGAGGGTTTCGGGGTCAACCCCCGGCACGTCCAGCAGCAGTTCGAGGTGCGTGCCCACATCGCGCCAGTCGGCGGCGGGAACCCAGGGGCCGCCGCCCGAGAGGGTTTCGACCTGCTCGCGCAGGGTCATCAGGTGTTGCAGTCTCGCCAGCACAGGAGGTTGTTGCTCCGACATGGGCGGAGGGTAGCACCGCCGCTCCGCTCCGGGATGTGTCCTTTTGGTCAGGCGGCCCTCTACACTGACACGTCGTGACCGCTCCGCTCATTCCCATCCTGACCGCGCCGACGGCTGCCGGAAAAACGGCCCTGGCCCTGCAACTGGCGCAGGAATTCGGCCTGGAAATCGTCGCGGCGGACGCCTTCACGGTGTACCGGGGCCTCGACATCGGCACCGCCAAACCGACGCCGCAGGAACGGGCGCGGGTGCCGCACCACCTGATCGACGTGGTGGACGCCGAGCAGGACTACGACGTGGTGCAGTATGTCGCTCAGGCCCAGGCCGCGCTGTCGGACATCCTGGCGCGGGGCCGAATGCCGCTGGTGGTGGGGGGCACCGGGTTCTATCTCAGCGCCCTGACGCGGGGGCTACCGCTGACCCCGCCGAGTGACCCGCTGCGCCGCGCCGAACTGGAAGCCGAATTGCAGGAGCGGGGGCTGGACGCCCTGCTGAGAGAGATAGAGGCGGCGAGTCCCGCCGAAGTGGCCCGCATGGAGCGCAACCCCCGCCGGGTCGTGCGGGCGCTGGAGGTGTACCGGGCCACCGGGCGCTTTCCCGGCGAGTTCGGTTACTCGGCCCCGGCGTACCGTTACCGCGTGTTCGCTTTCACGTTGCCCGCCCCCGAACTGGAGCGGCGCATAGCCGAGCGCACGGCGCTGATGCTGGCCCAGGGTTGGCCGCAGGAAGCCCAGTGGCTCGCCGGGCGGGTGTCGCCGCAGGGGTCGCCCCGCCCCACCGTGTGGCAGGCGCTCGGCTATCCCGAAGCGCTCGCCGTCGCCGAAGGCCGCTGGTCGTCAGCCCAGGCCCAGGATGCCATCGTGCTGGCGACGCGGCAGTACACCAAGCGGCAACTCACCTGGATTCGCCGTCAGCTCGGCCCGCTGGAAACGCCCGAGCAGGTCGCCGCCGCGCTGCGGGACTTTGCCGGATAAACCGGAAAAATCGAACAGCGGCCTGAGTAGGCCAATGTCTGAGACGGCTGGACAAATCTTCTTATTCTCTCGTTGTAGAGCTGTTCATGGTCTGGTCAAGGATGGCATTTGGCTGACGGGTCGGCGGTACAGTAAGGGACGTAAGACAATCAAGAGGCTTCGGCGTTTTGACCGGAAAAAAGGGGCTCAGACGTTCGCCCTGCCTCTTTGCGCGTCCTCGGAGGTATCTATGAAACCACGTGTCCTGGGCATGATTCTTGCTGGTGGTCAGGGTTCTCGCCTTGCTCCACTGACACAAAAACGCGCCAAGCCTGCCGTCCCTTTTGGCAGCAAATACCGCATCATCGACTTTGCCATCAACAACTTCATCAATTCGGGCGTGTTCTCGGTGTACGTGCTGACGCAGTACAAGGCCCAGAGCCTGACCGAACACATCCAGCGCGGCTGGCGCTTCGGCACCTTCCTCAGCGATTACTTCATCACGCTGGTTCCGGCGCAGATGTACCGCATGGAAGAACTCGGCGCGGCCTGGTACCGGGGCACCGCCGACGCCGTGTACCAGAACATGCACCTCATCGAAAACTTTGAGGCCGACTACGTGGCGATTTTCAGCGGTGACCACATCTACAAGATGAACGTGGAACACATGCTCGAAAAACACATCGAGGCGCGGGCCGACATCACCATCGCCGCCTACCCGATGCCGCAGGCGCAGGCGCACCAGTTCGGCGTGATGCAGGTGGACGAACGCTGGCGCGTGACCGAATTCCATGAAAAGGTGCCCAACCCGCCCGCCATTCCCGGACAGCCGGACACCAGCCTGACCAGCATGGGCAACTACATCTTCTCGCGCCGGGCGCTGGAAGAGCTGCTGGAAACGAGCATCAGCGGTCAGGGCGAGGGCTTCGACTTCGGGCACAACGTGATTCCCCGCGCCCTGTCCGACGGCTACCACGTTCAGGCCTACGACTTCCACAAAAACCCCATCCCCGGTCAGGACCGCCCCAACACCTACTGGCGCGATGTGGGGACGCTGGACGCCTATTTCGAGGCCAACATGGACCTCGTGTCGGTGAACCCCGAATTCGACATCTACAACCCCGAGTGGCCCCTGCGCACGAGTTCGGAATTCAGCCCGCCCGCCAAGTTCGTTCACGAGTCCGAGGGACGTAAAGGACAGGCCTTCAACAGCATCATGGCCGGGGGCACCATCGTCAGCGGGGGTACCGTGCGTGACAGCGTACTGGGCCGCAACGTGCGGGCACATTCGTACTCGCTGATTGAAAGCTGCGTCGTGTTCGACGAGGTGCAGGTGGGCCGCCACTCGCACCTGCGCCGCGTCATCGTGGACAAGAACGTGATCGTGCCGCCCGGCACCACCATCGGCATAGACCGCGAGCAGGACGAAGCACGCGGCTTTACCATCACCGACGGCGGCGTGGTGGTCGTGCCCAAGGGCTACGTGTTCTGAAGCCCTGACCCCCGGAGAGCCGGGGGACTTCTCCCATCCCAGTCGTCATCTGGCGTCAGATTCGGCCCTCTACACTCGGGGCATGAAGTTGACGCCTCTTTTTTCGTCTGCCCTGGTCTTTGCTGGGCTGGCGCTGGGTGTGGCTGCGGCCCAGGTTGGTTCGGCTCCCTCGGCAGCCATTCCGGCGATTCCAGTGCAGCCAGGGCCAGTGCTGCCGCCAGTGCAGCCTCCGGCCCCAGTGACGGCACTGGCGCTGTTGCCGGACGGTGTGCGGCTGGTCTGCGCGGGGGCCGAACTGCGTCAGCTTTCGCCCCAGGGCCGACTCCTGCGGCGCATCGCGCTGCCCGAGCCCTGCCTGTCCTTGCAGGTGAGTCCGGCGGGGACGCTGGCACTGACGGTGGGGCGCAGTGGGGCGCGGGTCTGGCGGCTCTCCGATGGGCAGGAGTTGCATTCCCTCTCGCTGGCGGGACTGGCCGGACGGGTGGCCTTCCTGTCCGACGACGAACTGCTGCTGGGCACCGGGCGGGGCGTGGAGTCGCTGAAACTGGCCCCCCGGCAGCGCCGTGTTCTGCTGCCGGGAGCGGTGTCGGGCCTGGCGCTGGCTCCGGGCGGTGAGCGGCTGCTGCTGAGCCGGGGTGAGCGGCTGGAACTGGTGCGGCTCTCCGATTTCAAGGTGCTGTCGGGCATCCGCTGCGAGGAACTCTGCCCCCTGCGCCGCGTGCAGTTCAGCGCCGATGGTCGCGGCGCGGTGGCCCTGGCGGGGGTTACCCTTTACGCGCTGCGCGATGGTCGCCCGGTCAACGTGGTGCTGCGCGGGGCGGAGGGCGACGTGACCGGGTTCCCGCTGCCCGACGGGGGCGTGTGGGTGGTGCGCGGGGGGCAACTCGAGCGCCGCGATGCCCAGACCGGACGCCGGGAAGGTCGCCTGCTGGACGACAGCCCGAAGAACGCTCTGGTGGACGCCCCCGCCGCTTGGAACGGCACGGGCGGCGTGCTGCTGATGACCCAAGACCGACAACTGCTGGAACTGGGGCCGGATGGCCGTGAAGTCAGCCGTCAGCCGTTGGGCTTTTGAGCAGAAGAGGGGAATCAGGCGCGGGGGTAAGTGGGAATCTCCGCCTGCATCGGCTCGGTGCCAGGGCTAAGTACATCGAACCTAACATTTCGCATTTTCGGAACAGAACCGAAAATGCTTCATTCCCGGTTCGACGTACTTTTTTCGGTACTCGCTCCGCTCGGTTCATCTAAAGATTAACTTCGAGGTAGCTTACGGCCTGATAAAAGTCATGAGAGCAGACGTTAGTGGAGATCACTTT
>NZ_JAUNHK010000015.1 GCF_030523985.1 Deinococcus sp.
CTCACGGTGGAGGCATTCTCATCTCTTTTATCAGGCCGTAAGGCGGAATCCGTATTAGCTCAGGACGCGGCGAACGCCCAGGCGCACCCGGCCCAGGGCAGGCACCTCGTCGAAGTGAACCGCCAGCACCGAGTCACCGTAGGGCGTCAGCAGCAGCGGGCCGCCCTCCAGATCAAGCAGCAGGTCGTTCCAGGTGTCGACTCCAGTGGCGGCCTGTAGACTTTGCAGAACAGCCCGCGCCGCGCTGATCATGCTGAGACTGATGTCCCCATCGCCCACGGCGGCTTCCACGCGACCGTTTACGCCAATGAGGGCCGCACCCTGGACGCCGCGTACATCCAGCAGCGGAGTGAGCGTGGGTCGGGTCATAGGCCCTCGGCGTCGGGCAAGTCGAAGGCGTCGAGGGCAAGCTTGGCGAGCACCTGCTGCGTAGGCCGCGTGTCGATGCCGCGTGTGACGGCGGCCCCCAGCACGAATTTTCCGGTCGCCAGTGCCACCACTTCGAGTTTCTCGGTAGTAAAGGCGATGCGGGTGACTCGTCCGGCCTGAAGGTTGGTGCCGGTGCGGTTGATCCAGTGGCGTAATTCGGCGAGTTCGGCCGCCAGCACGTCGCCTTCCCCGATCATTTCGAGGGGCAGTCCGTCGGGTCCGACCAGCACGCCAGCCACGATGCCGGGCTGCTGCCGCAAGGGGTCGAGCTTCATAGTTGGGCCTCCAGTTGCTTGGCGGCGGCGCGTCCGTACAGCCGGGCCTGTCCCAGGTTGCTGCGGTCGTCGATGGCGAGCAGCAGGAAAAACTCGGCGTTGATGGGCTGCAGGTACACACTGAGCGTTTCGCCCCGCAGGTACAGTTCACGGGTATGTCCCCCGCTGAGGGTGTCGTAGGCGGCGTTGCAGGCCCTCAGCAGCCCGGCGTGTTCGGCGACCAGCAGGTTGAGGTCTGCCGAGGTGGGGCAGTAGCCCTCGACCAGCAGACCGTCAAGCCCGCCGATGGCCGCGCCCCACGCGCCGCTGACATCGGTCACAAGTTGAGTGAGAACAGAGAGCATCTGACCTTCATCATACGTGCCGCCGCCTTGCACCGCACTGACTGAAACGGCAGGAAAAAGCGAAAAATTCACTTGCCTCAACTTGAAAGCACGGTGTAACTTCCCAGTCGTGCATTCGGTTTGCTTTACGAAGTAAAAAAGTATAAAATTACGTCTATAAAAGAATAAATCTTCCTTGACCGGAGGGAGAATGGTGCGTCCAGCAGAGAAAAAGAGCTGGGAGGCCAGATAGCGCGGCGCACTTTCGTGTTGCTGACGGGAAGCCTAATGGCTGTGGGATGACGCCGGGTCATTTAGTAATCTAAACCATTATTAAAGAAACAAATTCGTTTACAAAAATGTGATTTGGCTCTATAGTTTGGAGGTCGAAGGGGGATGCCTTCCTGGCGCCCGCCTCTCGCTTCCTCGCCTTCCTCCTCGAATCACTTCTGACCGCCTAAGGAGGCGTTGTTATGACCCAGACCCAAACCGCTGCCCGCACTTTCGTGGACACCGTGACCTACCGCCCCGGAGCCGTCATCCTCTACCCCGGCAAGAGCGACATGCTCTACCGCGTCGCCAGCGGACTGGTGCGCGTGCATACCATGGACGATGACGGCAACGGCCTGACCCTGCGCTACGTCAAGCCCGGCGAGTACTTCGGTGAAGAAGCCCTGGCAGGCGTGAGCCGCGCCTACTTCGCCGAGGCCGTGACCGACAGCGCCATCGACATCATCAACCCCGCCCTGATGAGCGCCGAGGACAACCTGGTGGTGACCACCCACCTCGTCCGCACGCTGGAACGCGCCTACGAGAGCATCTACCGCTTGGTCGGCAAGCGCCTGCGCGCCCGCATCGCTGGAGAGCTGCTCGAACTCAAGGACACCGCCCTCGCCACGCAGCTCGACAGCGGCGAAGTGATGATCTACGCCACCCACGACGAACTCGCCGCCGCCGTCGGCAGTGTGCGCGAAACCGTGACCAAGGTGGTCGGTGAACTCAGCCGCGAAGGGGTCATCAGCGCCGGATACGGCAAGATCACCCTCAAGGACGAAAGCGCCCTGGCGAGCATCGCCGCTGCCTGACCTGTCTTCCCCTGTCCCCCGTGTCAGCCCTGGCCGGGGGGCTTTTGCCGTGCCAGAGCCGCAAAAGCGCGGAAGTACCGGGTCATCTGTGAGTTCTGTTGTTGCCTTGGAGACGGTTTATGTTCAAGATGACGGAGATATGAACGAAGCCCTGCTGCGCGCCCTGAGTACCGTCAATGACCCCGAGTTGCACCGCGACCTGGTGTCGCTGGGCATGATTGAACGTGCGGCGCTCAGCGGCAACGTGGCGCAGGTCAAGGTCAACCTGACCACGCCTGCCTGCCCCCTCAAAGGCAAAATCGAGCACGACGTGCGTGAAGCGCTGTTGCAGGTGCCGGGTGTGGGGAGGGTCGAAGTCGAGTTCGGGGCGATGGTGCGCCCGCCGAGTCAGCCCCCTCTTCCCGGCGTCAAGCATGTGGTGCTGGTCGGCAGTGGCAAGGGTGGCGTGGGCAAGAGCAGCGTGGCGGTCAATCTGGCGGCCTCGCTCGCCCGCGACGGCGCAAGGGTCGGTCTGCTCGACGCCGACGTGTACGGTCCCTCGGTGGCGCACATGCTGGGGCAGGCGCAGGCCCGCGTGAGCGCCAACGAGGACCGCAAGATGCTGCCCATCGAGGCGTGCGGAGTGCGCTTTATCAGCATGGCGAACCTGTCGCCCGCCGGACAGGCGCTGGTGTGGCGTGGCCCCATGCTGCACTCGGCCATTCAGCAGTTTCTCAAGGACGCGGCCTGGGGCGAACTCGATTACCTGATGGTCGACCTGCCGCCGGGCACCGGTGACGTGCAACTCTCGCTGACCCAGACCATTCAGGTCACGGGCGCGGTCATCGTCACCACGCCGCAGGACGTGGCCCTGATCGACGCGGCGCGGGCCATCGACATGTTCCGCAAGGCCAGCGTGCCCGTGCTGGGGCTGGTCGAGAACATGAGCTATTTCGTGGCTCCCGACACTGGGCACGTGTACGACATTTTCGGACGAGGTGGCAGCCGCAAGCTAGGCGAACAGTACCCGCTGCTGGGCGAGATTCCGCTGGATGTCGAGGTGCGTAAAGATGCCGATGCCGGAACCCCGGCGGTTCTGGCCCATCCGGACAGCGCGGCAGCCCTGGCCCTGCGCGGCGTGGCCCGTGCCCTGGCGGGGCAAATCAGCGTCCGTACCCTCAGCGACCTGCCGGAGCAATTGCCCGTCGTATGACCGCGCAACCGTTGCCCTTGCCCCCGAACCCAGACACCGAACAGGTGCCCGAACGCACCAAGACCCGGCTCCTCGAACTGCTCAAGCGGCACGGGCCGCAGACCGCGCAGACCCTGGCGGCGCGGCTGCAAATCACCACGCCCGCCGCCCGGCGGCACCTCAGCGACTTGCAGGAGCAGACGCTGGTGCAGGCCCAGATCGAAAAACCCGGCGGGCGGGGGCGGCCCCAGCACGTCTTCCGGCTGACCGACCACGGCGACGAGCGGGCCTTTCCCAAGACCTACAGCGCCCTGTGCCTCGACCTGTTGCAGGAGGTCGCGCAGCTTTATGGCGAGGAAGCCGTGACACGCGTCTTGCAGGCCCGCAGCGAACGCTTGGGCGCGTGGCTGAGCACCGAGCTTCCGGCGGATTGGCCCCTGGAAGCCCGACTGGGCCGAATGGTCGAACTGCTGACCGACATGGGCTTCGATGCCAGTCTGGAGCGGCAAGGCGGCACCTGGTTTCTGGTGCAGCGCAACTGCCCGACCTTGCAGGTGGCCCGCGTGCACAAATCCCTGTGCCTGTGCGAAATGGAAATGTACGGCCAGGTGCTGGGGGTGTCCATTGGGCGTGAGGAACATATGGCCTGTGGACAAAGCGCCTGCCGCTACCGACTCGAATCGTTAAGCTAAGGACGTCGAAGCCTAACATTTCGCATTTCCGGAACAGAGCCGAAGAACGCTTCATACCCGGTTCAACGTCCTTTTTTCGGGTACTCGCTTCGCTCGGTTCGTCTTGAGATGAACTTCGACCTCCTCAAGCCGTTCCCCTTCTCTTTCCCGAGGCATCTATGTCCGTATCTCACCCTCCTGTCGCCTTGCCCGTCAGCGGCCCGCTCTACTCGGTGGTCGCGTGGCCTCCGGAGGTGCTGGATACCTGGATGCGGCGTATTCAGGAACGCTTGCAGGTGCGGGGGTTCGGGGTGCCGCACCTCAACCTGCGTGCGCCCTTTCAGACTTCGCTGGGCAGCGCCGAACTGCTGGCGGCCTACCGCGAGGTGCTGCGCTCTCAGCCCGCCCTGGACGTGTGGGTCAAGGGCTGGAAACAGGTGCCCGGCGTCATCTTTCTGGAATGTGAACTTGGGGAAGAACTCGCTGAATTGCACAGGCGACTGCTGGACGCCGTGCCGTCGAGCCGCTCGCCCTTCGACGGAGACGCGTATCGCCCCCATCTGACGTTGGCGCTGGGCGTGCTGCCCTGGGCCGCCGACGAACTCTGGGCCGAGGTGCAGCGCGAAGTGCCGCCCGTCCAGCACTTCCGCGTCGAGGCGCTCAGCCTGACCCGTGAGGAACTGGGCGAGGTGCAGGAGTTGCACACTTTTCCGCTGGTGCAGATGGCAGATGGCTGAGAGCAGATGGCGCAGAGCAAGAGCAGAAACCCCCACCGCTCAGAAGGTCGGTGGGGGTTCTGTCTGCTTTGCTCAGCCCAGCAGGCTGCCCACGCCTTCGAGGAACTTTTCGTAGCCCGCGAAGTCGAGCTGCTGCTCGTTGTCGGACAGGGCGGTGGCGGGGCTGGGGTGGACTTCGACGTGAATGCCGTCAGCGCCGACCGCCAGGGCGGCCTTGGCGAGCGGAATCAGCAGGTCGCGGCGTCCGGCGGCGTGGGTCACGTCCACGATGACGGGCAGGTGGGTTTCTTGCTTGGCGAGGGCCACCGCCGACAGGTCGAGGGTGTTGCGCGTCCACTTTTCGTAGGTGCGGATGCCGCGCTCGCACAGGATGACCTCGTTGTTGCCTTCCGAGAGGACGTACTCGGCGGCGTAGAGCCATTCTTCGATGGTGGCGCTCAGGCCGCGCTTGAGCAGCACCGGGCGACGGGCACGGCCCACTTCGCGCAGCAGGGCGAAGTTGTGCATGTTGCGTGCGCCGATTTGCAGAATGTCGGCGTACTCGGCGACCACGTCCACGTCGCGGGTGTCCATCACTTCGGTCACGAACAGTTGACCGTTGGCCTTCGCCACGCGGCTGCCCAGAATCAGGCCGTCCACGCCCATGCCCTGAAAGCCGTAGGGACTGGTGCGGGGCTTGTACGCGCCGCCGCGCAGAATCTTGACGCCCTTGGACGCCAGAAACTCGGCGGTCTGCTCCATCTGCTCCTCGGACTCGATGGAACAGGGGCCAGCGATGATGACGGGCTTCTCGCCGCCGCCGATCCGCACGCCGTCGATGTCCAGTACGGTGTCTTCGGCCTTGACCTTGCGCGACACGAGCAGTTGCTTCTTGTCGTTGCTTTCTTCGAGGGCGAGGCTGGCGCGGAAGATTTCCTTGAAGATGGTTTTGATGGTCGCCGTGGGGAAGGGACCGGGGTTGAGCTTTTCCAGTTCCTTGAGCTGCTGCTCCTCGCGGGCGGGGTCGTAATGGTTGGGGCGGCCCTCGGCTGTCTTGGCGTGACCGATTTGGGCCACCACTTCGCCTCGGCGCGACATCAGGGCGAGGAGTTCACGGTTAATCTGGTCCACTTCGGCGCGGAGTTCGTCAATGCTGCGGGACGGGGTCATGCTCCGCAGTGTAGTCAAGCCCACGAGTTTTGGCCCGGCGCGGGGCTAGTCAATTGAAACAAGGTGTCTAAATTGGATGAGAAGGTCGGCCCTTTGGGTCACGGGGTGTGGCACTGAGAGCAGATAGCAGATGGCTTCCGGCTGAGCGCACACCTCTGCATGACTAGGAGCCGCTTAGCCATTCTTTATTCGCCCGGCACCTCTGGCACGTTGACCATGTGAACCGCCACCCGCGAGAGCGCCGCGTACAGTTCACGCGCTTCGGCGTCGGCAATGGTGGGGGTGTCGCGCAGGGCCGCATTCATGCAGGCCAGCCACGCCCGCGCCCGCTGCGGCGTGATTTCAAAAGGCAGGTGCCGCGCCCGCAACCGGGGGTGTCCGTAGAGTTCGTGGTAGAGCGGCGGCCCCCCGGTAAAGCCGCTCAGAAACGCGAACTGCTTGCGGGCCGTTTCGGTCAGGTCGGCAGGAAAAATGGGCGCGAGGTCGGGGTCACGGGCAACGCGGGCGTAAAAGCGCTGCACCAGTTCCGCCAGCGCGTCGGGGCCGATGCGGTCGTACAGCGGGGCAGCCGGGTCGAGGGAAGAAGGCGGCAAAGACACGCCCGGAAGGTAGCAGCCCGCAGCAGAGGCCACAAGAAAAACGGGCCGCCCTGGAGGAGAGAGGCGGCCCGTCTTTGGGGGGTTCCGGGGCAAAATTTAGTGTGAAAAACCTTTCAAAATCCTGACGGGGCTGTGGGACGTTGAACTCGCCCTCAGCGCCGCAATTGACCGTGCGTTTCCAGCGCGTAGCGGTCGGTCATCCCGGCGATGTGGTCGCAGATGGCCCGCCGCAGCCCGTCGCGCTCGATGCGGGCACGCGGGCGTGGGGGCAACAGGCCGGGGCGCTGCTCGAAGGCGGTGAACAGGTCGGTCAGCACCTGCTCGGCCTGGTAGACCTGCCGCTCGACCTGCCAGTGGCGGTAGAGATGTTCGCGCAAAAACTCCGCCGTTTCGCGCAGTTTGCCGCGCAGTTCGGGGCTGTAGGTCACGAGGCGCTGGGGTTGCGCGGTCACGTCGCCCGGCGTCTGCACACCACTGGCGGCGACAGCGGCGGCAGTGCTCTCGCCCAGGTCGCTGATGAGCCAGCCCAGCAGTTCACTTTGCAGGGGGCGCCACTGCTCCGGCGCGGGGTGGGCCGTGACGCCAGCGCGGGTCAGCAGGTCGCGCCACAGCGGCAGTTCCAGCAAGGCGTCGGGGTGCAGCAGGCCACTTCTCAGGCCGTCGTCGAGGTCGTGGGCGGTGTAGGCCAGCGCGTCGGCGGCGTCCACTATCTGCGCTTCCAAGCTGGGCTGGCGGGTGTCGGGGGGCAAGTGGGCGCGGTCATGCTTGTTCAGGCCGTCGAGGGTATCCAGCGTCAGGTTCAGGCCCGGTTTGCCGCCCGAGCGTTCTTCCAGCAGCGTCACCATGCGCCGGGCCTGCGCGTTGTGGTCGAAGCCGCCGTCTTCCCGCATCAGGGCGTCCAGCAGCCGCTCTCCGGCGTGACCGAAAGGCGGGTGCCCCAGGTCGTGGGCGAGGGCCACCGTTTCCGCCAGCGTTTCGTTCAGCCCCAGCGTCAGCGCCAGCGAGCGGGCCACCTGCTGCACCTCCAGCGTGTGGGTCAGCCGGGTGCGGTAGTGGTCGCCCAGCGCCGGAGCGTTCAGGAACACCTGCGTTTTGGCCTCCAGCCGCCGGAACGCCTTGGTGTGCAGCACGCGGTCCCGGTCTTTCTGGAAGGCGGTGCGGGTCGGGCTCTCCTCCTCGGCGTGCTCGCGCCGGGCGTCCCGGCTGAGGCGGGCGTAGGGAGCCAGAAAAGCGGCCTCACGGCTCTCTAGGTCGGCGCGGCTGAACATGAAGCCAGCATAGGGGAGGCCAGCATGGGGCGCGAACCCTCTACACTCGCCCTATGTCCACGCAAACCCTCTATGACGGTCATATCGTCAAACTCGAACTTCAGGACGGCAAGTGGGAAGTGGTGCGCCACGCCGACGCGGTGACGGTGCTGGTGCTGAACGAAGCGGGCGAGATGCTGCTGGTGCGCCAGTCGCGCCGCGCGGTCGGGGCGGTGACGGTCGAAGCCCCGGCGGGCCTGATAGACGACGGCGAAACCCCCGAAGCCGCCGCCCGGCGCGAGTTGCAGGAAGAAGCGGGCCTGGATGCCGACATGACGCTGCTCACGCGCTTTTATTCCAGCCCCGGCTTTTGCGACGAGCACCTGTTCGTCTTCGAGGCCAAGAATCCGCGCGAGTCGCGCCTGCCGATGGACGAAGACGAGGACATTGAAGTGCTGTGGATGAAGCCGCAAAGCGTGCTGGACGGCCTGCGTGACGGGTCGCTGGTCGGTAGTGCCACCACCGTCACGGCGGCGCTATACGGGGTGCTGCGGCTGGGGGGCGGCGCATGAAGACCTATGTTTCGCCCGGTCAGCGGCCCGACACCGAAACCGTCATCGCCATCGGGTCGTTCGACGGGGTGCATCTGGGGCATCAGGCGCTGCTGGCCCAACTCAAGGCCAAGGCGCGGGAATACCGCGTGCCCAGCGTGGTCTACACCTTCGACCCGCCGACGCGGGTGCTGACCCAGGGCGTCGAGTTTCTGTCCACGCTGCCCGAAAAGCTCGACCTGCTGCGGCTGTACGGCATAGACGAAACGATTGCCGTGCCCTTTACCGCCGAGTTTGCCGCCCGGCCCAAGGACGCCTTTTTGGACGACCTGCGGGTGATGCGGCCCCGCGCCATCGTGGTGGGCGAGGACTTCCACTTTGGCAAGGCGCGGGCTGGGGGCGTGGGCGACCTGCGCGGGGTGGTGGGCGACGTGGTGTCGCTGCCCATGCACCAGCTCGGCGGCGACGACATCAAGAGCACCCGCATTCGCGCCCTGCTGCGCGGCGGCGATGTGGAGGGCGCGGCGCGGCTGCTGGGTCGTCCCTACGATGCCCAGGGTGTGGTGGTGCGCGGCGACCAACTGGGGCGCACCATCGGCTGGCCTACTGCCAACCTGCGCGTTTCGGAGGGCAAACTGCTGCCGCTGGGCGTGTTCGCCGTCATCGTTCTGGACGACAAGGAGCGGCGCTGGCCGGGCATGGCGAACATCGGGATGCGGCCTACTGTCGGCGGCACCGAGCGGCGCTTCGAGGTCAACCTGTTCGACTTTGAAGGCGACCTCTACGGCGAGGAATTGCAAGTGCGCTTCGTCTCCCGCCTGCGCGGCGAGCAGAAATTCAGCGGCCTGGACGAATTGCGGGCACAACTGGGCCGGGACGCGGCGGCGGCGCGGGAGGTGCTGGGCCAGCCCTGATCCCTTACTGCGGCGCGCCGAAAGACTGCCCCCAGTACAGGCTGTAGGGGCTGCCGATGACCTGCGCCCTCCCCACGCCGAGTTCGGTGAAAGCGGGGTTCATCAGGTTGACGCAGTGGCCGGGACTCTTGAGCCAGCCGTCCACCACCGACGCGGGGGTGGCGTACCCGGCGGCGATGTTCTCGCCTGCCGTCCGCCAGACATACCCCGCCGCCGTGACGCGCTCGCTGAACTTGACGCCCTCTGGGGTGGTGTGTTCGAAGTAGCTGCGTTTGCCCATGTCGAGGGCGTGGTTGCGGGCCGCGTGCGCGAGGCGGTCATTCCACTTCAGGGGCGGCGCGGGTGCGTAGGTGGTGCCGCCGCAGGTGGCTCCCCTGGCCCGGATGTCGTTGGTCAGGCGCAGCACTTCGAGTTCGGCAGCGTCGGCGCTGCGGTCACTCTCGGGATACCAGACGTAGCCGCTGCTCGGTGTGGGCGTCGGGACGGGTGCCGGGGCAGGCGGCGTGGGCACAGTGACCTGCACCGGAAAACTCAGTTCGTGGCGGCTGCCGTCGGTCATGTTGAAGGTCAGGCTGACGGTGCCGCTGCCGCTCTGGGTGCCGGAGGTCAGACGCACCTGTCCGCCCTGTGCCGTCACGTTCTGCAACTCGGCGCGGCTGACCAGCGGCGTGGTGGCGAGTTCGACGCTCCGCACCGACCCCTGGTAGCTCAGGACGCTGCTGCCGCCCGTATTCAGGCTGACGCCGCCCTGAGGCACGCTGACCGTGACCGTCTGGGGCGCGGCCCTGACCGTCAGCACCACTTCGGCGCTGCGGGTGGCGTCCTGCACGCTGCTGACCAGCACGCGCACCTGTCCGGCGGCTGAAGTGGAGGCCACGCTCAGGCGGGCGGTGCCGTCACTGGCCTCCTGCAAAGTCGCTTGCACGCCTGCGCCGCTCTGAACCTGCCAGCGCACCGCCGAGCTGTAGGCTCCGCTGCCGCTCACGCTGCTGCGGAGGGTGGTCACGTCCCCGGCTTGCAGGGTGGTCACGTCGGCGCTGACGTTGACGGCGCTCACCTGGGCGGGCTGCTCGGTCACGTCCACGACCATCTGGCCCTGACGCACCAGCCCCGCCGCCGTACCGACCACCGTAATCACGTAGCGCCCTGCCGAAGCCTGCGCCGCGTCCACGTTCAGCACCTCGCCGCTGAGGCTCACGCGCAACTGGGCCGGGGCCGACACCGCCGAGAGCTGAATGTCGCCGCTCAGCCCCGCGCTGCGTGAGAGGGTCAGGGGGACGGCCTGTCCCTGCCCCTGCATCAGCGTGACCTGGGCGGGCAGGCTCAGGCCGAAATCGGGGGCGACGGGGGTGGGCGTGGGGGCTGGGATCGGTACGGGCGCGGGCAGCGGAGCGGGCGTCGGCGCAGGCGCACTCGCCGGGGCGCTGACCGTCACCTGCACGCTGGCGCGGCTCTGTACCTGGCCCCACACGCCGGTCAGGGTGAGGGTGTACTGGCCCGGCGCAGTGTCCTGGGCCTGCAAACGCAGCGTGTCGCCTTCCAGCTGGGCCGTCAGTCCGGCAGGTGCGCCGCTGATGTCCACCCGGTCGGGTCGCGCCGAGGTCGTCACCTTCAGGCCGACGGCTTCGCCACTTCGCAGCGCCACCACCGTCTGGCTGAGGGCCAGGGTCGGGGTCGGCGCGGGCGTCGCACTGCGCGGCGTGGGCTGCGGCTCAGCGGGCACCGGAGCCTGAGGACTGCCCCCGCAGGCACTCAACCAGCCACACAGGGCCAGGGCAAGCATGGGGCGACGTGCAAGGGACAGGGCAGGGCGGCAGGCAGGCATATCGGCTCCTTGGGGGTGGGGGTGAGAAGTGAGGGGGCAGGTCGTCAGACCCGAAGTGAAGCGACTATAAAAACCGTCCTCAAACGAAAACCTCACAGAGCTTCCAGCCGGGGTGAGCCTTCATTCCGGGCCATTTCCCAGGCACGCAGAGTCGGAGGCGCCCAGAGTCTGTGCCCTCCGCCTCATGGCCCGAGCGCCTACTCTGGAGGCATGACCACTTCTCCTGTCTTGCCGCTCGTGCTGCATCTGGGCTATTCCTTTTGCCCCAATGACACCTTCATTTTTCACGCGCTGCACGCTGGGCTGGTGCAGGGGCCGCTGCCCGTGCAGGAAATACTGGAAGACGTACAGACCCTCAACGAGTGGGCGGTGCAGGGCCGATTGCCGATGACCAAAATCAGTTACCGCGCCTATTTCGACGTGATGGAGCAGTATGTGGCGCTGCGTTCCGGCGGGGCGCTGGGCCGGGGGGTGGGGCCGCTCATCGTGACCCGGCCCGGCGTGCGAGACCTGAATGGGCTGCGGGTGGCCTCGCCCGGCGCACTCACCACCGCCGAACTGCTGCTGCGCCTCTCTCATCCGGGTTGCGAAGTCGTGCGGATGCGCTACGACGAGGTCATGCCCGCCGTGCAGCGCGGCGAATACCTGGGCCAACCCATCGGTGCGGGCCTGATTATTCACGAGTCGCGCTTTACCTACCCCGACTACAGGCTGGAAAAATTTCAGGACCTCGGCGCGTGGTGGGAGGGCGAAACCGGGCTGCCGCTGCCGCTGGGCGCGATTCTGGTGCGGCGTGACCTGCCCGCGCCGACCCAGCTCGCTCTGCAAGACGCCGTGCGCCGCAGCCTGGAGTACGCCTACGCCCACCCCGGCGCGTCCCGCGAGTACATCCGGCAGCACGCGCTGGAAATGTCGGACGAGGTGATGCAGGCCCACATTGACCTCTATGTCAATCCGCTGAGTGTGGATGTCGGCGCGGAAGGCGAGCAGGCCGTGCGCGAACTGCTGCGCCGGGGGCAAGCTGCGGGAGCCGTGCGCCCGACGGACTCGTCTTTGCCCCTATTTGTAGAGTCCTGAGTCCCCGTTCGTGTTCTGTGAGACATTGGCGGGGGGGCTGCGTTAGGCTATAGGGGTGAGTAAGTCATCCGTGCCCGCCTTCCCTGCCATCGAAGTGCGCGGCCTGTCTAAAAGCTACGGCAAGACGGACGTGCTGTCCGACGTGTTCCTGAACGTGATTCCGGGGGAAGTCTACGCCCTGACCGGACCCAACGGCGCAGGCAAGACGACCCTGATTCGTATGCTGACCGGGCTGGCCTTTCCGACCAAGGGTGAAGTGCGGGTGATGGGGGTCAACGTCCACGCCGACGGCCCCCGCGCCCGGACCCTGATGGGAGCGGTGGTGGAAGCTCCGGCCAAGTTCTATCCGCAGTTCACCGGGCTGCAAAACCTCAGGTTCCAGGCCGACCTGACCGGTATGGGTGTGGGGCCGGCGCGCATCAGCGAGGTGATGGCGCTGCTTGAACTGACCAGTATGGCGCACCGCAAGGTCGGGGAATACTCGCTGGGGCAGCGGCAGCGGCTGGGCGTCGCCAGCGCCATCCTGACCGACCCCAAGGTGCTCATTCTGGACGAGCCGACCAGTGGCCTCGACCCCCTGGGCATCGGGCTGATTCACCGCATCGTGACCAGCATGGCGACCTCGGGCTGCGCGGTGGTCCTGAGCACCCACCACCTGCGCGAAATCGCCACCTACGCCCACACCGTCGGCATCATGACCGCCGGGCGGCTGGTGGACACGGTGGACCTGCGGACCCGCAACAACGCCTACCGTTTCCGTGTGGAAGACCCGGTCACCGTGGCGGCGATGCTGGAAAAACTGCCCTACGTGCGCCGGGCGACCCCGCGCCCACCCTACGCCGTCGCGCACCTGGGCAGCCAGTCCAACGTGCCCGAGGCGCTGGCGCATCTGGCGAACGAAGGCGTGGCCGTCTATGAGGTCACCCCCGACCACTTCGACCTGTACGAGTATTACCGTGAGCGTGTGGAGTACGCCTGATGCTGAGCCTGATTCTGCTGGAAATCCGTAAGCTGCTGGTCTCGCGCAGCGCCCGTATCGCCCCGGTGGTCTGTTTCCTGCTGCCGTTCCTGTGGTCGTTCGCGCCCCGCCTGGGCGAAATCATGCACGTCGACCTGATGAGCGGGTGGCAGTTGCCCGCCGTCAGCATCGGCCTGACCGTGCAGTTCCTGATGCCGCTCTTTATCGCCGTCACCGTCGCGGAAATGATCGGCGGCGAGGTCGCGCACGGCACCCTGGCCCCGCTGCTGCTGCGCCCGGTCAGCCGCACCCGCGTCATCGTCAGCAAACTGGTGGTCGCGCTGCTGTTTCCGCTGGTGCTGGTGCTGGCGACCCTGCTCGGTTCGCTGCTGGCCGGGCTGCCGCATGGCTACGGCGAATTCATGGGCGGTACAGGTCTGGGGCCGGGCGGCTTTGCGGGCGTGGGCATGCTGTCGCCCTCGGCGGCGCTGGCCGAAGTGCTGCGCGGCAGCCTGCTGACCTGGATTCTGCTGCTGCCCTTCGCGGCG
This sequence comes from Deinococcus sp., assembly GCF_030523985.1. Lineage (GTDB taxonomy): Bacteria > Deinococcota > Deinococci > Deinococcales > Deinococcaceae > Deinococcus. The sequence continues at coordinate 13,560 of NZ_JAUNHK010000015.1, forward strand.
CTGGCGCTCTTTTTCGGTGTTCTGCTGCTCAACACCTCGGCGGCGGCCCTGGCGACCCTGGCGACCCTGATCGTGCTGCGCCTGCTGGTCGTCTTTCCCGACGCCATTCAGCGCATCCTGCTCACCAACTACTTCAACCTCTACGCCCTGCAGGGCGACATCACGCAGGCCATCATTCTGCTGCTGATCTATACGGTGGGCTTCAGCCTGATGGCGATTTTCGCCTTCGACCGCCGCGACGTTTGACGCGGGTCAGGACCCAAAGCAGGGGCTGGAAAGTTCGATGCTTTCCGGCCCCCTTTGCCTGCTTCTCCGGTCAGGGGTGAGTCGTCGGGAGGTTGAGCAGCGCTTGTGCGACACGCTGTCCAGCGTCGAGTCCAGCGCTGCCGTCCACCGACCAGTGGATACCGCCGACCACCCGCGAGAAGGCGGCGGCATCGGCCTGCTGACGCAGCTGCCGGGCCTGAAGCGGGAAAAACTGCGCCAGCACCTCGGCGGCGGCCCCGCTGACGGTGGCGTGTCCACTGGGATAACTGGGAAAAGGCGGCGTGGGCAACGCGGGCGACCACTGCGCCTGTTGGCGCGTCAGCCAGGTCTGAGGGCGGGCCACGTTGTACTCGAATTTGGCCTGCCAGCAACTGATAAAGGCGTTGTGCCCCGCCACCGCCGTCAGGGTCAGGAGCCGGGTGAGTTCACTGCCGCTCAGCCGCGCCTGCTTGCCCTGGCGCAGCGCCTCTTCCATCCACATGCCCAGCGGCGTGACCGTGCCGACTCCAGCCGCCCAGTGGTGGGCCAGGGCGAGGTCCTGCGCGGTCAGGTGGGTCTGCTGCTCGGCAAAATCGGCGCGGTCCTGGGCAAATTCGGGACTGTTCCAGGCGGGCGGCGGGGCCACGCGGGGAAGGTTCTGGCGGTTCAGGCCAATGGGGGAGACGCGGCCCCAGCCCGGTTCCAGCGGGTGTTGACCGTTCAGCGGCTCCCAGAGGCCCTCACCTGTGGCGAGCACGCCTCCTTGCTGGGCCTGCGCGGCCCCGTCCTGGGCGGCGAAGGCCAGCACGCCTGCCGCCACCGCGTCCCCCAGTGCCCACGAAGCGCGGTCGGTGGCGGCAGGCAGGGGCCGCAGCCGCCCGGTCAGGTCGCGGGCCAGCTTCGCAGCGTCGGCGGGAAACAGCACCATCAGCACGCGGGTCGCCGCCACTTGCGCCGCCGTGTCGGTGTCCACCGTGCGGCCTGAAGCCTGGGCCAGGCCCTGCACGTCATGCACCGCACTCAGCGTCAGCGCCAGGGCGCGGGCCGCCGAGGGTGGGTCGAATCGGCGCTCGGCAATCAGGCGCAGCGCGTCCCCTGTGACCTGACGCGGCACCGTGACCGACAGCGGCGTGGGCACGCCCGGCGAGGCCGAGGCCAGCGCCCCGTGCACACGCCGGGCCGTTGCCGGGCCGCCCACCTCAAAGGCCAGCAGAGGTTGGAAGCTGGCCGCAGGCGTCTGGAGTGGGGTACTGGGCGGGGCGGTCTGGGCCTGTGCCGGGAACGGGGTCAGCAGCAGGCCCAGCCCCAGGAAAGAGCGAGCGAGAGAAACACGCTTCATGGGTTCAGGATAGGCGTTTCCCGGCGGGCAAAGTGGGATTTTTTACATCTGGTCGGCGCCCAGCCGTTAGCATCAGCCGGATGACTTCTTCGCGTTCCGGGCTGTCCGAGACCATTGCCGCTGTCGCCACTGCGCCGGGAAGCGCCGGGGTGGGCATCGTGCGCGTCAGCGGCGCTCAGGCCCTCGCCATTGCCGACGCGATGTTTCAGGGCAAGCGGCCCAGTCGCACCCCAGGCGGGCGTTTTCTGTTCGGACAGTTGCACGCGGAAGGCGGCGAACTGCTCGACGAGGGGCTGTGTCTGGTGTTCCGCGCCCCGCACAGCTACACCGGGGAAGACGTGGTCGAATTCCAGACCCACGGCAGCCCGGCGGTGCTGGGCCGGGTGCTGTCGCGCACGCTGGAACTGGGGGCGCGGCTGGCCCGGCCCGGCGAATTTACCCTGCGGGCCTACCTCGCCGGGCGGCTGGATTTGGCCCAGGCCGAGGCGGTGCTGGGGCTGGTCGGCGCGAGCACCGAGGCGGCCCGCCGCCAGAGTGCGCTGGGCCTCAGCGGGGCGCTGAGCGAGCGTGTGGCAGGCGTGGCGCGTGACCTGACCCGCACCCTCGCCGCCATTCAGGCGCTGCTGGACTACCCGGAAGAAGGCGTGCCCGACGAAGACCGCGCCGTGCCCTTGCAGCAGGCCGAAGCTGCCCTGCGCGACCTGCTCGGCACGGCCCAGGCCGGACGGGTCAGCACCCAGGGGGCGCGGCTGGCGCTGATTGGGCGGCCCAACGCGGGCAAAAGCAGTCTGCTCAACGCCCTGCTGGGCTACGAACGCTCCATCGTGACGCCGCTGGCAGGCACCACCCGCGATTATCTGGAAGCGGGCCTGGAACTGGCGGGCGTGCCCGTGACGCTGGTGGACACGGCGGGCCTACGCGAAACCGACGACTTTATCGAGGCAGCGGGGGTGCGGCAGGCGGTCGCCCTGGCGGAAAACGCCGACCTGGTGCTGGTGCTTGAGGACGGCAGTCAGCCCCGCGAGGCCCTGCCGACCACCTTGCCCCCCGGCGCGGCGGTGCTGCGCGTGCAGACCAAGGCCGACCTGGGCACCGTCTGGCACGACGCCGACGCCATTAGGGTGAGTGCAGTCACCGGGGGAGGACTGGCGACCCTGCGTCAGGCCATCGAGCGGCAACTGCTGGGCGACCAAGCGCGGGGCGAGGCGTGGCTGACCACCGAGCGCCAGACCGACGCCGCCCGCCGCGCCCTGGCCCATGTGGAGGCGGCGCAGCACCTGCCCGACGAACTGGCGGGCTACGAAATCGAAGCCGCTCTGCACGCTCTGGCGGAACTGACCGGGCAGGACGTGCAGGAAGGCGTGGTGGACGCGGTTTTCCGAAACTTCTGTGTGGGCAAGTAGGCGGGGAGCAACTGCAAACACCCTTCAAAAGAAGCGACCCGCCGGGCACAGGGCTGGGCGGGTCGGGAGGCAGGTCGCAGAATCATCCGTTGAGGCGCTGGCGTTCGTGCAGGGGCAGGCGGCGTTCCAGCCAGTGCAGCGCCCGCGACAGGCGTCGGCGGCGCGATGCGTGAGCTTGAGATGAGGGCTGGTGCAAGCCATGTTCCGCATACTGCTCTTGAAGGTGGGCGCGGGTCATGGGGTCGAGGTCGCAGGCGTACATAGGGCCAGTTTATCGGCTTCGGGAGTGCTTTTGTGGCCTGCCGACGTAGTAAAAAGGTGGTTTTCAGATGGAAAATGAAATGTGAATTAAACTATCAAATGTAAAATCCTATTCATTATTTTGCATAAGCGCTGGAGGCTATACGCGCTTATACTGTTCTCCGCTTGGCGTTTGACAGGTCAAGGATGAGAAGATGTGTCCCGTATGGATGAACGGGGCAGCTTCGGCCCCGGCCCTCTCTACAATCCTCCCCATGCCCGAACCCATCACCTCCCTGCAAAATCCCCAGGTCAAGCGCCTGGTGCGGCTGCGAAATCGCCGTGAACGCGAGCAAGAAGGCGTCATCCTGATCGAGGGAGCGCGGGAACTGGCGCGGGCCGAGTCTGCCGGAGCCACTGTGACCGAGCTTTTCCTGTGCCCTGACCTCTTCAGCCCAGAGGCTCACGAGCGTTTTCCAGAGCCGCAAGCGCTCGCTCAGGCGGGGGCCACGCTGCTCAGCCGCGCCGCTTTCGAGAAAGTCAGCGGGCGCGAACATCCCGACGGGGTGCTGGGGGTGGGGCCTGTGCCCGCCGTCACCTTGCCTTCTCCTGCCCAACATGCCCTGGTGGTCGTGCTGCACGGCCTCGAAAAGCCCGGCAACGTGGGGGCCATCCTCCGAACGGCAGATTCGGCGGGTGCGGACGGAGTCATCGTGCTGGGGCGCGGGGCCGACCCCTACAGCCCCAACGTGATTCGGGCCAGTCAGGGCAGCGTGTTCAGCGTGCCCACCGTGACCCTGCCCGAAGACGAGGCGTTGGCGTGGCTGGCGGAGCATGGGTTCCGCACCGTCGCCTGCACCCCCGATGCGCCCGCCGACTACTGGCATACGCCGCTGACCGGGCGGGTCGCCCTGCTGCTGGGCACCGAACACGCCGGATTGCCCGCCGAGTGGCGCACGGCCCACCAGTCGGTGCGGGTGCCTATGCACGGTCAGGCCGACTCGCTCAACGTGGCGACAGCGGCGGCGCTGGTCATGTACGAAGTGCTGAGGCAGCGCGGCTAAGGCACAGAGGGGAGAGGAGAGCGCCGTCCCCCCTTTTGCCATCCGCCATCTGCTCTCGGCCTTCTTCCCTTCTCCCTCCACCCTGTTCCCTTCTCCTTGCTCCCTCAACGTCCCCAGAGTTGTCGCCCCCTCCGCCTCCAGTGCGATACTGCGCCCTATGGCTGTGCCTCCTCCCCGCTTGCAGAACGACCCTTACCGTGACTGGCTCAAAGCGCGTCTGGGCCGCGAATTCGGCGTGCGCGAAGCCGAACAGTTCATTCAGGCGGCGGTGCAGCGCCGGGGCTGGCAGGCCGTGCGGGTGCTGGGGCCGCGTGACGTGGTGGCGGTGCTGCAAGACGTGTATCAGAAGATGCGCGACGAGAACGGCGAAAACCGCGCCGACCGCTGGTTGCAGGAGGCTTCGGCAGACCTGGCGCGGCTGGCGGAAACGGTGCCGACCCCGGTGGACACCCCCGAGGAAGTCTTGCAGCGCCCCTCGCCGCGCCCGGTGGCGTGGGGACGCCGTGCCCACGACCTGCCGCTGATGCTGGCCCGCGTACACGGCGAAATTGCCACCCGCAGCCTCGCCGCCATTCGCACCGACCCCGAGTTGTCGTCTCTGGAACGCCTCAAGCGGGCCGCCGAGTGGGACGTGCAGGCGACCCAGGCCGAGGTGCGGCGCTGGGAAACCGAGGACATGCTGACCCAGCTTCGTTCGAACCACGCCCGCACCGAAGTGACCGACCAGGTGGCTTCGGCGCGGGCCCAGGCCGAACTGCTCGAACTGACCGTGCGCGAACTCGAAGGTCTGAGCGGCGAACGCAGCGCCCCCTCCAAACTGGCCCACAACCGCCTGATGCTGACCCAGACCCGCAGCTTCCTCGACGCCTTCGCGCCGCTGGTCAACGAAGAAGACGCCGACTTGCCGCTGACCATGCTCGAAATCGACCTGCGCCATGCCCGCTATTCGCTCGGTGTGCCGCTGCACCCCAACGTCTTGCGGGCCCGCTACGGCCTGAACTACGCGCTGTGGCAGGCGGGCGAACTCGGAGAGCGGGCGCTGCCGGTGCAGGAGGCCCAACGCGCTCTGGCCCAGGCCGAACACGAGGCCGCCACCCAGCTTCGCAACACGATTGACGCGGCCCGCACGCACCAGTCCACCCTCAAGCAGCTCGCCACCCATGTCGAGGAACTCGAGCAGCGGGCGCTCAAGCTGAGCAAGGTGGGGGGCGACCCCATTTCGCTGGCCCGGTTGCGGCTGGAATGGCGACAGGCCCGCGCCGCTGCCCGCGTGCAGGCCAACCGCCTCGAGGAAGCCGTGCAACTCCTCGAAGCCCTGGTGAGTGATTCGGCGGAAGTGACGGAAGCGAACTGAGCTTGAAGGGCGGCAGGTCAGGGTCAAGCCACTTTGGGCAGCCCTGACCTGCCGCTTTTGTGTCCTGCCCCCTTGAACATTTGTGCAAACCCTGTGAACATATGTGCAGACGCCAGGAGTCTCAGGCCCAGCATGGGCTGCGCCGCCCTCTCTCTTTGCCCTGGCTGAAGGAGTGCCATGAGCCAAGTTTCCGCATCCGTTCCCTCTGACCCCCGTTCCGCACGCCTGCAAGCGGCCCTTGCGTCCCAGGAGTGGGACATCATCGTGGTGGGGGGCGGGGCGTCGGGCCTCGGCACTGCTGTCGAGGCGGCGACGCGGGGCCACAGCGTGCTGCTGCTTGAAGGCCATGACTATGCCAAGGGCACCAGCAGCCGCTCGACCAAACTCGTTCACGGCGGAGTGCGCTATCTGGCGCAGGGCAACGTGTCGCTGGTGCGCGAGGCGCTGCACGAGCGCGGCCTGCTGCGGAAAAATGCTCCGCATCTGGTGCGCGACCTGGGCTTCGTGGTTCCGGCCTACGACTGGTGGGCAGGGCCGTTCTACGGCGTGGGCCTCAAGCTCTACGACATCCTGGCGGGCAAGCTGAACCTCGGTTCGTCCAAGTACCTCGACCGCGAGCAGGTGCTCGCCCGCGTGTCCACCTACCAGCAAGACGGACTCATCGGCGGCATCCTGTACTTCGACGGGCAGTTTGACGACTCGCGGCTGGCGGTCACGTTGCTGCGGACCCTGGAAGATTTCGGCGGGGTGGCGCTCAACTACGCGCCCGTCACCGGACTGGTTCAGGAAGGCGACAAGGTGCGCGGCGTGGTCTGGCGCGACCAGGAAACGGGCCAGGAACATCGCAGCCGCGCCAAAGTCGTGGTCAACGCGACGGGCGTGTGGGTGGACGACATTCGCCGCATGGAAAAACCCGACGCCGCGCCCATGCTCTCGCCCAGCCAGGGCGTGCATATCGTGGTGGACAAGAAATTCCTGCCCGGCGACAGCGCCATCATGATTCCGCGCACCGACGACGGGCGGGTGCTGTTCGCCGTGCCCTGGCATGACCATGTGGTTATCGGCACCACCGACACCCCCGTGCCCGACGCCAGTTTCGAGCCGCGTGCGCTGGACGAAGAAGTCGAATTCATCCTCAAAACCGCGCAGCGCTACATGGACCCGGCCCCCACCCGCGCCGATGTCCGCAGCGTCTATGCCGGGCTGCGGCCCCTCGTCAAAGCCGAGAACACCGACGGGGCAGGCTCGACGGCGGCCCTGTCGCGTGACCATGTCATCCGCATTTCGGACGGCGACCTGATTACGCTGACGGGCGGCAAGTGGACGACCTACCGCCGCATGGGCGAAGACACCGTGAACCGCGCCGAGGCGCTGGCGGGGTTGCCCGAACGCCTCAGCATCACGCCGGGGCTGCACCTGCACGGCTGGAGCGAGGAAGACCGCCCCGACCACTGGAAGGTCTACGGCAGCGACGCCGAGCGGATTCAGGCGCTGCCGGGCGCAGACACGTCCATTCACCCAGAGCTGCCCTACACCGAGGCCGAACTGCGCTGGGGCGTGCGAATGGAAAGTGCCCGCACGGTCGAAGACCTGCTGGCCCGCCGCACCCGCGCTCTGCTGCTCAATGCCCAGGCCAGCATTGAAGCGGCCCCCCGCGTGGCCGCCGTGCTGGCGGAAGAACTCGGCAAGGATGCCGCCTGGCGTGATGCCCAGGTCGAGGACTACCGTCAATTGGCAGAAGGGTACATCCTGCGCTGAGGCGGGCCAGAGGAGCGGGGAAACGTGGCTGGACTTCACGTTTCCCCGCTTTCTTTTCCTGCCGCTTGTCAGGCTGGACGCAACGTGCCGCTCAGGGCCGGGGGCAACGGCTCCAGCGTGCCGCCGCTCAGTAAGGTGGCGAACTCTTCTCCACTGAGGGTTTCGCGTTGCATCAGCACCGTGACGACGTGGTGAACCTGGGGCAGATGCTCGCGCACCAGCGTCAGCACCCGGTCGTAGGCGGCGTCCACCAGCGCCTTGACTTCTTCGTCCACCACGCGGGCGGTGTCCTCGCTGGTGGGCAGGGCCTGAGAGCCGCCCCCCAAATAACTGCTGTTTTCCTGCGACAGCGCCACCTTGCCGATGCGCGGCGACATCCCCCACTCGGTGACCATGCGCCGGGCCAGACTGGTGGCCTGCTGAAAGTCGTTTTGTGCGCCTGTCGTCACTTCGCCGTACACGACTTCCTCGGCGGCCCGCCCGGCCAGGGCCACGGCAATCATGTCTTTCAGGGCAGCGCGGGTCACATGCAGCGAGTCGTCGGCGTCGGGCAGCATGTACCCGGCGGCCCGGCCACGCGGCACGACGGTCAGCTTGGCGACCCGGTGCGCGTGTGGCAGAAGCTGGGCAGCGAGGGCGTGCCCGACCTCGTGATAGGCTGTCACCTTGCGGTCGGCTTCGCGGATGACCAGCGAGCGGCGTTCCGGCCCCATCAGCACTCTGTCCCGCGCCTCGTCCACGTCCCGTCCGGTAATCCGGCTGCGGCCTTCCCTCGCTGCTAACAGCGCCGCTTCATTGAGCAGGTTTTCGAGATCGGCCCCCACCATCCCCGCTGTGCGCCGGGCCAGTACGCCCAAATCCACCGACACGTCCAGCGGCTTTTTACGGGCATGAATACGCAGAATCTGTTCGCGGCCCCGCACGTCGGGGGCGTCCACGACCACCTGACGGTCGAAGCGTCCCGGACGCAGCAACGCTGCGTCCAGCACGTCGGGGCGGTTGGTCGCCGCCAGGATGATGACCTCCTGTCCACTGCCGAAGCCGTCCATTTCGACCAGTAACTGGTTGAGGGTCTGTTCGCGTTCGTCGTTGCCACCCTGGAGATTCATGCCCCGTTTGCGGCCCACGGCGTCGATTTCGTCGATGAAGACGATGCAGGGAGCCGACTTGCGGGCCTGCTCGAACAGGTCGCGCACACGGGCAGCCCCGACGCCCACGAACATTTCCACGAAATCCGAGCCGGAGATGGAAAAGTAGGGAACTTTGGCTTCACCCGCGACCGCTTTGGCGAGGAGGGTCTTGCCGGAACCGGGAGGGCCGACCAGCAGCACACCATGCGGAATCCTGGCCCCGAGCTGGTGGTATTTGTCGGGCTGGCGGAGGAAGTCCACGACTTCCTCCAGGTCTTGCTTGGCTTCGTCGCACCCGGCCACGTCGGCGAAGGTCAGCTTGATTTGTCCCTCGCTCACCACCGCCGCCCGCGATTTGCCGAAAGCGCTGGCTCCCCCGGCGGCATTGGCTCCACCGCGCAGGCTGCGCCACAGCACGACCAGAATCAGGGCAGTCAGCACCAGCGGGAGCACCTGACCGAGCGACGCGAAAGGCGAAGTGCTGGCCGTGACGCGCACCGGAACGCCGCTGGCCCGTAGCCTTTCCAGCGTATCGGCCTCGGGCGGCAGCATCAGCCACGCCACCCCCTGCGCGGGGTCGGTGAAAAAGACCTGGGTGTTGCCGTTCGCTTCCATATTGACGCGCCCAACGCGCCCGGCCTTCAAGTCCTTGAAAAAGCGGTTGACGGTGTAGGGTTCGGGAGCGTCACGCCGAGTAACTGGGGCGGGCGTCTGGCGCGGCTCCGCGGGCACGCTGGTTTCTGTTTGTACCGGAGCCGCATTTTGGGCCGCCTGAGGCACAGCCGCGCCCGGCAACGTCAGGAGCAGCAGGCTGGTCAACAGAATCCGGCCCGTCCGGTGGCGGCGAATCATGGCCGTATGCTACCGCTCCGCCCTGTCGCAGACCGTAGCCCTGCAGAGGTTGTCTGCAGCGGCGTCAGACAGGCGTCAGCAACATGGTAGAAGTGTGAAGTTCCTTGCACTTTTAGAAGTTTCGCGGGGGCTTACACTGTTTCCATGCGTACTGCTCCTCTTTCGGCCCTGCTGCTCGGCACCCTCGCTCTGGGTCTGAGTGCCTGCACCGTGACGGTTCGCCCCAACACCGGGCTGGTCGGCTCTTCCAGCAACCTGATTGCCGCCTTCGTGCCCGACCGTGGTCAGGGCGCCACCTACAGCGTCGGCGAAGCGATTCGCTTTCAGGTGACCACCCGTGACGCCGGGTACGTGACCCTGCTCGCCCTGAACCCCGACGGCTCGGCGAACGTGCTGACCCAGAACGCCTATGTGCGTGCGGGCACCACCGTCTTCCCCCGTGCCGAGGACGGCGTGACCTACAACGTGGCCCCGCAGCGCGGCCTGCAACGGGTTCGGGCCATCTTCACGCGGGTGCGCCCCACCACCGACCTCGTGCTGGGCGGCGTCTACGACGGCACGCGCTGGAACACCGTCACCAACGAGTACCTCACGCCCTACGCCTACGCCGACCGCGACGTGCAAGAAACCCACCTCTACATCCGCTGAACGCCAGCGGCGCGTGTGCTTTCCCGGCTTTCCCACCTCGCAGGGGGCCGGGAAAGTTTTTTTGTTGCCGCCCTTTCTTTTCGCCTATCCTGAGCGGCAGGAGACACCATGACCACCCCAACTTTCTCGCGGCAGGCCTTTGAAGATGTCGCTTCGTTCCTGCCTCTGTTCGGGGCCAACAGTTTCGATTTTGGCACCTGGGTCGTGCGGCAGGGGTCTTTTCCCTTCGTGACCTATCATCCCGAAGTCGGCCGATTCGTGCGAACCCTGGAGCGCCACGGCTGGGTCTACGAATCGCCCGATTTCCTGTGGGGGCCGTGGCTGCGCAGTCCCGAAGCACGTGCCCTGATGAGCGGCGAAACGCTGGGGCAGGCCACCCCCGACCAACTGGCGCGGCTGCTGACCGTGTTTGCCCGCCAGGAGCGTATCGTGGACGGGTCGCGGCTGGAAATGTACCAGTCGGGGCTGCTGGTCGCCATTTTGCGGCGCGTGCAGGAGTGGGCGCACCAGTTCCCCTGGGTCAGCGAGCCGGATGCCACGCCCCCCCTGCCTGCCGCCGTGCCCGCCGGGGAAGCGGCCAAGCCGTCACCCGTCCCCGCACCCCCCCTGGCGCCGCACCCCAGCTCCAGCCTGACGTTTTCCGAGGCGGCGCGGCGCGTCCACGACTTTATTTCGCAGTTTGAGGAAGGCTACTTTCCACCGCTGCTGATGCTGGCCCGGCTGACCGAGGAAACCGGAGAAATTGCCCGCGTGCTGGCTCACCAGAACGGCAAAAAGCCCAAGCCCGGCGAGGAAGCGGGCGACCTGGAAATGGAGCTAGCCGACCTGCTGTTTGTCGTCATCTGCATGGCGAACGAGCGCGGCCTGAGCCTGGAGCGCGGTTTTACGCGAATGCTCGACAAGATCGAGCGCCGTGACCGTGACCGCTGGACGAGGAAGGAGCAGGAAGCGCCAGAAAGTGCATCTCCGGCGGCTGAACCTGCCCCTACTGAGGCTGCCCCCATTGAACCTGCATCCATTGACCTTGACCTGTCGGAAGTTCCCACCGAGCCTGCACCCGAGACACCTGAGACAGGGGGCAATGCCGAGCCGTCGGCCCCACTTCTCCATGCCGAGGCTGCTCCTGCCCCAGTGGCCCAGCCGAGACCGACCCGCTCGGTCGCCAGTCGCAAGAAGGGGGGGCGCAAATGACCGCCGACGCCGTGCGCTTTCCCCTCGGCCCCATGCCGCAGGTGCGCCAACTCACCCCCGCCGAGCGACAGGCGGCGCTGGCAAGTCTGCGTGACCTGCCTGCCCGCCTGCGCTCTGCGGTCGCCGGTCTCTCGGGCGAGCAACTCGACACGCCCTACCGCGAGGGCGGCTGGACGCTGCGGCAGGTCGTCCACCACGTTGCCGACAGCCACCTCAACGCCTATGTCCGCACCAAGCTGGCGCTGACCGAGGATAACCCCACCGTCAAGCCCTACCACGAGGAGCTGTGGGCCGAACTGTCCGATTCTCACCTCGCCACCGAATTGAGCCTGCTGCTGCTGGAATCGCTGCACGCCCGCTGGGTCACGGTGCTGGAAGGCGTGACCGACTGGCAGCGCCGCTGGACGCACCCCGACAGCGGCGAGTGGACGCTGGACACCCTGCTCGCCATGTACGACTGGCACGGGCGGCACCACACGGCCCACATCACCGGACTGCGCGAGCGCCGGGGCTGGTAGGGATGCAGTGGGACGAACGCTTTCACGTCCCCGTGAGCCTCAGGGCAGCGGGCGTGGTCATTCTGAACGGACAGGGCGACATCTTGCTGGTTCGGGAAAAGGGAGATGGAAAGCAGCAGAAAGTCGGTCTGTGGCATGTCCCGTCCGGCAGTGTCGAAGAGGGCGAAAACCCGCAAGACACCGCCCTGCGCGAAGCCTATGAGGAAACGGGGCTGCGGGTGCGCCTCGTCAAGTTTCTGGGGGCGTATCTGGGCCGCTTTCCCGATGACGCGCTGATTCTGCGCCACGTGGCTGGCCGAGCCGGAGCCAGGGCAGCGCCTAGCGCCCGTTCTGACCGACGAAATTGCCGAGGCCCGCTATGTCACCCAGGCCGAATTCGACGCCCTGTACGCAGCGGGGCAAATTCGCATGTACCACACCAAACTGTTCTACGAAGACGCTCGGCGTGAAGTTGGGGGCTTCGCTGCCGGAAGTGACCATTGCCGCCCCCGTTAGGGCTACACTCGGCACACCGACACAACTACGGAAGGCCGCACTCTGGCCCTTTCCCCGGAGGATTCATGCAAAGAACCATTCGCTTTTCTCTGACGCTGCTTGCGGCACTCGCTACTGCCCAGGCCAGCGCCGCTACGCCCATCAAAATCGCCACCCTCAGCCCGCTGTCGGGGTCGTCGAGCAACATGGGCGTGCAGGTCAAGAACGGGGCGCAACTCGCCGTGAACGAAATGAAGGCCGAGTTCGTCAAGGCGGGCCTGACCCTCTCGCTGGTGGCCTACGACGACCAGGCCGACCCCGCCACCGGCACCGCCGCCGCCCGCCGCATGGCCGCCGACAAGTCCATCCTGGGCATGGTCGGTACCGTCAACTCGGGCGTGGTGCTGCCCGTCAGTCAGGCTCTGGCGCCCAGCCACCTCGCCATCGTCAGCCCGCTCAACGTCAACGAACAGGTCACCGACCGGGGCCTGAAGAACATCAGCCGCATCTGTGCCCGCAACGACGACCAGGGGCCTGCCGCCGGAAACTTCGTCGCCAAGACGCTGAAGGCAAAGAAGGTCTATGTCCTCAACGACAAGACCGCCTACGGTCAGGCCCTCGCCGACGAAGCCGCCAAGACCATGAAGGCCGCTGGCGTCAGCATTGTCCAAAATGAAGGCGTCGCCGAAACCGAGCGCGACTTCAGTGCCATCATCACCAAAATTCAGACCCTCAAGCCCGACGCCATCTATTTCGGGGCCATGTACGGTCAGGCGGCGGCGTTCGCCCAGCAACTCCGCGCCAAGGGCATCAACACGCCCATCGTGGGCGGCGACGGCTACGACAGCGAAGACCTCGAAAAACTGGCGGGCAAGGGAGCCAACAACATCTACTTCACCACCGTCGCGCCGCCCCTGAACGCCGTGCCCAACGCCAAAGCGACCGCCGCCAGCTACCGCAAAGCCTTCGGCAGCGACCTTCAGGGCTTCGGCATCATGAGCTACGACGCCACCAAAGTCCTCCTGCGCAGCATCCTCAACGCCACCAAGGCGAACGGCAACAAGGCACCCAGCCGCGAACAGGTCGAAAAAGCCGTCCGCAGCGGCACTTACAAGGGCCTGATTACGGGCGATATCAAATTCAACGCCGCCGGGGACCGCACCAGCGCCAAGCTGTACGTGATCGCCGTCAAGGGCGGCAAGCGCAGCACGGCGTCCACCATGACCATCAACCGCAAGTAATACCACTTTGAAAAATAGATTTCCTACGAAATCTGTTTTTCCGAGTGAAACGAGTAAAAGAAAATACGGCTTTGGATGGAGTGAAGCGCATTCAAGTTCTTTTCTTGGATGCGCGTAACGTAATCCAAAGCCGTATAAAACTCAGGGCCAACAGAAAGGGGCAGAAGGTTCTCCACCCTCTGCCCCCTTTCCTTTGGCCTCGCTCAGTCGTCGCCGAGGTAAGCCTTACGCACCGTTTCGTCGCGGGCGATGTCCTGGGCATTGCCGCTCAGCTTGATTTCGCCGGTCTGCAGCACGTAGGCGCGGTGGGCGATGCTCAGGGCCATGCTCGCGTTCTGCTCCACCAGCAAGATGGTGGTGCCGCGTTCCTTGTTCAGCTTCTGGATGATGGCGAAGATGTTTTCCACGAAAAGCGGCGACAGACCCATGCTGGGTTCGTCGAGCAGCAGCACCTTGGGCGCAATCATCAGGGCGCGGGCAATGGCGAGCATCTGCTGCTCACCGCCCGACATGGTGCCGCCGAGTTGCGATTCACGCTCACGCAGACGTGGGAACAGCTCGAAGCCTTCTTCGATGCGGGCGTTGATGGCAGCCTTGTCGTTGACCGTGTAGGCACCCACTTCCAAGTTTTCGCGCACGGTCATCTGCGGGAAGATACGGCGGCCTTCGGGCACGTGGGCCATGCCGCGTCCGACCAGATTCTGCGAGGGAATGCCCGTCACGTTCTGGCCCAGGTAGGTCACGGTGCCCGTCTTGGGCTTCATCATCCCGCTGATGGTGCGCAGGGTGGTCGTCTTGCCCGCCCCGTTGCCGCCGATCAGCGCCACGATTTCGCCCTCGTTCACGGTCATGTTCAGGCCCTTGAGGGCTTCGATCTGGCCGTAGTAGGTGTGGACGTTTTGCAGTTCCAGCACAGTGTTTGAAGCGGTCATCAGCGGGCCTCCTTGCCGTAGTCGCCCGCCACCGCGCCGCTGCCGAGATAAGCGGTCATCACTTCGGGGTTGTTGCGAACCTCGTGGGGCAGCCCCTCGGCCAGTTTGGAGCCGTAATTCAGGACGGTGATGTGCTCGGACAGGGTCATGACGAGGCGCATGTCGTGCTCGATAAGGACCACCGTCACGCCCAGTTCGTCCCGAATGGCGCGAATCAGGGCCTTGAGGTCCTCGGTTTCGCGGGGGTTCATGCCCGCCGCCGGTTCGTCCAGCAAAATCAGCTTGGGCGTGGTCGCCAGGGCGCGGGCAATCTCCAGTTTGCGCTGGTCGCCGTAGGGCAAGTTGGTGGACAGTTCGCCGCGCCACTTGCTCAGGCCCACGAAATCGAGCATCAGCCGGGCGGTGGCGTGGGCTTCTTCCTCGTCCTTCTTGAAACGGGGCGTGTGCAGCACCGAGTCCCAGAAGCCGCCCTTGAGCCGCACGCCGCGCCCGAGCATGATGTTTTCTTCGGCGGTCATGCTGGGAAACAGGCGAATGTTCTGGAACGTGCGGCTGATGCCCGCTTCCACCACCTGGTCAGGCCGCAGCCCGACGAGGTTTTGTCCGGCGAGGGTGACCGTGCCCTTGTCGGGGGCGTAAATCCCGGTAATCAGGTTGAAGAAGGTCGTCTTGCCCGCACCGTTGGGGCCGATGACGCTGATGATTTTGCGCTCGGGCACCTGAAAGGTCACGTCGTTCACGGCGGTCAGGCCACCGAACGTCTTGGTCAAATTGCGAACGTCGAGTAGGCTCATTTCACACTTCCTGGGCGCTCGTTGTCCTCTTTCGCCAGCCCCGGCGAGAGCGGCTGCGCTGCCGTGCCGTCGCTGAGGTGGCCGCCGATGCCGCCTTCATGCCGCAGGTTGTCGGCGGTCAGGCTGTCGGGAGCCGGGTCGTTGCTGCCGGGGGCGTCGTCGTGGTGCATTTCGGCCTTGCGGCGCTCGCTGGGCACCAGCCCTTCGGGGCGGAACAGCATCATGAACACCAGCACGAGGCCGAAAATCAGGCGCTGGTACTTGCTGGGGTCGAGGTTCTGGTTGATGTTGGGGAACTGGGCCTGCATCACTTCGCTGATGGTCGGCAGCACCATCAGGTTCAGCATGGTCACGACCACCGCGCCGACCAGCACGCCCGCAATGTTGCCCATGCCGCCCAGAATCACCATGCTCAGCACGCCGATGGACTGGAAGTAGTCGAAGCTCTTGGGGTCGATAAAGGCTTGCTTGGCGGCGAAAATCACACCCATCGCGCCTGCAAAGCTGGCACCCGTCGCAAAGGCCAGCAGTTTGGTCTTGAGCAGTGGCACGCCCATCGCCTGCGCCGCCACTTCGTCTTCACGAATGGCGATCCACGAGCGCCCGATCTTGGAGCGGTCGAGGCGGTAGTTGACCAGAATCACGATGGCGATGACGACCAGCACCAAGATGTAGAGGAAAAACAGGCGGTACTGGTCTTCGGCAAAGCCCAGGCTGGCGGCGATGCCGTTGAGCCAGGGCACGGGCGCACTCTCGATCCCGTCGATGCCCTGCGGCCCGTTGGTCACGCCGAGGTTGTTGGCGAAAATACGAATCACTTCGCCCAGGCCCAGCGTCACGATGGCGAGGTAGTCGCCCTTGAGCTTGAGCACGGGCAGACCGATCAGTACGCCGACGGCTGCGGCTGCGGCCACCGCCAGCGGAATAAAGAGCCAGAACAGGGCCGGATTGACCCCGGCGGCAAACGCAGCATTGCCAGTGATTTCACCGTACTGCGGCGACCCGAAGATGCCCCACAGGTACGCACCCACCGCGAAGAAGGCGATGTAGCCGAGGTCGAGCAGACCCGCTAGGCCCACCACGATGTTGAGGCCCAGCGCCAGCGCCCCGAAAATGAGCATCTGAATCACCAGGTCGAAGTAAGAGGTATTGGTCTGACCCATGAAGGGCAGCACGAAGACGATGGCCAGCGCGAAAACGGCAGTTTTGGCCCAGCCCGCCGCTTTCCACTGGTAGGCGAACAGCAGCGAGAGCAGAAAGCCGCCGAACAGCAGAGGCTGAAGCAGGCGCATGGGGCCGTCGGACACGGCGCCGCGCATCAGAATCAGCAAGGTGGCGGTCACGGCAGAGTAGGCCAGCAGGGGCCAGGTGCGATCTGGGCGGGTGTCCAGCGGGCGCAGCGGCGCGGGCGAAGTCGGAAGGGTCGTCATGGTTACACCTTCTCCGTCGTGGCCCGACCCAGC
This sequence comes from Deinococcus sp., assembly GCF_030523985.1. Taxonomy (GTDB): domain Bacteria; phylum Deinococcota; class Deinococci; order Deinococcales; family Deinococcaceae; genus Deinococcus. Next base: position 30,207 of record NZ_JAUNHK010000015.1, read on the forward strand.
AGGCCAGCAGGCTTGATAAACAGAATCAGAATCAGGGCCAGGAACGCGCCCAGGTCTTTGTACTCGGCCTTAATTGCCGAGAGCCAGCCCAGGCCAGGAATGCTGGAAAAGAGGCTGACCACACCCAGGAAAGTTTCGAGCCAGCCCAGCACCAGTCCGCCCAGCACCGCGCCGGGAATGTTGCCGATGCCGCCCAGCACCGCCGCCGTGAACGCCTTGATGCCCGGAACCATGCCCGAGTAGGCGTTGATGGCCTGGTACTTCATGGCGAACATCACGCCGCCCAGCCCACCAAGCGCCCCGCCGAGCAAAAAGGTGAAGGAAATGATGCCGTTGGGGTTAATCCCCATCAGGCCCGCCGTCTGACGGTCATGGGCGACGGCGCGAATGGCGCGGCCCAGGCGGGTGTGGTTGACAAGCAGGTTCAGGCCGATCAGCATGGCGCTGGCGACCACGATCAGGATGATGTCCTTGACTTGAAGGTTGAGCATGGAAATGTCCAGGCCCGCCACCTTGTTAATGGGGTTGGCGAAGCCCTGCGGCAGCGTCACGCTCAGGTCGAACAGACCGCGCAGACCGACCAGCAGTCGCATCAAGTCCTGCAAAATCAGCGACACGCCGATGGCGGTGATCAGGGGCACCAGCCGCTGTGCGCCGCGAATCGGGCGGTAGGCGAGGCGCTCGATCAGGACGTTGAGTGCCCCCGAGACCGCCATGGCGGCCAGCGCCGCGATGAGCAGCTTGAGGTAGCCGTTCATGGAGGAGTCCTTGAGCGCCTCGAAGACGAAGTAGGACGTGATGCCGCCCGCCACGAAGACCTCGGAGTGGGCGAAGTTGATGAGTTGCAGCACGCCGTACACCATCGTGTAGCCCAGCGCGATGATGGCGTACAGCACGCCGAGGCTCAGGCCCCCGACAAAGACCTGAGCCAAAACAGTGAGAACAGTGTTTAAATCCATAGTTTTCCTTCGGTCGGCCCTTGTAAAGCAGCGTCGAAGGGGAGTTTGGCCCGAATTCTCGCCTCACTCCCCCCGCAACCGGGTGACCTGTCCGGTTTTACTTGCGAAGGACGTTCACGGTGCCAGCGGTGCTGCGCTTGGCGTTCTTGACGGCAATGACGTACATCTTGCCGCTCTTGCGGTCACCGTTCTTGTCGAAGGAGACTTCGCCCGTCAGCAGGTTCTTGAAGGTGCCGCTGCGGATGGCGGTTTCGACCTGGGCGCGGCTGGGGGCCTTGTTGCCGTTCTTGCGGGCGGCGTCGAGAATGCCCTGGAGCACGACCTTGGCGGCGTCGTACCCCATGATGCCGTAGCCCTGCACGTCGCTGCCGAAGGTCTTCTTGAAGTTCACGGCCATCACCTTGGCGGCGGGCACGGCGTCGATGGGAGGCGCGACGGTGGTGAAGTAGATGTTGTTGGCCCCGGCAGCGCCCGCGAGCTTGATGAGGTCTTCGCTGTCGAAGCCGTCACCGCCGACGATGGGGGTCTGGATGCCCTTGGCGCGGAGCTGCTGGGCGAAGGGGCCGACCTGCCCGTAGAGGCCGCCGAAGTAGATGGCGTCGGGCTTGAGGGTCTGAATCTTGGTGATGATGGCGGTAAAGTCGCGCTCCTCGCCCGCCACACCTTCGCTCTGCACGACCTGCACGCCTTTGGCCTTCAGGCGCTTCTCGGCCTGGGCCGCCAGCCCTTCGCCGTAGGGGGTCTTGTCGTTCAGGACGTAGACCTTCTTGGCTTTGAGGGTGTCCACCACGAAGTCGGCTCCGGCAGGCCCCTGCGCGTCGTCACGGGCGCAGATGCGGTTCATGTTCTTCAGGCCACGGTCGGTCACTTTTTCGTTGGTGTTGGCGGGGCTGACCATCGCCACCTTGCTGGGCGCGAGGGCCTGGCTGGCAGGAATCGCCACGCCCGAGTTCAGGGTGCCGACCACGCCCAGGATGGTCTTGTCGGCGGCCACGCGGCGGGCGGCGGCGGTGCCGGTGGCGGGGTCGGCCTGGTCGTCGTAGGCCACCAGTGAAAGGTTCATGCCCAGTTTGGCGAACTGCGCCTTGTACTCGTTCACGGCGAGCTGCGTGCCGTTCTTGATTTGCAGGCCGAGGTTGCTGGAGCTGCCGGAGAGGGGAGAAATGGTGGCGATCTTGACGGTGGTGGCGGCCTGAGCGCTGCCGAGGGTCAGGGCGGCGAGGACAACAAGGCCAAAGTGCGTTTGCTTCATTTCGATTCCTCCAGGAAAAGAGAAACGTCAAGGACCCCGTGTCCATAACGTCAGTGTTTGAGGTGAAGCGATTTTAAGGATGCCTTTAGGGAAAGTCAATGCAAGCTCACCTGCTTTCAAGGCAATAAAGAGGGCAGAAAATGCTTTTTTTGATTCATAAATAAACCTTGCGAACATATTGGGCGCAATTTTTGTAAATTTCTGACCAACTCGGGCGCTTAACGCAACTTCTGTGAGGCCGTCTAGACGGCAAAGGGAAAAGTGATGGGGGGATTGAGCCTCTCAGCAAGGGCATCTCCCAGTTTTATTTCGCTGTGAACGTAAAAGCATGCGCTATCTTGCCCCTATGCCCGTTGTCCCTTCTTCCCGGTTGGCCCAGAGCGTTCTCAAAGGCACGGGGACAGGCACCTTGCCGCCGATGCTCGAGCAGTACGTCGCCATGCGCGATGAGGTCGCCGCGCAGCTCCCACACGCCATTTTGCTGTTTCAGGTGGGCGACTTTTACGAGACTTTTGGCGAGGACGCCGAGCGCACCGCCCGGTTGCTGGGGCTGGCGCTGACGCACAAGTCCAGCAAGGACTTTTCTACGCCGATGGCCGGGATTCCGCTGCGAACCCTCGACGGGTTCGTCGAAAAGCTGCTGGCGGCGGGCGTGTGCGTGGCGGTGGCGGATCAGGTAGAAGAACCCGGCTCCGGCTTGGTCGAGCGCAAGGTGGTGCAACTGCTGACCCCCGGCACCGTGACCGAGGAACGGCACCTGAGCGCCGACGAGAACTATCTGGCGGCGGTGGCGACGGGCGAGGGTTACGCGCTTGCGCTTCTGGATGTCTCCACGGGCGAATTTCGGGCGGCGGCCTTTCATACCCGCCTCGCCCTGTACGACGAACTCTCGCGCTGCCGTGCCCGCGAGGTGTTGCTGGCCCCCGAACTGGGTAGCAACCCGGCGCTGCTGGCGGATTTCCAGACCCGTTTTCCCGTGATGCTCTCGCCCGCCAACTTCGATGAGACGGCAGCCCAGGCCGAAATTACCGCTACGCTGGGCGAGATTCCCGAAACCTTGAACACGGCGGCGCTGCGGCGGGCCTGCGGCGCGGTGCTTGGCTACGCCCGCCTGACGCAGCAGGGGCGGCTGGACATGGTGCGGCGGGTGGTGCGCTTTGAGCCGGGGGCGCACATGCGGCTGGGCGAGGCGGCAGTGCGGGCGCTGGAACTGTTTCACGCGCAGTCGCCCCAGGGCGTCACGCTGATGGACACGCTGGCCCAGACGCGCACGGCGGGCGGGCGGCGGCGCCTCCGGGCCTGGTTGCGCTCGCCGCTGCTGGACGAACTCAGCATTCGTGCGCGGCTGGATGCCATAGAAGCCCTGACCCGCGCTCCCGACCTGCGCGGCGGCGTGCGCTCGCTGCTCTACCGCGCCCATGACCTCGAACGCCTTGCCGCCCGTGTCTCTACCCGCCGCGCCGCCCCCCGCGAAGTCGCTGCGCTGGCCCGCACGCTGGAATTGCTGCCCGAAGCCGACCGCCTGCTGCTGGGCCATGAGGGACTGCTGGGCCACATCCGCGCCCGCCTCGCCGCGCTGCCTGAAGTCGTGACCCGCATCCGCGCCGCGCTGGTGGACGAACCGCCGCTGAGGCTGGGTGAAGGCGGGCTGATTCGCGAAGGCTTTCACGCCGAACTGGACGACCTCCGCGCCCAGGCACTCTCGCACCGCGAATGGCTGGCGGCGCTGGAAGTCAGCGAACGCGAACGCACCGGCATCGGCAGCCTCAAGGTCGGCTTCAACAACGTCTTCGGCTACTACCTCGAAGTCACCTCGGCCCACCTCTCCAAAGTCCCCGCCGACTACCGCCAGATTGCGACCCTCAAAGACCGTGCCCGTTTTACCCGCCCCGACCTGCGCGAACGTGAACGTGAAATCGCCCGTCTGGAAGCGGCGGCAGGGCGGCTGGAAGTGGAAGTCTTTACCGAGCTGCGCGACGCGCTGGCGGCCCATACCGAGGCGCTGGGCGAAGCGGCAGGCGCACTGGCGGAACTGGACGTGCTCTCGGCCCTGGCCGAAATCGCGGTGGACTGCGGCTGGACGCGGCCCCAGACCACTGGCGGCGACACGCGGCTGCGGCAGGCGCGTCATCCCGTGGTGGAGCGGGCGACGGGCGGCAAGTTCGTGCCCAACGACGCCGAACTCGGGCGCAGGCGGCACACGCTGCTGCTGACCGGCCCCAACATGGCGGGCAAAAGCACCTACCTCCGCACGGTGGCCCTCTGCGCCCTGCTGCATCAAATCGGCTCGTTCGTGCCAGCCGACAGCGCCGAACTGCCCATCTACGACGCCATTCACACCCGCATCGGCGCCTCGGACGACCTGGCGGGCGGGCGCTCGACTTTCATGGTGGAAATGACCGAACTGGCGACCATCCTGCACGGGGCGACCTCGCGTAGCTTGGTCATTCTGGATGAGGTCGGACGCGGCACCTCCACGCTGGACGGCCTCGCCATCGCGCAGGCGGCGTTGGAGCATCTGCACGCGGCGGGGGCGCATACGCTGTTTGCCACGCACTATTTCGAGTTGACGCGGCTGGAACTCGACCACCCTGGCCTGGTCAACCTGCACGTCGCCGCCGAGGAAGATGAGACGGGTCTGACCTTTTACCATCAGGTCATTCCCGGCGCGGCGCGGCAAAGTTATGGGGTGGAAGTCGCCAAACTCGCGGGTCTGCCTGCTCCGGTCACGGCGCGGGCGGCGCGGCTGCTGACCTCGCTCAATGCCCAGGGTGACGACGGCAAGCTGCGGCGTGAGTTGGCGGCCCTGGATTTGGGACGGCTGACGCCCATGCAGGCGCTGGAACTCCTGCACGGCTGGCAGCGCGACCTGCTGGGGGAGGCTCATGAACAGCGGTGAAGTCCTGCTGACCGAGCGCGGCGGCTGGCAGGTGCTGGCGGACGGCGAAACCGTCACCATCGGCAATTTTGCGGGCAACCGCTGGGAAGTCGGCTGGATGTACGGCAACCCGGCGGACGCCCTGATTACCGCCGACGAAAATTACGCCGTCGTGGTCGGCTGCGGCGTGCTGGTCGCTGACCTGACCTGCTTCGGGGAAGACGTGGTCGAGGGCCAGACCTGGGCGCAGACGCCCGTCATTCACCTGCTGGCGAGTCCGGGCGAACACTGGTTTTTCGAGGGCCTCTACGAAGGCCAGACCCCCGGCGCGGTGCAACTGGTCGCTGACCTCTCGGGCGAGCAGGCCGGAATCTACGAACTGGTGCTGCAAACGCTGGCGCTGGTGCCGAGGTGGGTGGGGTAGGCGAGGGTTATTCCTCCTCCTCCGCGATTTCCTCGCCGCGCAGCACTGCTTCGAAATCCGCTTCCAGTTTTTTGGGGGTCGCCGTCGCCCCGCCGATGCGTTTGGGGCCGTCCGGCGTATGCACCAGCAGGGTCGGGTAGCCCTTCACGGGTAGCGTTTTGCGGCGCTCGAAGCCGTTTTCGGCCTGGGCCAGCATGGCGGGGTCTGCCACCGCGTCCAGAAATTGCTCGGCATTCAGCCCCAGTTCGTGGGCCACGTTTGTCAAGGCTTCGGCGTCGTGCAGGTCAGCCCCATCTACATACCACGCCTTTTGCAGCGCGTGGGCAATGTCCAGCGCACGCTCAGGCGCTTGCTCCATCGCGGCCCAGAACGCCACTGCCGACACCGTGGAATCCAGTACCGTCTTGCCATCCCGCACCGCTTCACGGAAGCCCTTGCCAAATTGCGCCCCGGTCAATTCGGTCACGCGCTCGGCCCCTTCCAGCACACGGGGTTTTTCGCCTACGGGCACGACGCGCTCACCGACCAGCATTCCGGCGGGCAGCACTTCCACTGTCAGGCGCTCCGCGTTGCGGCGGGCAAATTCGCGCAGGCTGTCGCCAAAGGCCCAGCACCAGATGCAGTAGGTGTCGGTAACGTAGGTGAGTTGGGTTTTGGGTGGGGTCATGGAGACAGTCTAGTCGCCTGGGTGCGGGCTTTCCCCTCCAGCTTTTCTCGCAAACTCTGTTCAATAAAGCGGGTGAGCGTCACGCCCTGCTCGGCGGCGGCAGCCTTGGCGCGTTGGTACAGGGCTTTGTCTATGCGGAGGGTGAGTAATTCGGCTTCGCGGGGCATGATTAGCACTAGAGCGGCTGGCAGACAGTCAACAGAGCGCTAAACATGATTTCCTGCTCAGCGTTTGTTTCGTAGAACGGCGCAAGTTCAGCCTCTAACCAAGCGGTTATCTCTGAGGGTGGAGTACCTGCCTCGGTGGCGGCGGCAATGTTGGAATGGGTCAGCAGGTAGGCCAACAACTGAGATTTCGTCATCTTCAAAGGATGTTGCCAGCGCGATTCCGTGAAGCTAAAGCCCGCCGCCTGTGCATCGGCTTCACCAAAAGGTTCACGGTGACGGGCTGGCGCGGGATAACGGGCGAAATAGGCTTTGGCAAACGCCGTAAACGTGGGCTGACCTCCCATTTCCCCCACAAAAAAATCGTCGTACAGCGCCAGAACGCCAGAGCTTTTCAGCGTGCGCCGCGCCTCTTGCAAGAATGCCTGACGGTCAAACCAGTGAAAAGCCTGCGCCACCGTCAGCACGTCCAGCACGTTATCGGGGAGCGGAAGGCTTTCGGCAGCGGCCTGAGCATAGGCCACACGGGGATGCGGCAGGGCATGGGCCAACATCGCCCCAGAGATTTCATAGGCGCGAACTTCTGAAACCAGCTCCGCCAGCGCCACACTGGATAATCCCGTGCCACACGCCACATCTGCCCCCAGTTCGTTGCCGCGCAGGTAAGGCCGCAGCCGCTCCAGAATCAGCCCATGAAAAGCAGGACGGCCCAGGCTGTAGCGTTCGGCGGCCCCAGAGTTGTCAAAAGGATTGGTAACGTTCTGGAGGGACATGGAAGAAGTATGGCAGTTTGACAGGTATTCAGTTGTCGCCTCTTCAACATCCCGTCAGTCTCAAGCCCTAGCCTGAAGCCATGCCAAAATTCGCCTTTGCTTCTGCGGGGGCGGGTGCTGCCCCGCAAACTGTGGTCAATCCAGTGCCTATTCGTACCTGCGCCACCATTGCCCGCCCTGCACTAGACCTCATCGTCAAAACTGCGCACGAGGAGGTGCTTTATCAGGGCACCGACTTGGACGCACGGCCCCGCCCCTGGCTCAAAGTCACCAACGACGGCAACCTCTACACCGTTACTGTCAACCGCGAGGGGTACGAAGCCCAGACCATCCGCAACATCAAAGTGAAGTACGACGACTGCGGCCCCGCCGTGCCGACCCGCGTGGTGGTACGTCTGAAACTCGCTCTACTCCCGCCACCCCTCACCCGCGCTGCGCCGCAGCCTCAGCCCGTGCTGGTGGAGTTTGGTGGCTTGTTGTGGGTGTACGCGGCGGACGGTACAGGTGCAGCAAAAGGGGGAGCCTGTTTCTACCGTGCCTATCGCGGAAACGGCTGCGCAGGGTAAGAATAAATACGCCTACGTCAGCTTGAAAGCCATGTCCAGCCCGCTGGGGTACGCCGTGACGTGGCGACCTGTCGCCCGCCGCGCCGACGTGGAGCGGGTACGGAAAGTGGTGGGCGGGCTGTCCGCCATTCAGGGCGACGTAGCGGGCCTGAAGCTGACGCCGACGCGCGTGGATGCTCCGGTGACTGTGCAGATTCAGGAGGCGGTAGACGCTTCGGACAGCTGGAAGTTGTTGGTTTCTTCGCCTGCCGCCGCAGTGGGTCGCCTCTGGCCTTTTTTCAAAGCCGAGCGGGGACAACTGGGCCACTCCA
>NZ_JAUNHK010000126.1 GCF_030523985.1 Deinococcus sp.
CTGCCGAGGTCTTTTTGGTGGGCGGTATAGGACTTGAACCTACGACCCTTCGCGTGTGAAGCGAATGCTCTACCACTGAGCTAACCGCCCGTAATTCTGGTGGGCCCTGCCGGATTTGAACCGGCAACCAATCGGTTATGAGCCGACTGCTCTGACCGTTGAGCTAAGAGCCCGCGATGAACGGTCTTTCGCCCTTCGTCAAGGCGAGAGGAAGTGTAGCAGCGGCCCCCAGGCTTGTCAAACGCACCCCGCGTAGCCCCGCCTGCGGCCCCCAGGTGGGCGCTACAGTGGAGCCATGCACATTCTGCATGTGGCCTCCGAGGTCTTTCCCTTCTCGCGCTCCGGCGGACTGGGCGATGTCCTGGGGGCGCTGCCCGCCGAGCAGGCGCGGCTGGGCGCCGAAGTCACGGTGCTGTCGCCCTGGTACGCCAGCTTGCAGGGCCAGCCGCAGGCCATCTGGCGCGGCGAGGTGGACGGCGTCGGCCCCGCGTGGCTGGGCGAAGTGCGGCAGGAGGGCGTGCGTTACCTGTTTCTCGGCCTGGAGGACTTTCAGCGCCCCGGCCTCTACCACCCCGACGATGTCTGGCGCTTTTGCCGTTTCGGGCGGGCGCCTTTGCCTGTGCTGGAGGCCAGCGGCTCTCTGCCCGACGTGCTGCACGGGCACGACTGGCAGGCCGGGCTGGTCGTGGCCCACGCCCACCTGCGCGGCCTGAACACCGTCTTTTCGGTGCATAACTTGCAATACCAGGGCCGCTGGAACCTTCAGGAAGCCGCCCCCTGGACGGGCCTGCCGGAATGGACCTTCGGGCCGGAGGGCGTCGAATTCTTCTTCGACCTGAACCTGATGAAAGCGGGCCTGAATTTTGCCGACCGGGTCACCACCGTCAGCCCGACCTACGCCCAGGAAATCACCACCCGGCGCTACGGCGAGGGACTGGAAGGGTTGATGGTGCGCCTGACCCACGAAGGGCGGCTGTCGGGCATCCTGAACGGCCTCGACCAAGAGCGCTGGAACCCGCGCACCGACCCCGAAATCGTGCCTTTCTCGCAGCCCACCGACAAAACCGGAGCCACCGCCGCGCTGCGCCAGGAATTCGGGTTGGACGACGCCCCAATTCTGGCGACCGTGAGCCGACTGGCCGACCAGAAGGGCATGGACCTGCTGATTGAGGCGCTGCCCGAACTCACCCGCGACTGGAACGTGGTCGTGCTGGGCAGTGGCGACCCGCTGCTCGAAGCCTCGCTGACGGGCTGGGCGCAGCATCCTCGCGTCACCTTCGAGCACGGCATGAACGAGCCGCTGGCGCACCGCATTTACGCCGGCGCCGACGCCTTCGCCATGCCCAGCCGCTTCGAGCCGTGCGGCTTATCGCAGCTCATCGCCATGCGCTACGGCACCCTGCCTGTGGTGCGAGAAACGGGCGGACTGGTGGACACCGTGCCGCACGACCTGGGCTTCCGCTTTGCCGACGCCACGCCCGAAGCTCTGGCCGCCGCGTGTCAGGACGCCTACGCCACCTTTCAGGACCGCGAGGAATGGCAGGCCCGCGCCGAACGCGCCATGTCGCTGGACTTCTCCTGGGAGGGGCCAGCGCGGGAATACCTGGCGCTGTACGAAGCGCTGCGGGCCTGAAGCTCGGATCACTCTCTAGATTTCTCAGGCCAGGAAGCGCAGCAGTTCCGCCGTGAACGCTTCGGGCTGGTCCAGGTTCGACAGGTGCGCCGCGCCATCCAGAATCACCAGTTCGCCGCGTCCGGCGTCCGCGATTTCCTGCGCCAGTTCAATCGGGGTCAGGGTGTCCTCGCGGCCCACCAGCACCAGCAGGGGCACTTGCAGCGTTTGCAGGGTGGTGCGCCCCTCTTCTCGCGCCGCCATCGCGTCCAGTGCGCCCGCAATGCCTTCACGGGAAGCACCCTCAATCATCGGCAGCACCTTCTTGAAGGTAGACGCCGAGTGCTCCTCGCGGGCCGCGTCGATGATGAACTCGCGGCCTTCATCCAGCACGCGGCTGGCCTGCTGACGGCGGTCTTCCTGCTTTTCAGGGTTGTCGGTGCGGCTGGAAGTATCCGCCAGCACCAACCGCCCCACGCGCTCGGGGGCCTGACGCAGCAGTTCCAGCGCCAGATAGCCGCCCATGCTCAGGCCCACCACGCTCAGCGGTTCCTGCGGCAACTCGGCCAGCAGCGCCTCCACGGTCTGCGGCAGCGACACCATCGCGCCCTCGCGCCCGCCGAATCCCGGCATGTTGGGTGCGATGACGGTCAGGCCCGCCGCCTCGAGCACCTGCTTTTGCTCCTGCCACATGGCGGCGGACATCGGGTAGGCGTGCAGCATCAGGACGGTGCGGGGTTTTTCGGGGGCAGTCATGGTCACAGGGTAACGAGGGGACGGCGAAAAAACGTGTCGAAAACGCTTATCCTCGGGCCTCCCGCCCGGCAGTTGCTACCCTGACCCCGTGACCCCCTCCCTGCGCGTCGTGTCCGCCTCGCCTGCCGAACTGCTGCCCGCTTTTGCCGCCCTGTACGGTGCCCCCGCCGAGGAGCTGGGCTGGCTGACCGACAGCCTGACCCACGCCTGGGCCGCCCTGGACGAAGGGGACGTGGTGCTGGGGGCGCTGGGGGTACGGCCCAGTCCCGCGCATGGAGGGGAACTGATGGGCGGGGCGCTGCCAGGCGATTGGGAAGTGGAAGTCGGAGCGGCGCTGGCCCAGGCCGCCCGTGAGGAGGTCGGCCCCGTGTACGCCTTTGCCGACGGCGGCATGTTGCGGGCCGAGGCACTGGCAGCGGCGGGACTGCGCGAAGTGGCGGCCTACCGCATGCTGGCGGGCCTGACCCCCACCGCCCGGGCCGAAGCTCCCGCCGGGATTCGGCTGCTCCCGCTGAGCGACGTGCCCGACCTCGCGCTGCGGCTGGATGCGCTGGCGACCTACGAAGACCGCATCGGGCACCATGCCGTGTCCCCGGCAGCGGCAGAGGACAGCGCGGGCGGCTACGACCCGGCCTTGAGCCTGCTGGCGCTGGACGAACACGGGCAGGCTGCTGGCATATGCCGCGCTGCCCCCGAGGAAGGCTACGCCCGACTGGATGCCCCCGGCGTGCGCCCCGACCTGCGCCATACGCCGCTGCGGCAGGCGCTTTTGCTGGGCGTGTGTGCGCTGGCCCGCGAGCGCGGCTTTGGTGACATCAGCCTGGAAAGCTGGGGTGACACCCCCGAAGAACTCGCTGCCGACCTGGGCCTGGGGCTGGAAATTCAACTCGAAAACCCGATTTATGGCACGGTTCCCAAGCCTCTACACTGAGCGCATGAAGCACTTTGCTCTGATGCTGGCGACCAGTCTGACCCTTGCGGGCACCGCACTGGGGGCCACCAGCCAGCGCGACACCGCCGCCGCCGCCAACGCTGCCGCCCTGGCGGTGGATGGCCTGCTGTCGGTCTGCCCGCCCAGCGTGCGGCAAGCGTCGGCGGCGGCCCGCTGCGTCACGGCGGACGGCGACCTGACCACCACCCGCAAGGCGCTGACCGCCAAGCTCAAGCTCTACGGCGCATGGCGGGCCGACACCGACGGGCAACGGGTCTACAACTGGGTCGTGACGCCCAGCGGCTATGTCAACCTGGGCGTGGTCAAGGCCGATACGGGCAGCCTGCTCATCCTGACGCCCTCGCAGGCTCAGGCGACTCAAACCCAGACAGCGCAGACGGCCCAGCCTGCCCAGGCAGCGCAGGCCACGCCAGCCAAACCCGCCAACCCCCTGCCGCCCTTCCGGCGCACGCTGCGGCTGACCAACCCGCGCATGCACGGCGAGGACGTGCGCCTGCTGCAACTGCGGCTGATGGAAGTCTCCCGCGTTGACCCCGGCAAGGGCGGCGACGGCTGGTACGGCCCGGTGACGACCGCCAACGTGATGGTGTTTCAGTCGGCCAACGGGCTGCCCGCGACCGGCGTGGTGACGACGACCACCTGGAACACCCTCTTTTCCAAGGGGGCCAAATACTTCGACGCCCAGGAAGCGCAGCGGCTTGCGAAGAGCCTGAAATAGGCCAGGACTGAAATAAGTCCCTCCCCCGAACCTCTATCCTCTGGCGCATGACCCCCGTTCCCACCCAGCGCCCCCGCCGCCTGCGCCGCACGCCTGCCCTCCGTGCGCTGAGCCGCGAAATTCGGCTTTCGCCCGAGCAGTTCATCTTCCCTATGTTCGTGCATGAGGGCGAGGACGACACTGAAATTTCCACCATGCCAGGCGTGCTGCGCCACTCCATCCCCAGCGCGGTGGAGAAGGCGCGGGAAGCGCAGAGCCTCGGCATCCGCTCGGTCATCCTGTTCGGGATTCCCGACCACAAGGACGAAGTGGGCACTCAGGCTTACGCCGAAGAAGGCGTGGTGCAGCGGGCGACACGGGCCATCAAAGCCGAGTTGCCCGACCTCGCCGTGATTGCCGACACCTGCCTGTGCGAGTACACCAGTCACGGGCACTGCGGACACCTCCACGAAGTCAGCGGACACTGGACGGTAGACAACGACCCCACGCTGGATTTGCTGGCCCGGACCGCCGTGTCGCAGGCCCGCGCCGGGGCCAACATCATCGCGCCGAGTGCCATGATGGACGGTCAGGTGGCGGCGATTCGGGCGGCGCTGGACGCGGCAGGCTTTGCCCACATCCCCGTCATGAGCTACGCCGTCAAGTACGCCAGCGCCTACTACGGCCCCTTCCGTGAGGCGGCGGGCAGTGCGCCCAGCAAGGGTGACCGCGCCAGCTACCAGATGGACGTGTCGGGCGGCTACCGCGAAGCCCTGCGCGAAGCCCGTCTGGACGTGGAACAGGGGGCCGACTACCTGATGGTCAAGCCCGCGCTGGCCTACCTGGACGTGATGCGGACCGTGCGCGACCACTTCGACCTGCCGATGATCGCCTACAACGTCAGCGGCGAGTACTCGCTGGTCAAGGCCGCCGCCAGCCTCGGTTATATGGACGAGCGCCGCACCGTGCTCGAAACCCTGACCGGGATGGTGCGGGCCGGGGCCGACGCCATCATCACCTATCACGCGCTGGACGCGGCGCGGTGGTTGCAGGAAAGCTGAGGGGCGGCCCCTCCCCCATCCACCCAGGGCTTTGCCCTTAGACTTCCCTCATGACCGGCAACCCCATTCGCGTGGACTGGATTCCCACCGCCCTCTGGCCCGGACAGCTCGGCCTGACCTTCGCGCCCGGCAAGAAGGGCGAGAGCCTGCTGCAACCCGGCGTTACCCACAACCGCAGCGTGGAAGGCGACATGCACGAGTTGGCGCGGCAGGGCACCAACGTCATCGCTCCGCTGATTGAGGACTTCGAGTTCGAGATGCTGGGCATGGACGGCTACCACGCCGAGGCCGAGGCGCGGGGGCTGCTGGTGAGTGCCTGCCCCATCGTGGACGGTCAGGTACCGGGCGACCCGCAGCAGTTCGGGGAATTTCTGGATGAGCTGATGGACAAGCTGCTGGACGGCAAAAACGTGGTCGTCCACTGCCGGGGCGGGCTGGGTCGGGCGGGCCTGACGGCGGCCTGCTTGCTGGTCAAAGCGGGGATGGAACCCGACGAGGCCATCGCTCTGGTACGCCGAACCCGCCGGGGCGCGATTGAAAACGCCCGTCAGGAAGACTTCGTGCGCGAGTTCGGGGCCTGAGCGTGGCCGACCTCCACCCCGTCCTGACCGGAGAAAAAGTCATCCTCGCCCGCGTGCGCCCCGAGGACGTGCCCGTGATGGCCCGCCACTTCGCCAACCTGGAACTCACGGCGTATCTGGGGGCCATCGGGGGTGCCTTCAGCCTAGAAGACGAGCAGGCGTACTACGAGAGCGTCAGCAAGAGCAAGCCCGACCAGGCCGCTTTCGGCATCTACACGCGGGAGGGGCAGACCTACATCGGCGGCACCGACCTGCGCGGCATCAACCACCGCCACGTCACCGCCGAACTGGGCATCAGCATCCACGACCCCGAATACTGGGGCGGCGGCTACGGCTCGGAAGCGGTGCGGCTGATGGTCGAGTACGGCATGTACTTTCTGGGGCTGCACAACATCGTGCTCAACGTCTTTTCGTACAACACGCGGGGCATCGCGGCCTACGAAAAGGTCGGTTTCCGCGAAATCGGGCGGCGGCGCGGGGCGATTCGGCTGGGGCAGGAGCGCTTTGACGCAGTGCTGATGGACATCACGGCGGACGAGGTGGACACGTCGCGGATGCGTGGGCTGGTGCGGCTGTTGGATGATAGATGATGGGTTCGCTGTCTTGGGCAGAACGGCACCTGTATAGGGCCTGCCCGCTGCGCTGATGGATGATGGAGGGGGAAGTCAACCCTTTGAAGGACGACAGCGGAAAAGATGTGGGATAAGGTCAACTCGTGCAAAAGCTTCGGCCTGCCCTAAAATTCGCGTTCTGGACGTATT
>NZ_JAUNHK010000127.1 GCF_030523985.1 Deinococcus sp.
GAGCACATTCGGGCGCTTTCCTCGGATGTGCGGAGTAAAGCCCAGTCCCGTATCAGGCATGAGCGATGGGCCGTGAGCCGTGAGGGTGCTCCTCATAGCCCACGGCCCATCGGCAATATTTGGGTTACATCGCCGCCGGAATCTCGATGCCGATCAGCGCCAGCGTTTCCTCGAAGGCCGTCCGCAAGCGGGCGACCAGGGCCAGCCGCGCCTCGCGCAAGCCTTCTTCGGACTGCAAGACGTTGGTGGCGGGTTTACCCTGCTTGGTCTTGGCGTTGTACCAGGCGTTGAAGGAGGTGGCGAGGTCCAGGGCGTACTGCGCGACCACGTGCGGCGAATGCACGCGCACGCTCTGCGCCACGATTTCGGGCAGCTTGGCGACCTGCTTGGCGAGAACCAGGTCAATCTCGGGCAGGGCGTCCCAGTCGGCCCCGGTGCCGTCGGTGGCGTATCCGGCTTCCTGCGCCTTACGCAGAATGTTGGCGGCCCGCACCGCCGCGTACTGCACGTAAGGCGCGGTGTCGCCGTTGAGCGCCAGCGCCTGCTCCCAGCGGAAGTCGATTTTGCGGGTCGGCTCGGCCTTGAGCATCGCAAAGCGCATGGCCCCGATGCCGATGCGGCGGGCGATTTCCTGGGCGTCGTCACGGGCGGCGAGTTCGGGGTTGATTTTGGCGAGTTCGGCCAGGGCACGTTTCTGGGCCTCGTCCATCGCGGCGTCGGCGCTGACCACATGGCCCTTGCGCCCGCTGATGGTCTGACCTTCCAGCGTCACGAAAGCGTAGGAGAGGTGGATGCTGCGCTCTTTTTTCTCCTGCTCGCCTGCCACACCCAGGGCGCTGCGAACCACGGTCTGCGGGTGGTCCTGGCGGGCGTCAATGACGTTGATGACTTCCTCGGCGTGACCGAAGCGCCGTCCCTCGTCGGCCTGCCCATCGGGGGCACTCGTCCAGATGTCGCGGCCCTCGGGGTCTTGCATGAACGGCTTGAATTTCATGCCCTCGAACAGGCCGAACTTCCAGAACTGGTAGCCGATGTCCTTGGCGGCGTACATGGCGTTGCCGTCACTGCGAACCAGCACCACATTGGGTTCTTCGAGGCCGGGCATGAACTCGGACACGTCCATGATGAAGGCCCCCGCGTACTTGCCCTCGGCAGGGCGCGAGGTGTACGTGCTGCTCTCCAGAATGTTCATGGCCTGTCCCAGCAACCCGCTGCCCACCACGTCCGATTCCCAGTTCAGCAGGTCGTAGCGAGCGCCGAGGCGAAAGCAGGTTTCGAGCTGCGCCTTCACCGTCTGCTCGACCAGCGGGCGCAGCACCCCGGCTTCCAGTTTGTGCATCACTTCGCTGATCTGGGGTTCCAGTTCGGCCTTCTGGGGGTCGGCGTTGAGCTGCACGTAGCCTTCGCCCATCCAGTGGTCGTACTTGGTCTGTTCGTCCCAGATGCGCCCGTAGTGCTGCATGGCGAAAATGCTCTCGGCGGCCTGACGCCCGGTGTCGTCAATGTAGTTCTGCACCTCGACCGTGTGCCCCGCCGCCCGGAAGATGCGGGCCATGCTGTCGCCCAGCACCACGTTGCGCAGGTGTCCGACGTGCAGTTCCTTGTTGGGGTTGACCGAAGTGTGCTCGATGACGACTTTGCCATTCAACTGGGGCATCTGGAAGGGCTGCTCGACCACGCCGCGCACGAACGCGCCCACGTCCAGAAAGAAGTTGATGAACGGCCCGACGGCCTCCACCTTCTTGATTCCGGCGGGCAAAACGATGGCCTGAGCGAGCGCGGCGGCGACTTCGGCGGGGTTTTTGCCTGCGGCTTTCGCCATCTGAAAAGCAGCGGGTGTGCCGTAGTCGCCGGGTTTGGTGCTGGGCGTTTCCTGAATCGCCGCGTCTACCGTCATGCCCAGTTGCTGGGCGGCGGCCTCGACAGCGGCCTTGAGTTGAGCCTTCAAGTCCATAGGGCCAGTGTAAGGGGCCGGGGCGTCAAGGAACGACGTTGACGGTCAGTGTGGTTTGTAGCATGCCTTCTTTGCCCGTCAGCACCACGTTGGTGACGTGTTTTCCCACATCGGCGTTGGGCGCGACGCCGATGCTGAGGCGCACGCTGCCGCCGCTACCGCTGATGATGCTGGAGCCGATGGGCTTGACGTTGACGCCGTCCATATTCACGCTCCCTAGAACCGAGACGGTGTAAATGCCCTGGCGCTGGGCGCGGTCAACGAAAGTCAGGGAGACTTCGGTAGCTGCGCCGCGCTGCACGGAGACGGCAGGGGGAGAAAGCCACACCGAGGCGTCCTGCAAGGTGGGCGTGCAAGCGGTGAGGGCAAAGGCAAAAGCAGGAAGGATGAGTTTTTTCATGTCACTTCACCTTGGAAGCTGCGTCCCGGTAGAAGCGTTCCAGCCCCAGCGCAATCGCCTGGGCAAAGCGTTCGCGGCCCGTGTCGCTCATGAGTTGGCGCAGGTTTTGCGGGTCGGTCAGAAAGGCCGTTTCAATCAGGATGCTGAGCTGGGTGGTGGGCCGGGTCAGCGCCAGATTCTGATAATGCACACCGTCGTTGCCGATGTCGGGCAGTTTTTCGACCAGGGTGGCCTGCACGGTGTCGGCCAGGGTGCGGGCCTGGGGGTTGTAGTAGTACACGCCCGAGCCGCGTTTGGAAGCGGGGTTCACGCCGTCGGGCAGGGCGTTGGCGTGGATGCTCACCAGCAGGTCGGCGTTTTTCGCTTCTGCCAGCAGCGCCCGGTCATAGATGGGCGTGGTCACGTCGCCCTCGCGGGTCAGGACCACGTTCGCGCCTTTTTCGCGCAGCAGTTCGGCCACCCGCAGCGCCAGCGGCAGCATCAGGTTTTTCTCTGGGACCCGCAGCGGGCCGGCCCCACCGAATTCGCCGCCGCCGTGTCCAGGGTCGATGACGATGGTGCGCCCGGAGAGCGGCTGGCGGGCGTCGAGTTTCGGGGCGTTGCGGACACGCAGCACCAGCGTGTTGTCGTCTTCGTAGGTGGCGTCGTAGCCCCAGCTCGGGCCGTTCAGGTCCACATGCACGCGGGCCACGCCGTCGGCGTCCTGGGTCCAGCGCACGTCGCGCACGGCCCCCTGCGGCACGTCCGACACGATGTAATCCACGTCCGAGATGCTGTGAAAGAGCCGCATATCCAGGCTGCTGCTGCCCGCCCCGACCTGCTGCTCGACTGTGAACGGCACGCGGGCGGGCAGCAGCACGCGCACTTCGCTGTGGGTGCCCACGTTCTTGACGTTGATGGTGGTGAAAATCACGCGGGGCAGCGGCGTGCCCTCGGGGGCCAGGGTCAGGGTGGACTTGGGCGCGTTGAGGGTCAGGCCGCCCGACACCTGCACGGTGTAGGTGTTGCCGTCTTCGCCCACCACGACGGTTCTGGCCCCGGTGCGCGGGTAGACTACATAGTTGCGGCCCGCACCGTTGCGCCAGACCTGCCCGCCCGCTTGCAGGCCGCGCCCGGCAATCGTCGCCGTCACTTCGCCCACGCGGGGGCCGCTGCCCGTCACGCTGAGTTTGCCTTTGCTCTGGGCCGTCGCCGTGGTGCCGTCGGGCTGGGTCAGGGTAAAGGTGACGGGCGCGGCGGCGAGCTGGGCGGGCAGCAGGAAGGTTCCGGCGTATTCGCCGGGCTTGCCTTCGGTCATGGGAAAGGGGCCGAGGTCGCCCACCTTGAAACTGGCCTGCCCGCCTGCCGTTCCGGTAAAGCCCACGGGCACGCCGCGCATCTCTAGATTGGCGGGCTGTATGTACGCCACCCGGTCAGCGGCAGGCAGGACGCTTCCTTCCACGATTTGGGCCGCGCCGCTCAGGACAGTTTTGGGCTTGCTGGTCACGCGCAACTCTTTGCTGCTGGTCACGCCGCTGAGGGTGGTTTCCAGCTTCAGCACGTTCTCGCCGGGTTGCAGCGGTTGCCAGAGGATGAACAGGCCGTCTGCGCCGACTTCGGCTGCTTGCCCGCCGATGCTGAGGGTCGCGCCGGGCTTCACGCTGCCTTCGAGCAGGACGTGGTCGAAGGCGACGGTGTATTTGTCGGGCGGGTAGGCCACGAAAATCGGGTCGTCGCTGATGGGCGGCAGCAGGCGGGTCAGGTCGGCAGGCGTGGGCATAGGGGCAGTGGGGGCCGTCTGGGCGGCGGCGAGGGAGCAGAGCAGCAGGGCAGTCAGGGCGGTGCGTTTCAAGGTAGAGCCTCCCGTGGGTTGCGTGTTGGAAGGCAGGATAGGTCAACGCGGGCCGCGCAGTCCCTCCCGTTCTAGAACGCCGCGCAACTCGTCCACCCGGTAGCGGCGCGAGGGCAGGCGCAGCAGCCGCAGCCCACCCGAACGGAAAATCACGTCCTTGACCGAGTCGCGGTACTTCTGTTCGTCGCCTTGGTGCGAAGCGCCGTCGAGTTCGATCGCCAGCACGGGCCGGAAATGGTCGCCCGCGTCCACAATCAAAAAGTCGGTGTGCTTGTCGCGCAGCCGCCCCAGGGTGGAATTTCGCTGGGCTTCGTCAGTGATGGTAAAGAGGTCGTTGAGCCGCACGTTGGGAAAGGCGCGGTAGGGCGTGCCGTGCAGGGCGTCTTCCAGGGCACGAAAAAAGGCGTTCTCGTCGGGAGAGAAGAAGTAGCGCTTAGCCCTGAGCGGCAGGGCGTCGGGCACCCGCTGTCGGCTGGTCGGTGGGGGCGAAGCGGGAACAGGCGGGGGCGGCTGCGCTTCCCTGATTCCGAAGAGAGCCGCGAGACATCCGAGGGGCATGGTCAGACTGTAGACGCCGCGCCCGCCGTCCTGGTCGTATGCTGTACGGAATGTGAAAGCCCGCTATACTTTCCGGCAGACTTTGAACCGAGTTCAATATTCCGCCCCTGTCCCACTTTCCCCCGCTGCGCCGCGCTGAAGCGCTCCCCCCGGAGGTTTCCCCCTTGCTACCCTTAGCCCACCAAATTGCCTTTTTTGTCTTCGCTCTGGTCGCTGGCGGTATCGGCGCGTTCGGGTTTTACCGCCTGTTCCGCCGGATTCGCCGTGGCGCCCCCGCTTCCGAGTGGCGCTTCCAAGACGCCCCGCAGCGCATCGGCTACGCCATCTGGACTTCGCTGACGCAGGAGCGGACTTTCCGCAAGCGCCCGGTCATCAGCCTGCTGCACGCGCTGATCTTCTACGGCTTCACTTATTACCTGCTGGTCAACGTCATTGACGGCCTGGAAGGGTACTTCCACTTTTCCATCAGCAGCAGCAACCTGCTCGGGGCCGCCTACAACTTCCTGGCCGATCTGCTGAGCTTCGGCGTGCTGGTCGGGGTGCTGGGCCTGCTTTACCGCCGACTGTGGGGCAAGTCTCGGCGCGACTTCCGCTTTACCGAAAAGACGCTGCTGCACCCGCTGGTCAAAGAGAACTATATCAAGCGCGACAGCCTCATCGTCTCCAGCTTCATCCTGTTTCACGTCGGCAGCCGCATCGTCGGCAACGCCGCCAAGATGGTGGAAGAAGCACGCTTGCACGGTGGGAACTACGACTGGCTTCAGCCGTTTTCCTCGGCGCTGGGCAGCTTCGCGTTTCATGGCCTGAGCGACAGCGCGATTCACGGCTGGCGCATCTTCGGCTTCTGGGGCGCCCTCGCCAGCATTCTGGCCTTCCTGAGCTACTTCCCGTACACCAAGCACATCCACATCTTCATGGCGCCGCTGAACTACGCGCTCAAGCGGCCTGTCGGGTCGGGCGTGTTGCCCCCCATGAAGGGCCTGGAAGAAGCGATGGAGCAAGAAGAACCCAAACTGGGCGTGGAAAAGCTGGAAGACCTGGAATGGCCCCGCTTGCTCGACGCCTACGCCTGTATTCAGTGCAACCGCTGCCAGGATGTCTGCCCCGCCAACGCGACGGGCAAGGCCCTCAGCCCCGCCGCGCTGGAAATCAACAAGCGCATGGAGCTGAACGTGATTGCCGCGCAGCACAGCCCCTTCGTGCTGAAGCCCGTGCCCTTTGAAGAAGGCGCGAGCACCGCCAAGCCGCTGCTGGAATACGCCATCAACGAGGAATCGGTCTGGGCCTGCACCACCTGCGGGGCCTGTATGCAGGTCTGCCCGGTGCAAGACGAGCAGATGCTCGACATCGTGGACATTCGCCGCAACCTGGTGATGGTGCAGGGCGAGTTCCCGCCGCAACTGCAAACCGCCTTCCGTGGCATGGAGCGGGCGAGCAACCCCTGGGGCATTTCCCGCGACAAGCGCCTGGAATGGGCCGAGGGCCTCAAGGTGCCCACCATTGACGAAAACCCCGAACCCGACGTGAT
>NZ_JAUNHK010000128.1 GCF_030523985.1 Deinococcus sp.
CTCGCTCAGCCCATGCGCGGCCAGATACGGCCCCAGGCCACCCCACTTGCCGTCCAGATGGTTCAGCGCCGCCAGGATGTCTTCCTCCTTGACCGCCACGAACGGCTCCAGCCAGCGCCACTGCTCCGGCGTCTTGCGTGCCCGCAGATCGGCGTAGAGGTCGACCAGTTCGGGACCGCTCGCCGCGTAGTCGCGGGCGATGTCCTGCCGGGCCAGGCCTGCAACTTCGGCGCACAGCGCGGTCACCAGCCCGGTGCGGTCTTTGCCCGCGTGGCAGTGCAGCAGCACCGGCCCCGCCGGAGCGTCCAGAATCGCCCCCAGCACGGTCACGATCTGGTTGGCGGCGTGGTCGAGGTGAGCGCGGTAAAGGTCGGCGTTGCTGCGGGCGGCGGCGGTGGCCTCGTTCATGGCCCGCACCCGCCAGGGCAGCAGCGGCAGGTTCAGATACTCGGCCCGGCCCAGAAACGGCGGCGGGTCCACTTGCCGTTCGCGGCGGTCACGCAGGTCGAGCAGGCGGCCCAGGCCCAGCGCCTGCAAGTCGGCCCGGCCCCGCCCAGTCAGAAAGCTCAGGTTGGCCGAGCGGTACAGTCCCGGCAAAGGCTGGCGGAAATTGACGGCCCCTTCTGGTCGCGGCGGTGATAGCTCTGGCGGTAGTCGCTCCGGCACCCGCGCAGAATGCCACGGCCCGGAGGCCGGGCGGGGTAAGGCCGACCCCCATTTTTCCCGCTGTTTTCCGCTAAACTGAGGGAAGTTGAGGGAAACGGCCCCGTTATGCTTTGAACATAATGTGATATCCTGTTTCCATACCCGGCAGCGTGCCGGGACACTCACCACCTCCCGCGACTGGTGGCCCAAGCGCCTTCAGCCGCCCCCGATTGGAGTGCCATGACCGGAACCGGAATTCAACCTGTAGACATCACCAACGAAGTCAAGACCAACTTCATCAATTACGCCATGAACGTGATTGTGGACCGCGCCCTGCCCGACGTGCGCGACGGCATGAAGCCCGTGCAGCGCCGAATCATGTACGCGATGCTGCAAGAAGGGCTGATGAGCAACGTCAAGCACGCCAAGTCCGCTTCGGTGGTCGGCGAAGTGATGAAGCGCTATCACCCACACGGCGACAGCGCGATTTACGACGCGATGGTGCGCATGGGCCAGTGGTGGAACCTGCGCTACCCGCTCGTAGACCCCCAGGGCAACTTCGGGTCTATGGACGGCGATATGGCTGCCGCCATGCGTTACACCGAAGCCCGCATGACCAAGGTCGCCGAAGAAATTCTGGAAGACCTGGAAAAAGAAACGGTTGACCTCAAGCCCAACTACGACGAGACGACCACTGAGCCGACGGTGCTGCCTTCTGCCGTGCCGAACCTGCTCATCAACGGCGCGTCGGGCATCGCTGTGGGCATGGCGACCAACATTCCGCCGCACAACCTCACCGAGATTTGCAACGGGCTGCTGGCGCTGATTGACAACCCCGCCATCACGCTGGACGAGATGATGACCCACGTTCAGGGGCCGGATTTTCCCACGGGCGGGCGCATTTCCAAGAGTGGTATCCGCGACGCCTACGCCACCGGCCACGCGGGGCTGAAGGTGCGCGGCAAGGCCCGCATCGAGGAAGGCAAGAACGGGCGCACCCAAATCATCATTTCCGAGATTCCTTACCAGCTCAACAAAACCAACCTGCTGCAAACCATCAGCCAGATGTACAAGGCGGGCAAGATTCCCGACATCTCGGCCCTGCGCGACGAGTCCGACCGCAAGGAACCCGTCCGCATCGTGGTGGAACTCAAGCGCGGCGCTCTGGGCACGCTGGTGCTGAATCAGCTCTACAAATACACGCAGCTCCAGCAGACCTACACCGTCATGAACCTCAGCATCGTGCATGGCGAACCCCGTGTGCTGCCGCTGATCGACACCATGCGCTACTTCCTGGAGCACCGCCGCGACGTGGTGACGCGCCGCACGGTCTACGAACTGCGGAAGGCACGCGAGCGGGCGCATGTGTTGGAAGGGCTGCTCAAGGCGCTTGACCACATCGACGAAGTGATTGCGCTCATCCGCGCCAGCAACACCGGAGCCGAGGCCCGCGACAGCCTGATGGCCCGCTTCGGCCTCAGCGAGATTCAGGCTCAGGCCATTCTGGACATGCGTCTGCAACGGCTGGTCGGCCTGGAGCGCGAGAAGTTGCAGGGCGAGTTCGACGAACTGCAAAAGACCATCCAGCGCCTCGAATCCATCCTGGGCGACGAAAAACTGCTGTGGCGCGAAATCAAGAAGGAAATCAAGGACATCCGCGACCGCTACGGCGACGAGCGGCGCTCCACGATTACCGAACTGGAAGAGGACATCAACAAGGAAGACCTGATCGCGGTGGAAGACATGGTGATTACCATGACCCGCGCCGGGTACCTCAAGCGCACCAAACTGGACGCCTACCGCGAGCAAAAACGCGGTGGACGCGGCTCCTCGGGCGGCAAACTGCGCGAGGAAGATGCCAACACGGGTGTCTTCGTGGGCAGTACCCACGACTACCTGCTGTTCTTCACCGACGCGGGGCGCGTATTCCACGAGAAGATCTACGACCTGCCCGAAGCGGGCCGCGACGCCAAAGGCACGCATATCCGCAACCTGCTCCCTGGCCTGCGCGACGACGAAAACATCGCCTCGGTGCTGTCGGTCAGCGGCTTCGACCAGGCGGGCAGCTTCATCTTCGCCACCAAGAGCGGCGTGATTAAAAAGAGTCTGATTACCGACTATGCCAACATCACTTCGGCGGGCCTGATTGCCATCAACCTGCAACCCGGCGACGAACTGATCGGCGTGGACATCCAGCAAAACGGCGACGACGTGGTGCTGGCGACCAAGAACGGGCAGGCCATGCGCTTTGAAGCCGCACTGGTGCGTGACACGGGCCGCGCCACCCAGGGCGTGATCGGCATTCGCCTGCGCGAAGGCGACGAGGTGGTCAGCATGGCCCTCGTTCCCGGCAACGACGAAAACGGCGAACTGCTGGCGATCAGCGAATACGGCCTGGGCAAGCGCACCAAGGTCAGCGACTATCCCAGCAAGGGACGCGGCGGTTTGGGCGTCATCACGCTGGACGTGACCGACAAGACGGGCAAACTGGTCACGCTGGCCCATGTCGCGGGCAACGAGGAACTGATGGTGCTGACCCAGAAGGGAACCGTCATCCGCACCCGCGTGGAAGAAGTGCGCGTGACGGGCCGCAATGCCCAGGGCGTGAAAGTCATCAACATCAGCGACGGCGACTGCGTGATTGACGCATTCCCGATTCGGAAGGAAGACGAGTTGTAAGGGAGGCTGATGGCGGATAGCCGATAGCTGATGGCTACAAGCGAAGGGGGCTGGCGCGTGGGCGCTGGCCTCTTTTTCTAGCTTTCTGCCATTTGCCATCAGCTATCCGCCCACAGCACCGTTTGACTTTTAGGCCAACTTACCTTACGGTAAGTAAGCACTGACCGAGCGGTAAGCGACTCGGCTGTTTACCTGACTTTTCTGGAGGTCTCTCTATGGACGAATTCATCATTCCCCCCGCTCTTCACTCGGCTGTCGGCGGCATTACGCTGCTGGTTGCCCTCGTGACCACCGTGCTGACCTGGCTGGGGGCGCGGCGCGGCACTTTCGGCAAGGCACAGGCCGCCGCGCTCATCGTGTTGCAGGTCGCGCTGATGCTTCAGGCAGCGGTGGGCATCAAGCTGCTTGACCAAGGCATGGGCGTCATTCAGAAGTACGTGCATTACCTCGGCGGCCTCGGCTCGGTGGGCCTGCTGATGCTGTTCTACTGGCTGCCTAAGGCAAGCGAGGCCGACAGCGCCCGCAAAGCCGCGTGGCTGACGAGCGCCAGCCTGCTGTTTGTCGTCATGACCTTTTTCATCGGGCAGATGTTCGTTAGGGGGCAGCTGAGCGGCTGAGTTCGGAAAACCAAGCCAGAGCCATTTCGAAAGGGGCGCATCCGTCAGAGGAGCGTCCCTTTTTCATGGCTGGCGGGCCAAAGTCACGGACGCCTGCCGATCGGTCTGTTATGCTGTTAGCGTAATGGCGACGGTCGCAGAACTGCAAGAACGACTCCGGCGACCCCTCGCGGCTGAACTCGCGGGCGGCTGCCACAACCGCGTGGTGGCGGGCGGCGTGGACAAACTGCTGTCCGGGCCGCTGGCCAACCCCTTTCCCAAGGTGCGCGAAGTCCTTTCCGGCTACGGCGAGATGTCCCCCGAAGCGCGTGCCAAGGCGTTGCAGGGAGCCTTAAAGCTGCTGGGGGACGACAAGATGCCCGCTTCCCGTGCCCGTCCGACCGTCGCCAAGGTCGCGCCGCCACCCCCCGCCGCCCCCGGTGAGAGGCTGCCGATTGACGCGCCTGTCGAGCGCCTGAACGTGGGGCCGGGTGGCCCACGCAAGCTGCAAAGCCTGGGGCTGCACCAGTTGCGCGACGTGCTGCACGCCTACCCGCACCGCCACGAAGACCGCCGCGCCCTGCCTGACCTGGGCAACGTGGAAGAAGGCCAGAAAGTCACGGTGGAAGGTGTGGTGGTGAGCAAATACCGCCGCAACCCCAAGCCAGGGATGCTGATTCTGGAAATCGTGCTGGAAACCCCCAGCGGCGGGCGCGTCAAGGCGACGTGGTTTAACCAACCGTGGGTAGAAAAACAACTGCGCGAGGGCGCAAGACTAGTGCTGACAGGCCGCGTCAAGAAATTTGGGAGAAGCGTGCAACTCGGCGTGGAGCATTTGGAAACGGTGGAAAAGGCCGAACAGAGCCTCAGCACGGGCCGAATTGTGGGCGTGTACGACGCCAAAGAGGGCATTTCGCAGGAATTCCTCCGCAAAAGCGCGTGGGCTGCTCTTCGCGCCGCGCTGCTGGACGACTACCTCCCCGCGCACTGGCGGCAAAAATACGGCCTGACTGACTTGGGCGACGCACTGTGGGGCATCCATTTTCCATCGGACGAAGCGCACCTCCAGCGGGCGAACGGGCGGCTGCGCTTTGACGAATACCTCTTCCTGGAGTTGCGAATGCTGCTGCAAGGCGAAGACGCCGTGCTGCAAGGCAAACGCTTCGAGGCGCGGGGGGACGACATCAGCAAATTCGAGGCCGCGTTACCCTTTCGTTTTACCAACGCTCAGCGGCGGGTGCTGCTGGAAATCACCGACGACATGCGAAGCGACAAGCAGATGGCGCGGCTGGTGCAGGGCGACGTGGGCAGCGGCAAAACCGCCGTCGCCGCCTGTGCGCTGTACCTCGCCGTGCGCGACGGCTACCAGGGCGCACTGATGGCCCCCACCGAGATTCTGGCGCGGCAGCACTACGCCAACTTGCTGAGCTACATGACCAAACTGGACGTGCGGGTGGGCCTCCTCATCGGGGCCATGACGCCGAAGGCTAAGCTGGAAATGCAAACTCGCATTGCCGAGGGCGACGTGGACATTGTGGTCGGCACGCAGGCGCTGATTCAGGAAAACGTGCAGTTCGACAACCTGGGGCTGGCGGTGGTGGACGAAGAACACCGCTTTGGCGTGCAGCAACGGCGCAAGCTGCTGGCAAGTCGCCCCGATGTGCTGGTGATGTCCGCCACGCCCATTCCGCGTTCGCTGGCGCTGACGGCGTATGGCGACCTAGAACTGAGCATTATTGACGAATTGCCCCCAGGCCGCACCCCGATTGAAACCAAACTGATTCAGGACACGGCGCGGCAGCAGGCGTATGGCTTTGTGATGGGCCAGATTCGGCAAGGGCGGCAGGCGTATGTGGTCACGAGCTTGATTGAAGAAAACGAAAACTTGGAACTGCTGGCGGCGACCCAGTTGGCCGACGACCTGCGCGTGATTTTGCCCGAGGCCCGGATAGACCTGCTGCACGGCAAAATGTCCGCCGCCGAGAAAGACTATGTGATGGAGCGGTTCCGCGCACGCGAGTTTGACATTCTGGTGTCTACCACGGTGATTGAGGTCGGCGTGGACGTACCCAACGCCACCGTGATGGTGATTGAAAACGCCGAACGCTTCGGGCTGGCGCAACTCCATCAGCTTCGCGGGCGGGTGGGGCGCGGTTCGCTGCAAAGTTACTGCGTGCTGATTGCGGGCGAAGCCTCCCAGAAAACGCGCAAACGCCTGAAAATCATCGAGGGCAGCACCGACGGCTTTGTGATTGCCGAAGCCGACCTGAAACTGCGCGGCCCAGGCGAGATTCGCGGCACCCGTCAGAGCGGCATTCC
>NZ_JAUNHK010000129.1 GCF_030523985.1 Deinococcus sp.
ACTACCCCTTGCAGAAGTGAGCGTTAGCTGCCGAACAGTTTGGGGAGTGTAGTGACGATAGTCTGCACACTTAGCAAGGCCATCGCTACGACGACGAGCCAGCCAGCAATGCTCATCCAACCTGGGTGCCGGTAGGTACCGACCAGTTTGGGGCGACGTGCCGCCAGCAACATGGTGCCCAGTGAGATAGGCAGAATCAAGGCGTTCAGGGCACCGACCGCCAGCAGAATGGCGACCGGCTTGCCGACCAGTGCGAAAACCAGCGTGGAGAGCATAATAAACGCGACGGTAATCCAGCGATGGTGACGCTCAATGAATGGCGAGAGGGTACGAATGAACGACACCGACGTATAAGCCGAGCCGACCACGCTGGTAATGGCCGCCGCCCACATGACCACACCGAACAGGCGGTAACCCACGTTGCCTGCCGCGTGCTGGAACACCACTGCCGCCGGGTTGTCTTTGCCGAGGTCCACGCCTTGCGAAACGACCCCCAGTGCCGCCAGAAACAGCAGCACCCGCATCAGCGAGGCAAGCAGAATGGCCGAGGAAGCGCCCCGGTTGACACTCGGCAGGGCAGCCTGCCCCTTGATTCCAGCGTCGAGCAGGCGGTGCCCCCCGGCGAAGGTGATGTACCCGCCCACGGTGCCGCCGACGAGAGTGATGATGGCGAACAGGTCAAGCTTGACTGGCGCGACAGTTCGCAGCGCCGCTTCGGCGTAAGGCGGATGGGAAACGAACATCACGTAGAGGGTCAGCAGAATCATGACGCCGCCCATCACCTGTGCAAGTCGGTCCATAGCCCGGCCCGCTTCCTTGATGAGGAAAATACCGATGGCAAACAGTGCGCTCAGGACGGCTCCCCAGGTGGGACTGATACCCGTCATGACGTTCAGGCCCAGTCCGGCCCCGGCCACGTTGCCGATGTTGAAAGCCAGACCACCGATGACGATAAGCGCGGCGAGCAGGGTGCCCAGGCCGGGAAAGACGGCATTGGCCGTGTCCTGGGTGCGGCGCTCGGTAACGGCGATGATGCGCCAAATGTTGACCTGGACGACCAAGTCAATGAGGATGGACAGCAGGATGACGAAGCCGAAACTGGCGAGCAGGGTCTGGGTAAAGACCGAGGTCTGCGTCAGAAAGCCGGGGCCAATGGCCGAGGTCGCCATCAGGAAAGCGGCTCCGAGGATCACGCTCCATTGGCGTTCCTTTCGGGCAGGTCCGGAGGGCGAAGGGGGAGTGGTCATGACAGGAAACCTCCGGGCAACAGCAAAAGGGGTGAACGACTGGGAATGAAGCGGCTCAAAGCATAGAGGTATGTCCGCATGCGCCCAGCAATCGACTAGAACACTTAATAATGTATCACTCGATACATTCCCCTGGGAAAATGACGTACCAGCTTAGGAAGATGACATTCGCAAGGTAGAGCATATGCGCCTCAATCCGATGTCGTGCATAAACAGACCGTGATGCCTGATTGCCAGTCGTGTTGCAAGACCGCCCGGAACGGACGAAGGCCCGCTCACATGGAAAAATAGAAGCCGCTCCGGGGGAGGGAGCAGCCGATGGCTGTAGCGCACAGAACGCGAAACGACGGGTGGGGAGGACACAGGGCGTGATCGGGCAGGCGACGAAGGGACCGACGCCTCGCGAACAGCTCGAAGCGTTGCTGCAGGCCGCCGAACATGCGGGCTGGCTCGCTGAGCCGCATAGTGTGCGGGCCATCCGCAGCGGAAGCAGTGGCCTGTTGCCCTGGCGCATAGAGACCCCTCTGGCGCTGATAGGCGCGACCTGGCGAGATGCTGCGGCGCAACTGGCCCGAATTCCGCTGCAAGCCCCTCTGGCTCCCAGCGGGCTGCGGCAGGGTGCGCCTGCTATTCAGCGCAAGCTCGCGCTCGCCAAACCGTTGGGGGAAGCCCTGGACCCCACGCCTCTGGAGCGGACCGGGCCAATTCAGAACCCCGTTCCTCTTCCCGCGCCACAGGACGATTCGACGACTGCTCCACCGCCCCGGTCGCTCGTGAATCGCTGGCGCACTCTGTTCGGTGGTTCGGAAGAGGTGGAAGCGACTAACCTTCCTCCGGCGCCGCCTCCGCCTCCTCCCGTGTGGCCGCTGGCTGTCACCCTCGGCGGGCGGGAACTGGGGGACTATCTTCAGACTCAGGCGCGATTGCAGGCCATGTTGGAATGGCCCGAGGTGGCTGGAGACACCCAGCTCAGCTACCGGGTGCGGGCTGCATTGCATAACCTGCTTCCAGAAACACGCACCCTCTATCTGGCGCTGCCTCCGTCGTTGCGGCGTCCAGCCGAGTTCGCGGCGGCGCTGGAACGCCTGCTCCCAGCGCCGCCCCAGGGAGAAGCGCAGCGGCGCTGGGAAGCCCACCAGCGGTTTTTGCGGGAGCGTCAGGGGTAGCGGGTCAGAACGGTGCCTGCTGCGCCGCTTCCCCCAGTCTGGTCGCCAGTTTGACTAGGCCAAGGTCGGCGGCGCGGCCTTGCAGAGCGGTCAGTTCGCTGCGGTCCAGGCTGGGCAGATGGGGCGTCACCTGATTGCGTAGGGCCCGGTCGAGGCCCAGGTCAGTGTCTGCCAGACTCAGCACCTCCTCCATGAAAAAGGTGCCGACCGTGACGAAGCCGCGCAGCCGTCCCGCTTCCCGGTCAGCCGCCGTGTCACCCGTGCCGACGAAGTCGTAGAGCGTGGGCAGCAACCCTGCCGCCTGGGGTCGGGTGCGCTCCAGGTATTCCCGTTCCTGCGGGGGAATGCCCACCTGCACGGTCACGAAGCGGCGTTGCAGGGCCGAGCCGATTTCATGCAGGCGGCCCACGTCGGCGTCGTTCATGGTGGCGATAAGGACAAAGTCGGCAGGCAGGTAGATCTCCTCGTCTGCACCGTCCTGGGGGCCGACCAGCGGCATCTGGGCGCGGTACGTCGGGTCGAGCAGGGTCAGCAGGCGCCCGAACGCTTCGTCCTGATGGGCGCGGTTGAATTCGTCGATGATGAGCGCATGGGGACGCCCGGTGGCCTGCATACTCTCGCGGTGGCGCAGGGCGGCGCGGGTCACCACGCCCGGCATGAAGGTGTAGCGCAGCCCCTCGCCGGGGGCGACGCGTAGCCCGCCCACGACCTCGGTGCTGGTCCAGCGGGCGTCGGCAGTGACCAGGGTGAAATTGCCGGGGCCGCACAGGGTTTCGGCCAGCAGGGTGGCGAGCAGCGTCTTGCCGGTGCCGGGTGCGCCGGTCAGCAGCAGCGGGCGGTGACGGCCCAACGCGGCGCGGGCCTGCGCCAGCACGTCCTCGTCGAGCGCGATACGGGTGCCGAGTTGCGCCCACACGTCCGGGGCAACCTCTTCTTCCACAATCTCCAGTATGGGCTGACCCTCCTCGGCGGCAGGAGGTTCGGGCGTGACCGGGGGCAGAGGCGGCTCCGCCACTTCCATGACTTCGGCGGCAGGTTCGGGGTCGGGAGTAAAAGTTTCTACCGTGATGGGCACGGGGGCTGGAGTCGGCTTGCGGGCCTTGGTCTTGCTGGCTTTGGGCGGCTTGGGCAGTTTGGGCGGCGCGGGCACAGGGGGGCGCAGCAGGTCGTCGAGCAGGCGGCGGGCATGCGGCGGAGGCGTGGGGGCCGCCTCGCCTTCGGTCAGACCGTAGGGTTTGAGGCCCGTCGCGCTGAGGGCGTGCAGGGCCAGGCCGCTGAGGTGGGTGCTGCCCAGGGTGGAGGCGTGCAGGTCACGCTTGCCGCCACCCTCCAGGTCGAGAACGGCCCGCAATTGGCAGTGGTGCAGCACCGCGCCGCCTTGCCGTTCCAGACGGTGGTCGTAGGCGGCGAGCCACTTGACCTTGCTGACCTGATTCTTGCGCGGCAGGTAGACCAGCCGGGACTCCAGGGTTCGCACGTCCTCGTCGCAGGGCACCACGCGGTAGGCCAGCACCGAGGTGCGTGTCATCTGGCCCAGCCCCATCTCCAGCCGCTCGGCCTGAATGACCTGCTGGCTGAGTTTGAAAGGCACCGTGGTAAAGACCGGGAGGGGGTCGCCCTGAAGGTCGGCAAAGTGCGTCGAATGCACCAGCCGCATCTCGCCGCCGAGGGGCGCGGCGCTGTAGACGTCGAATACGAGGAGCTGCACCTGGGCCGCCTGCTGCGCGTCGCCTTCCGTCGCCCGGTCGGCCCAGGGGAAAGGGACAGGCTGACGCGTCGGTGGCGAAGCTCCGCCCTGGGAGAGTGTAGGCGGCATCGTCAGCGGCAGGGGTGGCGAGAGCAGCCCCCCTCCCGCGTCTGTAGACCAGTCGGCCCCCTGCGCCGCCCTTTCAAGCGCCGTTTGCTGCTCCGGGGGCAGCGAAGCCAGAGTGTCACGGGCAATTTTGTATTGAGCAAAGATGGTACTAAAGTTCATGTCGTTCCTCCGGGGAAATCAGGCCGAGGACCTGCAGGTCGCGCCCCAGTTGTTCGGGCGGGTCGAGGGGATGCAGCCGCAGCCGCACGAAGCGGGAGCGGCCCAGCGGCAGGTCACGGATAAGGAGCCGTTCGGCCTCGCCGTCGCCGTTCGGCCACAGAATCAGGCCAGTGTGGGCGTGGGCCAGCCCCATGTACTTCAGCAGTTGGTCGTTGATTTCACGCTGCTGGTCGCTGCCCAGACGGTCGAGTGGGCGGTACTTGACCTCGGCGACCAGGGCCTGAGGGCCGGAAAGGGCCAGCAGGTCGGGTTGCAGCGTCTGCCACAGGCTGCTGACCCCGCCGAAAGTCAGTCTGGGGTTGAGCGACACGCGCACCGCCGGGGCACCGTCCTCCGCCTGGTCTTCACTGGTGAGTGTTCCGGTATAGAGACCTTCGCCGGTGCGGACAAATTCGCCCTGTACGGCTCCGAGGGCGCGGGCCAGTCGAATCTGCGCCCAGAATTCGTACAGTTCGGCCATGCGCACGTGGCCCCCAGGCAGCCCGCCCGCCGGGGTGCGGAGTGTTCTGACTTCCTCGGTCAGCCGCTCGGCCTGTCGGGTCACCGGGTCGGGTCGGGTCGGGCGCTGCGCCGCAGGGTCTTCCGGCGAGTGGGGCCGGGGCAGCAGATGGGCCGTGTGGTGCAGCCGGGCGAGCAGGTCGGTGCGCTCGGGGCCGGGCGGGAGGGACGCAGCAGCTTCTTCCAGTGCCTGCCAGAGTCGGCGCAGGGCGGGCAGGGCCGCTGGCAGGGGAGGGCAGGGCAGGTCGAGCGCCACATGCTGCGGAAAGTCGCCCCGGCCCCACAGGTCGAGGGTGCGGTTCCAGTCCACCCGGTCGGGCACCTGTCCACCGACCACCCGCCGCTCGGCAAAGCGCCCGCTGGGATGGGGCTGACGGCGGGCCACCTGCCACAGTCGCCAGGCCCGCGCCGCCAGGTCGTGCAGGTCGGCGGGGCGCAGCGCAGGTGCCCACAGGTGGTCAAGGTCGCGCAGGGCGTCGGGCAGTTCTCCGTCGAAGCGCAGGCGGCTTTGCAGTTCGGGCAGTTCGGCCACCATGCGCGACAGGGCCGCGAACGCCGTGACCGGGTCACGCGCCAGCTTGGACGGGTAGACCACCACCTCCTGCGTCGTGACCCGGCCACTTTCGCCCACCAGTCGAAAAGGCAGTCGGCCCACCCAGTCGGTGAGGCGCAGGGTCACGCTGCGGGCGTTCTGCTCCTCGATATAGGGGGTTCGCATCCGGTCCACGTGCAGCACCGCCAGCCGCTGCTCACCCAGCCAGACCTCGTCGATCCACTCGGAGGTCGGCAGCACCAGCGTGCGCTCCTCGGCCACCACCTGGGGCGTGACCGGAGCTTGAGGCTGTGCGGGGGCAGGCGGCGTCATGGGTCCTCAACTGCCGTGCCGGCTCAGATAGTCGTCCAGGGCCGCCCCCAGCACGTCCTGAATCTTGGTGTCGTGCAGGGCCACATGCACCTTGAGCCGCTTTTGCAGACTGCGGGGCAACCGCGAGTTGAACGGTTCCAGCGGATCGGTCGGGTCGCCGCCCGCCTTTCCTGGCGTGGGCGATAGGCCGGATGGCAGCTCTGTTTTCGGGTCTTTTGCACTCATACAGGCCACCTCCCGGCCTGCTCATCTGGGCCGCGTCTCTGCCTGTCCGTCCGCACCGGGGGACGGGCGGCTGGCCTGGGTCCAGTGAATCCACCCCGACTGTAGCACGCTCTGGAAAGAAAGAAAGATTGCAAGAAAACTTTCTGTCAATAG
>NZ_JAUNHK010000130.1 GCF_030523985.1 Deinococcus sp.
TTTTCAGCCGCGCCAGTTGCTCTGCGCCGATCATGCCGCGTGTTTCGTCGGTCAGTGGGGTATGCACGGTCAGGGCGTCCACCCGGTTCAGCAGGTCGTTGAGCGTTTGCGCCCGCTCTACCCCCAGCCGCTCGAATTTGCTCTCGGGCACGTAGGGGTCGTAGGCCACCACGTTCATGTGCAGGCCCCGCGCCCGGTCAGCCACAATCGAGCCGATTCGCCCCAGGCCCACAATGCCCAGCGTCTTGTCGGTGAGTTCCAGGCCCAGAAATTTGCGGTCCCACTCTCCGGCGCGGGTCTTGCGGTCGCTGCGGGTCAGCCCTCGGGCAGCGGACATCAGGTGCATCACCGCGAGTTCGGCGGCAGACACGTTGTTGCTCTCGGGTGCGTTCAGCACCAGCAAGCCCCGGCGGCTGGCGTAGTCGAGGTCGATGTTGTCTACGCCCACGCCCCCGCGTCCGATGACCTTGAGGCGCGGCCCGGCGGCGTCGATCAGTTCGCGGTCCACTTTGGTGCGGCTGCGGGTAATCAGGGCGTCGTACTCGGGCAGGCGGCGCAGGGTTTCGCTGCGTTCCAAATTGCCCTCGTAGTCGATTTCAAATCCGGCGTGGTCGAGGTTGCCGGGGTTCATTTCGTCGCAAATCAGAACGCGCAAGGGGGGCGTTTGGCTATCCGGGACAGTCATGTGCTCAGGGTAGACCCTGGCGGAGCGGGGGTGGGCGGGCTGGCTAGGAAATTGAGGGTGGAGCCGCCGATGGGTTGAGGCTGCGGCATATCCCCCACCTCCTTGCGCTTACCCTTGAGGGCATGAAACGCCCTGCCCTGCCTCCCATTCCCGCCCTGCTGCTGTCCATGATGAGCATTCAGGGCGGCGCGGCTTTTGCCAAGTCGCTGTTTCCGGCGCTGGGGCCTGCGGGAACGACGGCGCTGCGGGTCACGCTGGCGGCGGGGCTGCTGCTGGCTGTCTTCCGGCCCAATTTGCGGGCGCTGCGGCCTGCGGACTGGCGGGCCATCGTGCCCTATGGCCTCGCGCTGGGCCTGATGAACCTGAGTTTCTACGCCGCGCTGGAGAGGTTGCCGCTGGGTTTGGCCGTTACCCTCGAATTCGTGGGGCCGCTGCTGCTTTCGCTTTTTCTGTCGCGCCGGGCCAGCGATGTGGGCTGGGTGCTGCTGGCGGGCCTGGGCATCGTGCTGATTGCGCCGCATGGGGGAGACGCCGGGCGGCTTGACCTGCTGGGCGCGGGGCTGGCGCTGCTGGCGGGGGCGTTCTGGGCGGCCTACATTCTGGCAGGGGGCAAGGTCGGGCAGCGCGTCCCGGGGACGACGGGTGTGGTGGCGGGCATGGTGGTGGCGGCGCTGGTCACTTTGCCGTTCGGGGTGGCTCAAGCGGGCGCTGGGCTGCTGCGCCCCGACCTGCTCTTGGCGGGGCTGGCGGTGGCGCTGCTGTCGTCGGCGCTGCCCTACTCGCTGGAAATGGCGGCGCTGCGGGCCATCCCCGCGCACGTCTTCGGCGTGCTGATGAGCCTGGAACCGGCCATCGCTGCCCTGAGCGGCCTGCTCTTCCTGCACGAACGCCTGACGCTGTGGCAATGGCTGGCGCTGCTGTGCGTGGCGGTGGCGAGTGCGGGGATTTCGCTGACCTCGCGGCGGCGGGCGGCCTGACCAGAAGCGCGGAGGCACGAAGAGGGGAAAGTTTCCCACTCGACCTCGCCAACACCAGACCACATGCCTTTTGGGGCGCCCGTTATGAAGGCGCGTGGGCCTTGCTACTCTAAGGGCCTGATGGTTCCTGTTTCCTGCGCCCTGACCTTCCAACCCACCCGGAGCCTGCGATGAGCGGCGGCCTGGTGGCCCTGCTCGACGACGTGGCGACCATCGCCAAACTCGCGGCTTCCTCTCTGGACGACATCGGGGCGGCGGCGGGCCGAGCCGGGGCCAAAGCGGTGGGCGTGGTGGTCGACGACACCGCCGTGACTCCGCGCTATGTCGCCGGGTTTCAGCCCGAACGCGAATTGCCGGTCATCTGGAAAATCGCCAAGGGGTCGCTGTTCAACAAGATTGTCCTGATTCTGCCCGCCATTTTGCTGCTCAGTCAGTTTCTGCCCTGGGCGCTCAATCCGCTGTTGATGCTGGGCGGCGCTTACCTCTGCTTCGAGGGAGCCGAAAAACTGTACGAGGCCCTGACCGGGGGCCACGAGGAAGCAGCAGCCGACGCTCCCGCCATCGGCACGCCCGAACACGAGAAGCAGATGGTCGGCGGGGCCATCCGCACCGACTTCATCCTCTCGGCGGAAATCATGGTCATCGCGCTGGCCGAAGTGGCCGAGTTGTCGCTGGGGATGCGGGCTGTCACCCTGCTTTTCGTGGCGCTCCTGATTACGGCGCTGGTGTACGGCGTGGTCGGATTGATCGTCAAAATGGACGACATCGGCCTCAAGATGGCCCGTGGTCGGCTGGGCGGCACCCGCGCCTTCGGACGCTCGCTGGTGAAAGGGATGCCCGTCGTCATGTCGGTGCTGTCGGTGGTCGGTACGGCGGCGATGCTGTGGGTCGGCGGCCACATCGTCGTGGCGGGCCTGGAAAAGTTCGGTTACGGCTGGGCCGCCCACGCCATTCACCACGATGCCGAAGCGGCAGCCCACGCCGTTCCCGCGCTGTCGGGGATGGTCTTCTGGCTGGTCGAAACCCTCGGCTCGGCGATGGTCGGCCTGGGGGTCGGGGCAATCATTGTGGTCCTGTTGCACCTGATTCCCCGCAAGGGTGGTGCGGCCCACTGAGTCTTGACCCCTTTTGCTTCCCACCGTCCCCTTCTGCGGCGGTGGGCTTTTTTTGGCGGTCTGCCGCACTATTGCTTATCCGCTGAGCGCTATACTGTGAGGCTGTGACGTGCGCCGCCTGAGACTGACCAAAAGGGCTTCCTGGCGCACCCTGGAGGACTTTTGAGTTACTGGCGCAACGAAATCAAACCGCTGCTGGACGCCGAAACCGGTACTTTGTTCAAGCAGGCTCCCATTCGCGTGACCCTGGCTTTCCCTAACCGCTACAGCGTGGGTATGGCTTCACTGGGCTATCAGGTCATCTACCGCATGTTTAACCAAGAAGAGGGCGTGGCCTGTGAGCGGGCCTTCTTGCCGGACGATGTGGACGCCTTTGAGCGGCAAGGGCAGGCGCTCCCCACGGTGGAATCGGGACGGGACGCGGGCGACTGCCAGCTGTTTGCCATCAGCGTCAGTTTCGAACTCGACCTCACCAACATCATTCGCCTGATTGACGTGGCGGGCATGGCCCCCCTGCGCGAGGAACGCGACGACACCGACCCCATCGTGATGATTGGTGGGCCGTTCACGTCGTCCAACCCTTACCCGCTCACGCCCTTTGCCGACATCATCATCATCGGGGACGGCGAACAGATCGTGCCCGTGGTGTCCGAGGCGCTGCGCGAGGCCAGCAGCCGCGAAGACTTTTACGACCTGATTGACGGGATGCCGGGTGTCTTCCTGCCCGCCCGCCACAGCCACGAGCCGAAGTGGGCCACCGCGCCTAAGGAACTTTTGCCCGCCTACAGCCAGATTGTGACGCCGCACAGCGAGCTGAGCAACATGTTTCTGGTCGAAGCCCAGCGCGGTTGCCCTCGCCCCTGCACCTTTTGCCTGGCGCGCACGATGTACGGCCCCAACCGCAACAACCAGGCCCAGGAATTGCTGGACGTGATTCCAGAGTGGGCCGAAAAGGTCGGGCTGGTCGGCGCGGCGCTCTCGGACTTTCCCCACACCAAGTTTGTGGGACGTACCCTGACCGAGCGCGGCGTCAAACTGGGCGTGAGCAGCATCCGCGCCGATACGGTGGACGCGGAACTGGCGGAAATTCTGAAGGCGGGCGGCCTGCGAACCTTCACCGTGGCGAGCGATGCCCCCTCTGAACGCCTGCGCCGCTGGCTGAAAAAGGGCATCACCACCGAGGATTTGCTCAAGACCGCGCAGATCAGCCGCGACCTGGGTTTCAGCGGTCTCAAGGTCTACATGATGATCGGCCTCGGCCCGGAAAACGACGACGACATCACCGAATTGATTTCGTTTACCAAGGAACTGGCGCAGATCAACCGCATCGCGCTGGGTATTTCGCCCTTCGTGCCCAAGCGCCACACGCCGCACTTTGCCGATCCCTTCGCGGGCGTGCAGACCATCGAAAAGCGCCTCAAGCGCATTCAGAAGGAACTGCGAACCACCGCCGAACTCCGCAACGTCTCGGCCAAATGGGCCTGGGTCGAGTCGGTGATTGCGCGGGGTGGCCCCGAAGTAGGTATGGCGGCCTACCAGATCTACCGCAACGAAAGCATCGGCGCGTGGAAAAAGGCGCTGGACGAAGTGGGCTGGCGCGACGACTTTGAAGCGAATATGCCCGTCATCGGCCTGCCGCCGGGCCAGTACGAGAGCAAGGAAGTCAGCGCCCACGCGCAGGGGCTGGCGGTCTGATACGGGCGAAATAGGAAAAGGGCTGAATGTGTGGCAAAATGCCGACGTTCAGCCCTTCTTCTTCATTCGCCTATCCCCGGAAAACGCCCTTGAGCACGGCATAGGACAGCGCGTACACCACGAAGTACAGCACTATTCCCGCCAGCGTCGCCAGATACCAGGGCCAGTGCAGGCCCAGCCAGAACACGAAACCAGCGGTGGTAGAGAAGTAAGCGGCGATGAGGGTCGCCAGTCGGCGGGTCTTGTCCTGCGGGGTCCACGAGTTGAGGTCCATCGTTATACCTTAAGCCACTCAGGCATCACATTGAAAAAGAAGGTGGCGAGGCGGGTGAACTGCCCGGTCAGCATCATCAGGCCCACGATGACCAGGACGGCTCCACCCACTTTTTCGAAAACTCCGGCGTATTTGTTCAGGCGGCGCAGGTTCAGGCGGTCCCACAGCAGCGCGGCCAGCAGAAAGGGGAGGGCGAGGCCGACGGTGTAGGCCACCAGCAGCTTGACGCCGCTGCCCAGGCTGGCCGTGCTGGCGGCGAGGCCGAGGATGCTGCCCAGCGTCGGCCCCAGGCAGGGACTCCAGCCGAAGGCGAAGGCGGCCCCCAGCGCGACTGGGCCGTACCCGCCCGCGTCGGCCAGTTGGCGGGTGTCACGCATCAGGAAGGGGAGGCGCACCACGCCGAGCATAACCAGCCCGAAAAACAGAATCAGCACGGCGGCGAATTGGCCCAGCAGCAGTTTGTAAGGAGCGAGAAAGGCCCCGAGGGTGCTGGCCGTTGCGCCCAGGGCCACGAAGACCATCCCGAATCCGGCGATAAAGCCTAGGGCGCGGCCCAGTGGCGCTCTGGCCCCGCCCAGCACCCCCAAGTAACTGGGCACCAGCGGCAGCACGCACGGACTCAGGAAAGAAACCAGCCCCGCCAGAAAAGCGACGGTCAGGGAGGGGGCAACACTCGGATTCACACCCGGCAGCATACCCGCCGCGCCTAGGCGGGCTGTCCCTCGCGGAAATTGATGGCTGGAACATGGGGCGTGGAGGCTTTGGCTTTAGCTTCCTGCCCCAACCCCAAACCCCTATCCCCAGAGGGGACAGGGGCTTTTACGCTGGCGCTGTGCAAATGGCGGTTATTTCGCTGGCCTGATGGTGTTTCTCGGCTGCACGGGAGCTGGAAGTTATTGCTTCGCTGTTCGTGTGCGGCCCGTGCGCTTCGCGCCCGACGGCCCCTGAATTCTGCGTTTCTCGGTTTTTTTGGGGGCCGTTGGGGTTTTTGAGCTGCGCCTTTCCCACTCGCTACCCAAACAGCGGCCCCAGGTCGGTCAGTGTGCCGGTGGCTTGCGGTTCGGTAAAGCGGTAGGTGCCGAAGATCTCGGTGAATTCGGCGCGGGTCAGCAGGCGGGTCTGCCCGCTGGGGCCAGTGGCCTGCACCTGTTCTCCGCGCACGGTCAGGCGGTAAGCACCGAGTTCGCGCGTGGTGGCCTTTTTGCCGCGCCCACTTTGCATCGCTGCCTGCACCTCGAATTCGCGGCCCCCGCGCTCGGAAAGAAAGGTCAGCAAGTCGGCGCTGCTCAGCATCAGGCGCGGAGGATAGCAGACAGGTTGAGGGCTGTCAGGACACCACCGTGCCCGCACCTTCCAGGGCCGCCGTGATTGGCTTCCCGGCACGGGCATCCCCGAAGACGACCCGGCCTACGCCCC
>NZ_JAUNHK010000131.1:0-1268 GCF_030523985.1 Deinococcus sp.
GGTTGGTCGGGTTTGTAGGCGAAGGCCGTCACCTGTCCGTCTGGCCCCGCCTGCACGTTGCCGAAGCGGGTGGCCTGGGCCGCGTCGTCGAGGTTGGTCGTGACCATCGTGACACTCGCCCCATGCTCAATATGGCGGCGAATCACCTCGGCATAGTCGAGGCGGTAGACGTGGTCGGCACTCAAGACCACCACCAGGTCGGCTCCGAACTCCCGAATCAGGTGCGCGTGCTGGTGCAGGGCGTGGGCGTTGCCCTGGGCGAATTCGCCGTCCTCGTTTTCGGCGTTGGAAAAGGGCGGCATGACCACCAGCCCGCCCCGCGTGCGGTCGAGGTCCCAGGGCCGCCCGCCCGAAAGGTGGTCGTTGAGGCCGTGCGGCATGTACTGCTCGATGACCCACACGTCATGCACGCCGCTGTGGACAAGGTTGGAGAGCGTGAAATCGATCAGGCGGTAGGTGCCCAGAAAGGGAACGGCAGGTTTGGCACGTTCGTCGGTCAGGGGTGAAAGGCGGCTGCCCCGTCCCCCGGCCAGGACGATAGCGAGAACAGTCTTTTTGGCGATGCGCGTAATCATGCCTCCGCAGTTTGGAGAGGCGCAGGCACGGCATGATGAGCCCATCTGGGTCAGGCGTTAGGAGTTGCAGCACTGCCCGTCAAGGTGGGGGGCCTACATCACCCGGTCGCTTTCACGCAGCAGCACCGGCAGGTCGAAAGCGGGCGCGAGCCACTGCCCCTGCTCGTGGATGGCCTGGGGCGGGCAGGAGCGCAGGCAGGCCATGCAGCCTGTGCAGGCCGACAGGTCGAGAAGCAAGCGCACGCCGCCCTCGGGTTGCAGGTCGCGGGTGATGGCCTGGGTGGGGCAAACGTTGGCGCACACCGGGCAGTCGATACAGGAATCGTCCACCAGTGGGGCAGGCCAGTCGATGGCACCGGACGGCAGCGGCGTGCCCAGCGACTTCTTGCGCCACTGCCACTCGGCGGGCGTGCGCTGCTCCGGCTCGGACCAGTCCACGAAGGGCAGCGGGCGCTCGGGCAGGCGTTGGGCGAGTTGCTGCCCCCCGGCCCGCAGCAGGGCGCTGAAGGCTCCCCGGCGTGTCAGCTTTTGCGAGCGCTCGCCGTCTTCAGGAACAGCGGGGCGCACCGTGATTTCGGCAGGGCGTCCGGTGGCCTGACGCAAGCGGGCAGTTTCGTCACGCACGTCCAGCAAGCGCTCCGGCACCTCGGGACTGCCGACCGGACAGGTGCGGCACTCGCCGTGAATCAGGGT
>NZ_JAUNHK010000131.1:1368-3416 GCF_030523985.1 Deinococcus sp.
AGCAGGCAGCGGGGCTGGGTGTAGCGGGGCACCAGGTTGCCCAGTTCGCCAAGTTGGTCGAGAACGCCGCGCAGCATGGGGCGCAGTGTAGACGCAAGTCGCGGGGGCGAGTGTGGCCGAAGGTGTCCTCCCTGCCCAGACGAGGCGGCGCGGTGGGGCGCGGGATGGGCATAGCCTCGCGGCATGGCTGTTGCCCCTTCTTCCGTCCCGTCCCTGCCCGGCCTGCGTGCCGCCGACACGCCGCTGCCCCACGAACAAGCCCTGAGCGACCTGCCACTGACCGTGCTGGTCGGGGTGACGGGCGTGGGCAAAAGCACTGCGCTGACTGCCCTGCAAGCCGCCGACCCCGCGCTGAAGGTGCTCCCCGACCGCCGCGAAGTCACCGACGCCGTGATGATTTGGCCGCTGGCCGGTGGCCCGGTGGCTGACCGGGAGGAACGCTTTCGCCTGACCGCCCGCTACCGCGAAACCCACCCCGGCGGCATGGCGCAGGCCCTCGGCTCGCTGCTGGCCGACACGCGGCATTGGGGCGAAACCCCCGTGTTCGACGGACTGCGCGGTGAGGAAGAAGTCAGTTACGCCGCCCAGCATTTTCCGCGCTGGCGCTTCGTGGCGCTCGGTGCGCCGGACGCGGTGCGGGTGCGCCGTCTGCTGGGCCGGGCCGATGCCTTCGACCAGATAAAAGCCGAGCGGGTGCAGGCGGGTCACGCGGACGACCTCCGCAGGGCTCTGGGCGACCTGCGCAGCGTCGGGGACGTGTTCTCGGCAGACGAACTGGACGGTCTCGCCGCGCTGGTGCAGGAGGGGCATACTCCCGCCGACATCCTCGCCAAGACCAAAATCGTGGTGAGCGAGCGGCGCAACTACGACCCCGCCGCCGCCGAAGCCGCGTTGCGTGCCTTGCCTGCCCAGCGGGCGCTGGTGCTCGACACCGTGGCCCTCTCGCCCGAACAGGTCGGCGCGGCAGTGCGCGAGTGGGCCGGGGGGCAGGCATGAGCGCTGCTACCATTGCCCGCATCGAAGCCATTCCTTACCGCCTGCCGCTGACCTCGGCGCTGGCCTGGGGTGCCCACTCGGCGCTCAGCGTGGCGGAGCACGTTCTGGTGCGCGTCACCCTCTCGGACGGCAGCGTGGGCGTGGCCGAGGCGACCCCGCGCCCGACCATCTACGGCGAGACGGTGAGCAGCGTGGCGGGCATCTTGCGTCACCTCGAACCCGCGCTGCTGGGGCTGGAGATTACGGACGAAGCGGGCCTCAGTCACGTGCGAAACAGCGTCGCCAACAACCACACCGCACGCGGCGCCCTCGACATGGCGCTGCACGACGCCCGCGCCCGCGCCGCCGGGCACACCCTCTTCGACCGCTGGCTGGGGCCGAAGACGCGGGTGCGCGTCAGCTTCATTCTGGGCATCGCCAAACCTGCCGACATGCTGGACGAGGCCGAGCGGGTCGTGGCGGCGGGCGTGCGCTGCCTGAAGGTCAAGGTGGGCCGCAACTACACCCAGGATTTGGAAGTCATCCACGAACTGCGCCGCCGTTACGGGACGGACGTGCAACTGTACGCCGACAGCAACGAAACGCTGACGCCCGAACTCGCGCCCACCGTGCTGGCGGCCATGCGCGACGCCGGACTGACCTATGTCGAGGAGCCGCTGCCCGCCCGCAATCTCCGCGCCCGCGCCGAGTTGCACCGTCAGGGCGTGCTGCCCATCGTGGCGGACGATTCGTGCTTTACGCCCGCCGACCTCGAACGCGAACTCGATTTCGACACTTTCGACGTGCTGAACGTCAAGACCGCCCGCAACGGCTTCACCGACGGCCTGCACATGCTCAAAGCCGCCGCCGCGCAGGGCAAACGCGGCATGGTGGGCAGTCAGGCGAGTACGGGACTGGGCACGCTGCACGCCGCGCTGCTGTCCACCCAGGCCGAAGTCACCGAGCCGTGCGAACTGAGTTTCGTCCTCAAGTTGCAGGACGACCTGCTCAACCTGCCCATCCGCTTTGAGGACGGCTGGCTGGACGTGGCCGGGCTGCGCGACCATGCCCTC
>NZ_JAUNHK010000131.1:3516-6129 GCF_030523985.1 Deinococcus sp.
CAGCGGGCTGCACCACGGCGGGGAAGCTCTCGGTCTTGACGCGGGCGAGCTGGGTGTCGAGGTACTTCTGGGCGGCGTCACGCGAAAGCTGGTCGCGGATGAAGGGCGCAGCCTCGGCCAGCGGCATCAGGCCCGCTTCGCTGCGGCGGCTGACGCTCAGGACGTGCCAGCCGAACTCGGTCTGCACGACCTGAGGCTGGTTCAGGGGTCCGCTGAAGCTCGCCTTGTCGAAGGCCGCCACCGTATCGCCGGGCGCGATGCAGCCGAGGTCGCCGCCTTCCGCCGCGCTGCCGGGGTCTTTGCTCTTTTCCTGGGCGATGGCGGCAAAGTCCTTGCCCGCCGCGAGG
This sequence comes from Deinococcus sp., assembly GCF_030523985.1. Taxonomy (GTDB): domain Bacteria; phylum Deinococcota; class Deinococci; order Deinococcales; family Deinococcaceae; genus Deinococcus. Next base: position 3,864 of record NZ_JAUNHK010000131.1, read on the forward strand.
TCGGTCACGATGGCCCGCGCCGCCGCCTCGTCGGGCACCAAGATGTGCTTGACGCAGGCTTCCGCAGTGCGCTGGAACTTGTCGCGGTGCAGGTTGTAGTAGCCCGCCACCACCGCGTCACCGAACTTGAAGCGCTTTTGAACGTCTTGCAGATAGGGCACGATGACGGCCTGACGCTCCAGTTCGCGGCGCAGGTCGGCTTCGCTGGCGTACCCCGTCTGGGTCAGCGCCTGCTGAAACTCGGCGTCGCTGCCGAACCCGGCGCGGGCCTGGGCCAGTTGTGCGTCCACGGCGGCTGGGTCGGCCTTCACGCTGCTGCGGGCCAGTTGATAGAGGGCTTCCTCACGGACAAACTGCTTGAGGTAATCGGCACGGCTACTGGCAAATTCGCTCAGCAGGTCGTCCGACATGGGCAGCCCCTGGGCGTTGACCACGCGGGCGATGGCGGTGCGGAACGAGCGGTCGAAGTCGGCCAGGGTGAGGTTCTGGCTGCCGACCCGCGCCACCACGGTGTTGGGAGCCTGGGCAGGCGTCGCCACAGGAGCCGCGGGAGTAGGAGTAGGCTGCGGAGCCGTCTGGGCAGGCGCGGGCGCCTGCGGGTCTACCGGAGCGGAGGTCTGCGCACTCGCCACGCTTCCCGCGAGCAGCGCCAGGGTCAGGACAATGTTTTTCATGCGCTGCACTCTAAAGCATTGCTCCGGGCCGCTTTGCAAAGGCAGGTGAGGGACGGGCGCGGGGTGTTCCCCTGCTACAATCGCCCCCGTGCGCCTGAAGTTGCAAGCCATCACCGACCCCCACGCCTACGACGAGGTCGTCAGCCGGATGCCCATCACCTCGGCCCTTCAGGGCTGGGGCTACGGCGAGGCCCGGCGGGTGCTGGGGCAGGTTCCCATGCGCTACCTGATTCAGGACGGCGAGCGAACGGTGGGCGCGGTACAACTCATTCGCAAGCGGCTGGTGCCCGGCCTCAGCACGCTGTATGCGCCGCGTGGCCCGGCCATCGAGTCGCTCGACCTGCTGCCCCACTTCGCCGCCGCCGTGCGCGGGGTCGCCAAGCCCACCGACGTGCTGCTCAAAATCGAGCCGCCTTACCCCTACGTGGCGGGCGACAACGACGTGGCGCAGGCCGTCCCAGACACCTTCGGGCCATTCAAACGCGCCGAAACCGAGCAGCCCGAACACACCATCGTGTCCGACCTGCGGGTGAGTGAGGACGAGCTGTTTGCGGGCCTGCACTCGATGGCGCGGCGCAATGTCCGCACGGCGCAAAAGCTGGGCGTGGTGGCGGGCCGAGACGACGACTTCGAAGCGTTCTGGGAAATTTTTACGGCGACCAACGAACGCGCCAAGCTGGGGGCCTTTCCCCGCGAGTACTACGAGACCATGCTGCGCGAGGCCAACAGCTACGGCGGCGAAGCCTACATCGTGCTGTCGCGCTACCAGGGCAAGGCGCTGGCGGGCGGTTTCTTCGTGGCGATGGGCAAGGGTACCTATTACCTCTTCGGCGGCAGCGTGCGCGACGACCGCGTGGACGCGGAAGGCAAGCCCTTCAAGGATTCCAAAGCCCCCGACGCCTTTTACTGGAACGCCATGCTGGATGCCCAGAAGCGCGGCTACGAATTCTTCGACTTCTGGGGCATTCCCCGCGTGCTGGACGAAAGCAAGCATTCTTACGGCGTGTTCAAGATGAAACTGAAATTCAGCGAGCAGCGGGTCTGGTATCCGGCCTACGAACTGCCGCTGAGTCCGCTGGCCCCGCTGGTCAAAAAGGCGCTGCGCCGCCGCAAAGACCAGAACAACCTGCGCAAACGCGGGACGACGGACGACGTGCTGTAAAGGTGACCGTGCGGTAAGCTGTGGGCATGGCTTCGCTTTACATGATTCTGCTCGGTATTCACAACCTCAACCGCTGGCTGGTGCTGCTGAGCGGTATCTGGGCACTGCTGCAAAACATTCCCGGTCTAAGCGGCAGCCGCCCCTTCACACCCGCCGAGCGCCGCCCCGTCGCCATGTTCATGGGTACGCTGCACCTGCAAGTCGTGCTGGGTCTGGCGCTGTTCGCCATCATGGGCATGAGCAACATCCCGGTCTTCGCGGGCAGCCGCCCCAGCTTCCAGTGGGAGCACCTCGGTCTGGGCCTGCTGTCTGCCGTGTTCGCCACCGTCGCCAGTTCCCAGAGCCGCAAGGCCGCCACCGACCAGGGCAAATACCGCGCCGCCGCCCTGTGGAGCGGGCTGGCCCTCTTGACCATCCTGCTGGCGATGCC
>NZ_JAUNHK010000132.1 GCF_030523985.1 Deinococcus sp.
CTCTACAGAACGCGTTCCGTAAGTTAGGGCAAATCGTGTCAGGGAAGGGTGATGGCCCATTCTCTCCAACGGCTGTGCCAGCGCAGACCATCGCTGAGACGGTGGCGAAAGACGGCTAGAAAAGCACTGACCTGCCGCCCCTACCTCGGATGGCATCACCGTACACTCTTAGCTGTGAGACGGCAGTTTCCCCCAGAACTCCAGGTCCGGATAGACCAGCTGAATGCCCGATTGGGAGCCAGCGAGGAGCAACTGGTGCTGGCAGGTCGGTTCAGTGATGAGGGCTTTTTCGTGCGTGAGGAAGGTGGGGAATATCTGCTGTGTTATTTCGAGCGCGGCAAGGTTGACATCCGCCACCGCACCTCTTCGGTGGATGACCTGCTGTACCGCTTTTTCGAGAGCGTGACGGCAAGCATGGCCCTTGCCTACGAACTGCGGCACCGTGTTCCTGGGCAAGACTTCCGGCGTGTGGCTTTCGCGCGGCAAGAAGAACTGTTGGGCGAGATGTTTCCCGAATGGGCCGACAGGTGCAAGCAGGAACATGCGGCGATACTTCGGCAGTCACCCTTTCGCGATGGCTGAACTGGATGGTGGGCGGCGTAAAATAAAGGCGCTATGACCAACATCCGCAAAGAGTCCGACACGATGGGCACCCTTGAGGTGGACGCCAGCCGATACTGGGGCGCACAGACCGAGCGCAGCATTCACAATTTCCCGATTGGGCGCGACACCTTCATCTGGGGCCGCCCCGTCATCAAGGCGCTGGGCATCCTGAAAAAAGGCGCGGCGCAGGCCAACGCCGAACTGGGCGAACTGCCCCAGGATATTGCTGACCTGATCGTGCAGGCTGCCGACGAAGTCATTGCGGGCAAGCTGGACGATCACTTCCCGCTGGTGGTGTTCCAGACCGGCAGCGGCACCCAGAGCAACATGAACTCCAACGAGGTCATCAGCAACCGCGCTATCGAGCTGGCGGGCGGCGAAATGGGCAGCAAGTCGCCCGTTCACCCCAACGATCACGTGAACCGGGGCCAGAGCAGCAACGACACCTTCCCCACCGCCATGCACATCGCCGTGGTGCTGGAACTCAACGAGCGGCTGTACGGCGCTGTCGGCAAGCTGCGCGACACGCTGGATGCCAAAGCCAAGGAGTACGACGGGCTGGTCAAGGTGGGCCGCACCCACTTGCAGGACGCCACCCCCATCACGCTGGGGCAGGAAATCGGTGGCTGGGTCGCCCAACTGGACTACGCACTGGCCGAGGTCAAGCACGCGGGTGAAGGGCTGCTGGAACTCGCCATCGGCGGCACGGCGGTAGGCACGGGCCTGAACGCGCACCCCAAATTCGGTGACCTCGCCGCGCAGAAATTCAGCGAAGAAACGGGCTACAAGTTCCGCTCCGCCGAGAACAAATTCGCCGCGCTGAGCGCGCACGACGCGCTGGTGCAGACCTCCGCCGCGTTGCGTACCCTGGCGGGTGCCCTGATGAAGATGGCGAACGACGTGCGCTGGCTGGCCTCTGGCCCCCGCAACGGCATCGGTGAAATCAACATCCCCGAGAACGAACCCGGCTCCAGCATCATGCCCGGCAAGGTGAACCCCACGCAAAGCGAAGCCATGACGATGGTCGCCACCCGCGTTTTCGGCAACGACGCCACCGTCGCCTTTGCGGGCAGCCAGGGCAACTTCCAGCTCAACGTGTTCAAGCCCGTGATGGTCCACGCCGTGCTGGAAAGCATCCGCCTGATTAGTGATGCTTGCCTCGCGTTCAACGACAACTGCGCGGTGGGTATCGAACCCAACGAGGCCAAGATCAAGGAAAACCTCGACAAGAACCTGATGCAGGTCACGGCGCTGAACCGTCACATCGGCTACGACAAGGCCGCCGCCATCGCCAAGAACGCCCACAAGAAGGGCCTGAGCCTCAAGGAATCGGCGCTGGAACTGGGGTACGTCACCGAAGAAGAATTCGCCCAGTGGGTCGTGCCGCTGGACATGACGCACAGCTAAAGTCCAGACCTGTACGAGGGTCTCAGGGTCGGAGGGTTGAGGGAGAGTGGTTTCCCTGGCCCTCCGGCTTTTTCTCAGTCAGTAAAGAAGCCGCCTGAGCAGGGCCCAAGCGACTCAACGAAATGGCGGAAAGGGCTTTAGCCTACGGTGACGTCCTTGGCCTGGGCTGCATGGCGCAAGCCGAGCACGGCGAGCAGCGTCATGATGGCCGCGCCGACGAAGGATACGATAGAAGCGGTGCGGGCGATGTTGCCCATCGTGTCGAAGGCGTAGGCGTTGAGCAGCATGCCGCGCAGGGTGTTGCCCATGAAGAGGCTCTGGCGCAGCTCACCGAGTTTCTGGGCTTCTTCAGTGGTCTTGTCTTTCATCCGCATGTATTCGCCCGAGACTTCCTCATAGGTTTTGCCCTGCGACGAGGCGTTCATATGCGCCAGGATGTAGTGGTCGGCAAAGGCTTTGGCCTGTGCGCCGTTGTTCATGGCTTGCCCGGCGAACGGCTCCAGCGCGGCCTTGTCCGCAGCGGGCAGGCGGTCAAGTGCGGGGCCACTGGGCATGGTGATGTTCTGCGACGTGAGTTGCGACACGACCTCTGCCCGGACCATGTTGTGTGCAGCGGTGAGCAAAATCCCCGCAATCAGGAGTACGGCGGCGAGCGTGAGGCCGATGTAGGAAATCAGACGGTCAAGCAGACTACGACTCATAACAAACCTCCGGTTTCGGGCGATTTGAATGAGGGCTATCAGCAAGGACTACACGGTAAATCACTGTTTGATTCAAACCGCTCTGTAACTTGTTTATACGCCTGGGGTCGTTGAAAGCGAAGAGACAAACGCCCTCTCTCTCGTCCTTTTCACCTCCGAGCGCCTATCCTGAGCCGCATGACTGCCTCCGACGCTGCCATTCGGATCAAACTCGACGCGCTGGCCCAGGCGCTGCGCCACTACCACTCGGCGCTGCTGGACGTGGCCAAAAGTGACTACGAGTTTCTCCACGGCCCCATTGACGGCCCCTACAAGCTCTACAGCCTGGTCATGAACGACCCCGCCTTTCAGTGGCTGCGCCCCGTGTCGGGCCTGATGGCGACGCTGGACGAGGTACTGGACGCGAGGGACAGGACGCTGACCGAGCAGAACGTGACCGACGTGAAATTTGCGCTGGGGCTGCTGTTTTCCGAAACCGACACCAACTTTGCCGAATTCCGCAAAGGCTACGCCCGCGCCAAAGACGACGCCAAAGTGCGCGAAACCGAAGCCCGCTGGCGTGAGATTCTGAACAGCGCCCAGGCATGAAACTGATCGTCGGACTGGGCAACCCAGGCGAAAAGTACGCGCAGACGCGGCACAACGTCGGCTGGCTGGTGCTGGACGAACTGGCGCGGCGGGCCGGGGGAAGCTGGCGCAAGGACGGCGAGGCCGAGGTGTGCGAGGTGCGGCTGGGCGGGCTGCCCGGCGAAAAGGTGCTGCTGGTCAAGCCACAGACCTTTATGAACACGTCGGGCAAGGCAGTGTGGCCCCTGATGTCCTTTTACAAGCTGGAAGGCGAGGCGCTGCTCGTCGTGCAGGACGACCTCGACAGTCCGTTCGGGCTGCTCAAGTTCCGCATGGGCGGGCGGCACGGCGGGCAAAACGGGGTGCGCGACATCATCGCCCGGCTGGGCCATGACCGCTTTCCCCGCCTGAAAATCGGCATTTCTCGCCCACCCGCCGGACGCGACCCTGCCGACTGGGTGCTGAGCAAATGGCGCGACGAGGAGCGCGACACGCTGAGCGAACTGGTGCGCCTGGGCGTGGGCGCGGCGGAAATGTGGGCGGTGCGGGGGCTGGCCGAAGCGCAGCAGGCGTACAACGGCACCGACCTGCGGCCCAAACCTCCTGCCCCTGAACCCGTTCCCGCCGAAGCTGACGCTGGGCTGGGGGAGCATCAAGACTGACTCAAGGTGAGCCGCGCAACTTTTGGTGTCGGGGGGCGTATTCAGGAGCGGTATGGAACTCTTTTCCGGTCTGCTCTCTGCGCTGGGCCTGTCGGGTGCGGCGGGCCTGAACGCCTATATTCCGCTCCTCATCGTGGGCGGCCTGAATCACTTCGGCTACATGCACCTCAACGCACCGTTCGACATCATTTCCAACCCCTTTTTCATGGTCCTGGTCGGGCTGCTGGCGGTATTGGATTTCGTGGGCGACAAAATTCCCGGCGTGGACCACGCGCTGCATGTGGCGGGGTCGGTCATCAACACGGGGGCGGGCGCGGTGCTGGCAGCCTCGCAGATGGGCGTGGCTGACGTGCCGCCCGCCGTCAGTGCGGTGCTGGGCCTGATGGTGGCAGGCGGTGTTCACGCGACCCGCACGGCGGTGCGCCCGGTGGCGACGGCGACCACAGGCGGCATCGGCAACCCGGTGCTGAGTGCCGCCGAAGACGCGGGCAGCCTGACCCTGAGTGTGCTGGCCGTATTCGCGCCCATTCTGGCGGTGCTGGGCCTGCTGGGACTGGCCGCCGCCGCCTACAGCCTGTGGTCGAAGGTGCGAGGTCGCAGACAGAGGATTTGAGAAGTTGGCAAGGGAAAGCGCCCCGCCGGGCAAACGGGCGGGGCGCTTCCTTTTCGTGGAGAGTGAAGGGGAGAGGGAGAAGGGGGCGACGCTCTCCACCCTCTTCCCTTGACCCTCAGCGATTGATGATGTGAATGGCCTGCTTGTGCGCCGCTTCCGCCGCTTCCAGCATGGACTCGCCCAGCGTGGGGTGCGCGTGGATGGTCAGCGAGATGTCGGTGGCGGTGGCGGCCATTTCTAGGGCCAAGCCCGCTTCGGCCAGCATGTCGGAAGCGTGCGGCGCGACGATGTGGACGCCCAGCACCAGGTCAGTGTCCTTCTCCACGACCATCTTCACGAAGCCGTCGGTGGATTGCAGCGTCATGGCGCGGCCCGAAGCGGCCATCGGGAACACGCCCGTCTTGACTTCGTAGCCCTTGTCCTTGGCTTCCTGCTCGGTCAGGCCCACCCAGGCCAGTTCGGGCGAGGTGTAGACCACGCCGGGAATGGCCACAGCGTCCTGCTCGGCGGGTTTGCCCGCGATGACTTCGGCGGCGACCAGCCCTTCTTTCATGGCCTTGTGCGCCAGCATGGGGTTGCCCGCCACGTCACCGATGCTGAAGATGTGCGGCACGTTGGTGCGCTGCTGCTTGTCGGCGGGAATAAAGCCGCGCTCGGTGACGGTCACGCCCGCTTTTTCGGGGTTCAGGCCATCGGTGCGCGGGCGGCGTCCCACGGCGACCAGCACGCGGTCGAAGACTTCGGTCTTCTTCTCGCCCGTCTTCACGTCTTCGAGTTCCACATGCACGCCATCGGCCTTTTTCTCGGCCTTGTTCGCCTTCATCTGGGTCACGATTTCGATGCCCTGTTTCTTCATGACCTTGGCAAATTCCTTGACGGCGTCGGCATCGGCCCCCGGAATCACGTTCGGCAGGAACTCGATGACCTTCACTTTGCTGCCCAGGTTGTTGTACACCTGCGCGAACTCGAAGCCGATCACGCCGCCGCCCACGCACAGCATCCGGGCGGGCACGGGGTCGGGCATGACCAGTGCGCCGGTGCTGTCCACGATTGTGTCCTGGTCTACGTCCAGCCCGGGCAGCTTGGCGGGGTCGGAACCCGTGGCGATGATGAAGTGGGCGGCGGTGTAGTTCTTGCCGTCCACGCTGACGGTGTGGTCGTCCACGAAACTGGCTTGCCCGGTCAGCAGCGTGACCTTGTTGGCCTTGAGCAGCCCGCCGACGCCGCCCGTGAGCTTCTTGACGATGCTTTCTTTCCAGCCGTTGAGCTTGGCGATGTCCAGGGCTTGCCCGCTGAAGGTCAGCCCGAATTCGGCGGCCTGGTGCGAGGCGTGGACGGTTTCAGCCGCGTGCAGCAGGGCTTTGGTGGGAATGCAGCCCACGTTGAGGCACACGCCGCCCACCGCGCCGCGCTCGACACAGGCGGTCTTGAGGCCGAGCTGGGCCGCACGAATGGCTGCGTGATACCCGCCGGGGCCAGCGCCGATGACCAGCACGTCGAAGTCGTAATTTTGGGTCATGAAGGCAGTCTAACGTCTAGACCTGAGTTGACA
>NZ_JAUNHK010000133.1 GCF_030523985.1 Deinococcus sp.
TGGTAGAACCGAGGGGATTTGAACCCCTGACCCCTACCGTGTCAAGGTAGTGCTCTACCCCTGAGCTACGGTTCTACACCTATGGGTAACGAATTTGGAGGCGCTGACCGGACTCGAACCGGTGGTGGAGGTTTTGCAGACCTCTGCCTTACCACTTGGCTACAGCGCCCTACGGGTGGAAACCCGGCGTGTCCCTCGCGGGGGCTGGGGGGCCTTTTCCTCTCCAGCGGGAGGTATGGTAGCACGCACCCGCTGAAGTGTAAACCCACCCCCGAACCTGGCCGAACACCGCTATGGACCACCAGCCCAGACCGCTATCCTACGCGTATGGACAACTTGCAAATCACCGTCGGTGACGTGACCCGTACCCTGCCCACCGTGCGGGCGGGCAACCTGGGGCGGGTGCCCCTGGTCGAGTTCATCGGAGACAGCGAACTGACCAAGGCGGCGGCCCAGGCCATGCTGCCCCTGATTCCAGCAGGAACCGACATCCTCCTGACGGTGGTGACCAACGCCCTGCCGCTGACCCACGAGCTGAGTGACCGCAGCGGCTTGCCCTACGTGGTGGCCCGCAAAAAACGTCGCACGTACATGCAAGATCCGCTCATTCAGGACGTTCCGAGCATGACCCTGGGTGTGGGCGAAACCCTGTGGCTGGATGGGCCACATGCCGCCAGACTTGCGGGCAAGCGCGTCACCATCGTGCAGGACGTGGTCGCTTCGGGCGGCACGGCGCAGGCCCTGGCGCGGCTGACCGAGCGGGCGGGCGGCAAAGTGAACGGCTACCTGGCGGCCTTCAAGCAGGGGCAGAGCGAGCTGCCTGTCCAGGTTCTTCAGGAGTTGCCCGCCCGAATTTGAGCGTCCCCGATAGGCGGGCCGCCTCCCTGCCCCCGCGTCTATAGACAAACGTCCACTCCGACCTGCCGAGCGGCCTATGCTCAGCCAGGGCGACGCGGCTCTCCCCAGTGGCGGGAGGGCCTTTTGCTTTGATGCCCCCGTTCTTCCTTATCCCCTGCCCCACGAGGTTTGCGCCGTGTCCGATACCCTTTTTTCCGAATCCACGACTTTGCCCGCTGCCGGACAGCTTGACGGCCTGGACGTGCTGCGGCTGGCCCTCACCAGTCAGGTGTATGGGGCCGCCGTCGAAACCCCAGTCAGCGAGGCTCCGCGTCTGAGTGCGCGCGTGGGCAACCGCGTGCTGCTCAAGCGCGAAGACCAGCAGCCGATCTTTTCCTTCAAACTGCGCGGCGCCTACAACAAAATGAGCCAACTGACCGCCGAGGAGCGGGCCAAGGGCGTCATCTGCGCGTCGGCGGGCAACCATGCCCAGGGGGTCGCCTTCGCCAGTCAGGCGCTCGGCATTCCGGCGGTGATTGTGATGCCTGCCACCACCCCCGACATCAAGGTGCAGGCTTGCCGCGCACGCGGGGCCGAAGTGCTGCTGCACGGCGATTCGTTCAGCGACGCCGAAACGCGGGCTTACGAGGTGCAGCAGGAACGCGGCCTGACTTTTGTCCACCCTTACGACGACCCGCTGGTCATTGCCGGACAGGGCACCATCGCCCTGGAACTGCTGCGCCAGGTCGAGCAGGACGACTATGTGGTGTTCGTTCCCGTCGGCGGCGGCGGCCTGATTGCCGGGGTCGCCAGCATCCTGCGTTCGCTCAAGCCGGGGGTCAAAATCGTGGGTGTGGAACCCGACGACTCGGACGCCATGCAGCAGAGCCTTCAGGCGGGCGAGCGGGTGCGGCTCGACACGGTGGGCATCTTTGTGGACGGCGTGGCGGTCAAACAGGTCGGGGCCTACACCTTCGACCTGGCGCGGCGTTATGTGGACGACTGGGTGCGGGTGAGCACCGACGAGGTCTGCGCCGCCATCAAGGACGTGTTCGACGACACCCGCGCCGTGCTGGAACCCGCCGGGGCGCTCAGCGTGGCGGGTCTGAAAAAGTACGCCGCCGAGCATGGCCTTCAGGAGCAGACCCTGGTCGCGCTGACCTGCGGGGCCAACATCAACTTCGACCGCCTGCGCCACGTTTCCGAGCGCACCGAAATCGGGGAGAAGCGCGAGGCGATTCTGGCAGTGACTATTCCCGAACGGCCCGGAGCCTTCCTGCAATTCATCGACCTCATCGGCTCCCGCGCCATCACCGAGTTCAACTACCGTTACGCGCCCCGCGACGACGCCCGCATTTTCGTCGGCGTTCAACTGGGACAGGCCAGCGAGCGGCAAGAACTGCTCGGCCTGCTCCAGGCGCACGGTTATCCGGCCCTCGACCTCACCGACGATGAACTGGCGAAGGTTCACGTGCGGCACATGGTGGGAGGCCGCGCTCCCGAAGCCGTCAACGAGCAGGTCTATGCCTTCACCTTCCCCGAGCGGCCCGGTGCCCTGCGCGACTTTCTCCTGAACCTGCAAACCGGGTGGAACATCAGCCTGTTCCACTACCGCAACCACGGCTCGGCCCACGGACGCGTGCTGGCGGGAATCCAGGTCAGCGAGGACGACCTGCCGAAGTTTGCCGAATTCCTTTCGCACCTGGGCTATCCCGCCGAGGAAGTGACCGGCAACCCGGCTTACCGCCTGTTTCTGACCTGAACTCGAATCAGACAAACCGGGCCGCCCCTATCAGCGTAAGGGCGGCCCGTCTATGTCTTGAGTTTTAACGGCGTTCAGACCGCGAAGGACGGGCCACCACCCGCACCCGCTGAGTCCGGGGCTGGGCCAATCCAGGCCGCGCCGCCAGCAGCAGAACAAGCAACAAAGTTCCCAGCAGCAATTCCATAGCGCATTATGGCAGAGGCTCAGGTGAAGCGAGGCGACTTGTCTTGTCCGGCTTTCAGGGGGCCAGCAGTTCGGCAGGGTTCAGCCCCACCGCCTCCAACGCGGCCTGCATCTGTTCTGGCGTGACGGGCAGCACGCTCAGGCGGGTGCCGGGACGGGTCAGCGGCGAGTCCTGCCACGCGGAAAGTTCGCGCAGTTCCGGCAGGGTCAGCAGGCGCGGCAACTCGCGGTGCGGGGCCACTTCGACCATGCTCCAGCGGGGATCGGCGGAGTCGGAGCGGGGGTCGAAGTAGGCACTGCTCGGGTCGAACTGCAAGTCGTCGGGCTGGCTCTCCCCCACCACCCGCGCCACCCCGACCACGCCCGGCGGCTTGGCGTTGGAGTGGTAAAAGAGGCACAGGTCGCCCAGACGCATCTGCCGCAAAAAGTTGCGGGCCTGATAGTTGCGGATGCCGTTCCAGGGTTCGCGCCCGGCCCGGACCAGGTCGGCATAGGAAAACACGTCGGGTTCGGATTTGATGAGCCAGTACGCCACGCCCCCGAGGGTAGCGTCTGGCCGCAGCGGGCCGCCCAGACCCGTAATTTCTCTGCCTCACTTCGTTCGGAAAAACAATTCGCCTACGCAAACTATTTTTCAGAGCGGTATCATAGGAAGGTGAGCTTCCCCCCGCCCGTTTCCCGCGCCATCAGTTCTCCCGAAACCACCCGCGAACGTATTCAGAGTCAGGCGGCGCGGCTGTTTGTTGCGAGCGGCTACCACGGCGTGAGTATGCGCGAGGTGGCGGAAGCGGTGGGCGTGACCAAACCCGCGCTCTACCACCACTACGCCGACAAAGAGGCGCTGTTCGTGGCGATTCTGGAAGAAGCCCTGGCTTCGCTAAGCCGCCTGGTCAGCCACGCCCAGGAGCAGGGCGGCATCCGCGCCCAACTCGAAACGCTGATGCGTGACCTGCTGGACACGGCGCCCGAACAGCGCGTGGGCCTGCAACTCGCTTCCGAACTGCGCCATGTGTCGCCCGAACGCCGCGCCGCCTTTGAAACCGAGTATCGCCGGGTGTGGATGGGCGGCCTGACCGCCCTCATCACCCAGGCCGCCGAGCGTGGGGAACTGCGCCGCGACCTGCCCCCACCTGTGCTGACCCGCGCTCTGCTGGCGCTGACCTATCCGCTGGTGAGTGGCCCACCCACACCCGAGCCGCACCGCACCGCCGCTGCCCTGCTCACCATCTATCTGGACGGAGCCGGAGCACAGGCGCAGTAAAATCCGCCGCTGGAGAACGGCTTCACTGCGCTGCGGGAGAGTGAAGCGAACTACCGGGCGGAGAAGACGCCCGCCTATCACGTCGTTCTTCAGGACAAAGTCTGAACGCCAGCTTCCCTGTTGAGGAGAAACTGGCGTTCAGACTTTGAGACGCTTCGGCTTTACTTCTTCGGCGCGTCTATGGTCTTGGTCACTTTGGTGGTCTTGGCGGTGCCGGGGGCGACCTTCTGCACGGTCTGACCCAGGCTGGCGGTTTCCTGCTCCACCTGCTTGTTGATCAGCACTTGCTGCACAATCCCGATGATGGTCGAGAGAATGATGTACAGCGTCACGCCCGCCGGGAAGGTCAGCGCGAAGTACAGGAAGATCAGGTAGATCATGGCCTGCTGCTTGAACATTTCCGGCATCTTGCGCGTCGAGACGTACAGCTGCCCCAGGTTCACGATCATGTACAGCACGGCCAGGATGTAGAAGGGGTCGGGAATCGCCAGATCAGGCAACCACAGGAAGCCGCTGTCGAACTCGAAGTTGCGGATGGTGGACCACAGCGCAATCAGGACCGGGAAAGGCAGGAAGGACGACAGGCAGCCCGCCGGATTGACCTGATAGTCGCGCATAAGCTGCGCCATTTCCATCTGCATGGCCCGCTGCGACTCGGGGTCGGTCTTGCCCTTGTACTTCTCCTGGATCTCCTTCTGGAGCGGCTGAATCATCTGCATGCGGGCCGTGGTGCGTCCCTGCGCCTGCATCAGCGGCCACATCACCAGACGCAGCAGCACGGTCAGCGCCAGAATGACCAGACCCCAGTTGCCGATGACCTTGTAGAGCGCCTCCATCAGCTTGACGATCAGGAGGCTGATTTGCCCGAAGAAGTTGGGCTGGAACAGGCCCGGCAGGTCGGTATAGCCGCTCTGGTACAGGTGAATCAGTTCGTTTTTGCCGCCGTAGACCTCAAGGCTGCTGGTGGCAGGCACCGTAGCCACGATAGAACTCTGAGCGCCCCCGGTCAGCTTGACATCCGCCCGTGTTCCGTCTCTGGGCTGAACAATCAGGGCGTGGGCAATCTGGCTGGGGTTTTCCTGCAAGGCGGCGTACTGGATGTTGTCGACGCTCACCACGCCACTGCCCTGCACACTGGCGGGCTGCCCACCCACGGGCACCGCCTGCACGCGGGGGTTGTCGGCCTTGCCCAGACCGGGGAACAGCATTTCGACCTTTTCGGGGCCGTTCTGCACCTGGGTTTTCAGGTCAACTTTGAAGTTGCGGGGGCGCAGGGTGACGGTCTTGGTGACCTGCACGCCGTTTTGGGTGTAGCGGAATACCGCGTCCTGACGGTTGGCGGCGAGGTCGGTCCTCACCTGGGCGGGCTGCGTTTCGGCAGGCCCCGCCGGGTCGAGCACGTCGCCTGCCTGCACCGCGAACGCCTTACGCCCCGCCACCATGTTGACGATGCCGCCCTTCTGGTTTTGCAGGGCCGAAAAGTCGTAGGTGCCGTCGGCCTTTTTCTTGATGTAGGGCGTTCCGGCATAGCTCTTGACGTACCAGCCGATGACTTCACCACGGGCGTTGAACACCACGTCCTGAAGGTTGCTGGTGGCGATGTACTCGTCGCCGGGCTGACCGTCGAAATTGGCGACAATCCACTCGGGAACGATGGCCTTGCCGAAGGTGGGAAGGGGGCCAGTCTGGGCGCAGCCGCTCAGGAGCACCGTACCCAGCAGCGCCGCTGCGGGAAGAAGCAGTTTGTTGGTCATGAAGGTTTGTCCGTTTGTTGGGAAGGTGGGGAGGAGTGGCCTGGGCCTTTGCGCCCCGGCTCGGGCACCGGGTCGTAGCCGCCCGGCACCAGCGGATTACAGCGCAAAATCCGCCACGTCGCCAGCCAGCCGCCCCGCAGCGCCCCGTGCTTTTCGAGGGCCTGGGCCGCGTACTCCGAGCAGGTCGGGGTAAAGCGGCAGGTCGGCGCAGGCTTGCGCGGCGAGAGTTCGCGCTGATACCAGCGTACCGCCCGCACCA
>NZ_JAUNHK010000016.1:0-10460 GCF_030523985.1 Deinococcus sp.
TTCACGTCCTTGAACGCTCCCGCCAGTGCCCGCGCTCCCCGCGCCAGCAGCGTCGTGTCCACGCCCACCGCCACGAAGGTCGCGCCGAGGTCCAGATACCGCCGCGACAGTTTTTCGTCGGCACTCAAAATCCCCGCCGCTTTGCCCGCCGCCACGATTTTGCCCATGGCTCCTTCAATCGCGGCGACCACTTCGGGATGCCCCGGATTCCCGAGATGCCCCAGGCTGGCGCTGAGGTCGGCGGGGCCGATAAACACGCCGTCCACGCCGTCTACCGCCAGAATCTCGTCCAGGTTTTCCAGTGCCAGCTTGGTTTCGGCCTGCACCAGCAGACAAATCTGGTCGTTCGCACGGTGCAGGTAATCGGGGATGCCGTTCCAGCGCGAGGCCCGTGCCAGTGCACTTCCCACGCCGCGCACCCCGGCAGGCGGATACCGGGTCGCCGCCACCATCGCCCGCGCCTGCTCTGCGGTGTCGATCATCGGAATCAGCAGGTTCTGTGCGCCCAAATCCAAGTATTGCTTGATGTGGTGTGTTTCCCCCACGGGCGGGCGCACCACGGGCGAGACGGGATAGGCCGCCAGCGCCTGCAAAATCCTCAGCGTGCTGCGCACGTCGTTGGGGGCATGTTCGCCGTCTATCAAAAGCCAGTCGAAGCCCGCCCCCGCGCAGAGTTCGGCGGCGTAGCTGTCGGCCAGCCCCAGCCACAGCCCGATTTGGGGTTGTCGGGCGGCGAGGGCGGCTTTGAAAGGGTTGTGCAGATTGGGGGTCATGCCGCTCAGCATAGACACACGACCCTGCCCCCGGATTGCCTGCCCTGTCAACTGACAGTGACCGGGCATCATTCGCTGTCAATCGCCAGACAAAAGTGGGACAAATGGCCTCAGATTTGACTTTTCAAATGCCACTTTATTCTTTACAATTGCAAACAAGCAATTCTTAAATTTCTCCCCGTTTCTCGTTGTCGGGCCAGTTTTTCGTGGCTCGCCGGAGGTTTTCATGACCCATCCCGTCCACCCCCAGTCCACCGTCCGCGCCCAGCAGATGCTGCCGCGAGGCCACCGCGCCGACAAGTGGAAAGACGTGCCCGACGAGCAGTGGTACGACTGGAAATGGCAACTCAAAAACCGCATCAACTCCGTGCAGGAACTCGAAGAAGTCCTGACGCTCACCGAGTCCGAGCGCAAGGGGGCCAGCGCCGAGGGCATTTTCCGTCTGGACATCACGCCGTATTTCGCCTCCCTGATGGATCGGGACGATCCCACCTGCCCGGTGCGCCGTCAGGTGATTCCCACCGAGGAGGAGTTGCAGCCGTTTACCTCCATGATGGAGGACTCGCTGGCGGAAGATAAGCACTCGCCCGTGCCGGGGCTGGTTCACCGCTACCCTGACCGCGTGCTGATGCTGGTCACGACGCAGTGCGCCAGCTACTGCCGCTACTGCACCCGCTCGCGCATCGTGGGCGACCCCACCGAGACGTTCAAGCCCGACGAGTACAAGCTGCAACTGGACTACCTGCGGAACACGCCCCAGGTGCGCGACGTGCTGCTTTCGGGCGGCGACCCACTGACGCTTGCGCCCAAAGTGCTGGGCGGCCTGCTGGCGGAACTTCGCAAGATTCCCCACATCGAAATCGTGCGAATCGGCACCCGCGTGCCCGTGTTCATGCCCATGCGCGTGACTCAAGAGCTATGCGACACGCTGGCGGAACATCATCCCGTCTGGATGAACATTCATGTCAACCACCCCAAGGAAATCACCCCCGAAGTGGCCGAAGCCTGTGACCGCCTGTCGCGTGCGGGCGTGCCGCTGGGCAACCAGAGCGTGCTGCTGCGCGGCGTGAACGACCACCCCGTCATCATGCAAAAGCTGGTGCGCGAACTCGTCAAAATCCGCGTGCGCCCCTACTACATCTACCAGTGCGACCTCGTTCACGGCGCGGGCCACCTCCGCACCACCGTGTCCAAGGGGCTGGAAATCATGGAAAGCCTGCGCGGGCACACCAGCGGCTACTCGGTGCCGACCTACGTGGTGGACGCCCCGGGCGGCGGCGGCAAGATTCCCGTCGCGCCCAACTATGTGCTGAGCCACAGCCCCGAAAAACTGATTCTCCGCAACTTCGAGGGCTACATTGCCGCCTACTCCGAACCCACCGATTACACTGGCCCCGACATGGCGATTCCCGAAGACTGGAAGCGCCGCGAACCCGGTCAGAGCGGCATTTACGGCCTGATGGAAGGCGAACGCATCAGCATCGAGCCGAAGGAGTTCAGCGAGAGCCGCCAGCGCGAAGGCGCAATTCAGCACCGCCTGAACAGCCGCGAAGACAAATGGGCCGCGCACGGGATTGGCGCAAGCAGCGTCAGTGAAACCGCGCCGGACGGCAAGAGCAATGCGCCTATTCCAGTGCATAGCGGAGATTGAGCGAATAACCCCTCAGTCAGCTTCGCTGCCAGCTCCCCTCAAAGGGAGCGAGAAAAAGATGCAGTTTGCCTCCCTTTGAGGGGAGGTGCCCCGTAGGGGCGGAGGGGTTAACCCGCTCAAGCCCCTGCCTAAAGGAGAAACGCATGACCGCCACCCAGACCAAACCCCGCCAACCTGAACTTAAAACCGCTCTCCCTGGCCCCAAATCCGCCGACATCATCGCCCGCGACAAGCAGCACCTGTCCACCTCCTACATGCGCCCTTACCCCTTCGTGCCCGACCACGGCGAAGGCGTGTGGCTGACCGATGTGGACGGCAACACCATGCTGGACTTCTTCGCGGGCATTGCGGTGTCCACCACGGGCCACGCCCACCCGCATGTCGTGCAGGCGGTGCAAAAGCAGATCGAAAAGTTTACCCACGTCTGCCTGACGGACTACCCGCAAGAAATCACCACCAGCCTGGCCGAGCGCCTGGTCAAGCATGTGGAACGTGACGGCGAAAAATGGCGCGTGTTCTTTACCAACTCGGGAGCCGAAGCGGTGGAAGGCGCGGTCAAGCTGGCCCGCAACCACACGGGGCGCACGCACATCATTTCCACGATGGGCAGCTTCCACGGGCGCACCTACGGCGCCATTACGCTGACGGGCAGCAAAACCAAGTACAAGCGCGGCTTCGGCCCCTTGCTGCCTGCTGTCTCGCATGTTCCCTACCCCAACCCCTTCCGCCCGCCACTGGGCAGCACCGCCGAAACCTGCGGTCAGGCCGTCATTGACCACATCGAAAGCCTGTTCGTGGGCATCATCCCCGCCGATGAGGTCGCCGCCATCATCGTCGAACCCATGCAGGGCGAGGGCGGCTACATCGTGCCCCCCGCCGATTTCCTGCCCAAACTGCGTGCCCTCTGCGACAAGCACGGCATCATGCTGATTTTTGATGAAGTGCAGGCGGGCATGGGCCGCACAGGTAAGATGTTCAGCTTCCAACATTTTGATGTGCAGCCCGACATCATCACCAGCGCCAAAGGAATTGCGTCGGGGATGCCGCTGGGCGCGATTCTCGCCAAAGAAAGCGTGATGACCTGGCCTGTGGGGTCGCACGGCAGCACCTACGGCGGCAACCCCGTCGCGGCGGCGGCCTCGCACGCCACCCTCGACCTGTTGGAAGGCAAAGTGGGGCACGAAGGCTGCGGCGAAAGCCTGATGGCGAACGCCTCCGAAGTGGGCGGCTACATCCTAGGCGAACTGAAAAAGATGCAGCAGGACTTCCCCTTCATCGGGGACGTGCGCGGCGAGGGGCTGTTCATCGGCATTGAGTTTGTCAAACCCGACGGCAGCCCCGATGGTGAACTGCGCGACCGCGCCAGCATGGATATGTTCAACAAAGGTCTGCTGAATCTGGACTGCGGCGAAGCCGTCATCCGCATCAGCCCGCCGCTGATTCTGACCAAAGAAGAGGCGCAGACGGGGCTGGAGATTATGCGGCGCAGCTTTGAAGCGATGAAGTAAGAGACCCCTCACCCCCTTGCTTCGCAAGGCCCTCTCCCCCAGGAGAGGGTGATACAACGACCCTCTACCCAGGGGAGAGGGCCTGCCGAATGGCAGGGGTGAGGGGTTTTTCCTCCGCCATTCGCACCCTACTGAGGTACCCATGACCCATTCCACCCTCCTCCACGGCCTCCTCCCCTTCCAGCACGAACCCTATTTCAACTACGCCGACCCCGCCGTGGCTGAGGCCCAGAAAGCCGCCTACGCTAAAGCGCGGGCCTACGCGGGCAAGACTTTTCCGCTGTTGATTGACGGTAAAAAGGTGCAGGGCGAAGGCACGTTCACCGTGTCCAACCCCGCCACCGCCGAAACGCTGTGGACATTCCAGAAAGCCACCGCCGCGCAATTGGAAGAAGCCGTCAGCGCCGCTGCCAAAGCCTTTGAAAGTTGGCGTTTTTCCGACCCGCTGCAACGCGCCAGCATTTTCCTGCGGGCCGCGCAACTGGTGCGTGAGCGCCGCATGGAACTGAACGCCGTGATGAGTCTGGAAAACGGCAAGAACTGGGCCGAAGCCGACGGCGAAATCGCCGAGTGCGTGGACCATTTCGAAGTCTTTGCCCGCGAAACGCTGAAATGGGCCGAGGGCAAACCCGTGTCGCCCATGCCCGACGAGCATGTCACTACCGTCTACGAACCGCTGGGCGTGGTCGCAGTCATCAGCCCGTGGAATTACCCCTCCGCGATTCCGCTGGGCATGAGCCTCGGCGCACTGGCGGCGGGCAATACCGTGGTCTGGAAACCTGCCTCCGAAACGCCGCTTTCGTCGTGGCTGCTCATTCAGATTCTGCTGGAAGCGGGCCTGCCCAGAGACACCATTCAGTTCCTCACGGGCGCGGACGACGTGCTGGGCGACCCGCTGGTGGACCACAAGGACATTCGCATGGTGGCTTTCACGGGGAGCCGCGAAATCGGGTGCCGCATCTACGAACGCGCCGCCAAAGTACAAAAAGGGCAGCGTTGGCTCAAGCGCGTCATCGCCGAAATGGGTGGCAAAGACCCCACCGTGGTCTGCGCCGATGCCGACCTGGACGCGGCGGCGGCGGGCATCGTGGCAGCGACCTACGGCTACAGCGGGCAAAAATGCTCGGCGTGCAGCCGCGTGATTGCCGAGGCCAGCATCTATGACGAGCTGCTGGAGAAGGTCAAGACGCTGACCGAAAGTCTCCAACTCGGTCTCCCCGAACACAATGCCGCTGTTGGCCCCGTGATTCACGCGGGCAGCGCGAAACGCATCCGCGAGTACATTGAAAACGGCAAGAAGACGGCCCGTCTGGTCACGGGCGGCGGCGAAGTGCAGGTAGACGGCAGCGGCGCAGCGCAGGAAAACTACATTCAGCCCACCATTTTTGCCGATGTAGACGCCAAAGACCCACTGTTTCAGGAAGAAATCTTTGGCCCCGTGCTGGCCTTTGCCAAAGCTCAGGACTGGCGCGAAGCCATTGACCTCGCCAACGACTCCGAGTACGGCCTGACCGCCGCCTTTTACTCCCGCGACCCCCACAAACTGGCGGAGGCTCGCCGCCTGATGCATGTGGGCAACCTGTATCTCAACCGCAAATGCACGGGCGCACTCAGCGGCACCCACGCCTTCGGTGGCTACGGCATGAGCGGCACCAACGCCAAAGTCGGCGGCCCTGACTACCTGTTCTGGTTCCTCCAGACCAAGACGGTGGCGCAGAAATATTGAACCAGAACTATTGAAAGGTGCCGCCCCCCGTCCGGGAGAGGAGAGGCAAAAGGAGCGGTGGGGGCGGAGTTTACTGCTCTCCCCGCTCGTCCAGTTTGGCGGCGATGTACGCCTTGAGGGCCTGCACGTCGTTGGGCATGACCTCGCAGAAGCGTTCGCCCTTTTCGATGTCGTGGAAGCGTTCGGGGCGTTCGGGGAGGCGACCCACCGCTTCCTGTACCGTTTCCTCGAATTTGGCGGGCAGGGCCGTTTCCAGGCACACCATCGGCACGCCGGGGCGCTGAAACTGCTCGCCCACCAGCACGCCGTCGGCGGTGTGGGGGTCGATCAGGCGTCCAAACTGCTCGTCTACCCGGCGAATGGTGGCGAGGCGGTCGGCGTGGGTGCTGCGGCCCGCCGCGAAACCGCTGCCCTGCACGGCGTCCCAGTGGGCCGTGCCGTGCAACCTGACCGGGCGACCCTCGCCCACTTCCTGCCACCACCCGGCGGTCTGCACGGCGTCGCGCCCGGCGACGAGGTACAGGTAGCGCTCGAAATTGCTGGCCTTGCCGATGTCCATGCTGGGGCTGCTGGTCTTGGCGACCTGGGCGGCGGGGCGCACGTGGTAGTTCCCGGTGGTAAAGAACTCGTGGAGCACGTCGTTTTCGTTGCTTGCCACAATCAGGCGGCCCACGGGCAGGCCCATGCTGCGGGCGAGGTATCCGGCGAACACGTTCCCGAAATTGCCGCTGGGCACGCTGAAATCGGCCTCGGCCCCGGCGGGCAGGTTCAGCGCGAAGTAGGCCTTGAAGTAGTAGACCGCCTGCGCCAGCACCCGCGCCCAGTTGATGCTGTTGACCGCGCCTATGTCATAGCGGGCCTTGAATTCGGCGTCGGCGTTGACTTCTTTGACCAGGTCTTGACAGTCGTCGAACACGCCCTCGATGGCGATATTGAAGATGTTGGGTTCGTTGAGGCCGTACATCTGCGCCTGCTGAAAGGCACTCATGCGACCATGCGGCGAGAGCATGAACACGTTGACCCGCGCCTTGCCGAGCATCGCGTATTCGGCGGCGCTGCCCGTGTCGCCCGAGGTCGCGCCGAGAATGTTGACGCGCTGGTCGCGTTTTTCCAGCACGTACTCGAAGGCTTGGCCCAGAAACTGCATCGCCATGTCCTTGAACGCCAAGCTGGGGCCGTTGGACAGTTCAAGCAGATACAGCCCCGACTCGCCTAATGGCGTCAGCGGCGCGATGTCAGGGCTGCCGAAGGCTTCGGCGGTGTAGGTGGCCCGCAGCAGCGCCCGCAGGTCGGCTTCTGGAATGTCGCTGATGAAAGGGCGCATGACCGCGTAGGCGAGGTCGGGATAGCTCAGGCCGCGCAGGGCTTCGAGTTCGGCGGGGCTGAAGGTCGGGATGTGTTCGGGCATCGCCAGCCCACCATCGGGGGCCAGACCCGAAAGCAGAACGTCCGAAAACTCACCGAGACTCTGTCCACTGCGCGTCGAAACGTACTTCATGGGGTTACTGTACCCGCCTGCCGCGCGGCTGGGGCCGGGTCAGCTATCCTGCCTGCCGTGCTGCGCCGTTCACTGCTGCTGCTTGCCTGTTCGCTCCCGGCCCAGGCCACCCAGGTCACGCTGCTCGACCAGCCGCAGCCGGGGCAGGTCGCCGTGCGCGTGACCGAGGACGACCCGCTGGGCCAGTGGCCGGTGCGGGCGGGCGACGGGGGGCTGCTCAATGCCCTGCGTCAGCTCTCGCAACTGCTGCCCAACCCGGTGGCGGGCGCGGGGGTGCGCTGCGTGCCGCAGTTGGGCGACCCGGTGAAGGTGCAGACCGACGACCGGGGCCGCGCCCACTGCCCGCTGCCTGCCGGGGCCGGAGCGGTGCGGGTCGAGGTGTCCGGTGCATCTGCACAGACCGCACCCGACTGGAACCTGAGCGCGGCGCGGCACCTGACCGTGACTGACCTGGACGACACAGTGATTGTCACAGGGGTCAGAAGTGGTGGCCTGACACGGACACTGCGCCAGAATGCCCTGACCCGTCCGATTTTTGCCGACCTACCGTCCCTGTTGCAGCAGCAGGCGGCGCGGGGGCCAGTGGTCTACCTCAGCGGCAGTCCCGATGGTTTGGACGCCTCGCTGCGGCAACTGCTCGCCGCCCACGCTTTTCCGCCGGGGCCTCTGCTGCTGCGTGATTGGCCTCGGGTGGCGACCACGGCGCATAAGGCGCGGGCACTGGACGCGCTCGCCAGCCAAAATGCGGCGACTTTCACCCTGATAGGCGACAGCGGCGAAGCCGACCCGGAAACCTACGCGGCCTTCGTGCGGCGCTGGCCGGGGCGCACCGAGCGCATTCTCATTCGTGACATTGGGCCAGGGGAACGCCACGCCGAGGTGGGGCGCTTGCTGGACAGTCTGGGCGTGGCGTGGGGTTGGTTGCCTGGGGTGGCTTCTCAGCCCTGACCCGGCACGAACTGAATCTGCCTGCCCGCCAGGAGTTGCACCAGATGCGGCAGGTCGTCGGGATGCACGCGGGCCGGGCGACTATATCCGCCCAAGGTGCCCTTGTCGTTGAGCAAAATCAGCGGCACGCCGCTGGGCGGCACCTGCACCGTGCCGATGGGCGCGGCCTCGGAGGTGATTTCGCCCCCCGGCACGGCATGACCCGCCAGTCTCGCCGCCATGCGGTCGAGGTCAACGAGTTGAAACGGCTCGGCGCACAGGGCGTCCAGGGCTTCGTCGGGAATGGTTTCCCCGTCTGCCACCGGAAGCAGCCGCAGCCGCGTGAGGGCCGGGCGCTGCGTGACCCAGTACGGCACGAATTGCCGCGCCACATGCTGCGGAGCAGGCCGCGCCGCATAGCCCAGCACGTCACCCGCTTGCAGGGGCCGTCCCAGCCGCGCCCTGACGTCGGTGCTGGCGCTGCCCAGAAAGGGGCTGACCTCGAAGCCGCCCGACACCGCCAGATAGCTGACCCGGCCCTGGCCGTCCGGCACGAAGGAAATCACGTCACCCGGCTGTACCTGCCGCGAACTGTAGGGCGGCAGGGCTTCGCCGTTGACCTGTGCCTGCAACCCCAGCCCCGTGCAGGCGATGGCCCCGGCTCCCAGCACCTCCAGCGTCGGCCCGGTCAGGTGCAGTTCCAGCACGGCGCTGCCTGGCGCGTTGCCCAGCAGGTCGTTGGCGATGGTGGCGGCCTGCGCGTCCAGCACACCGGAGCGCACCAGCCCGAAGCGGCCCTGGCCCAGACGCCCGCCGTCCATCAGCAGGCCCATGATGCCGGGTTTGCGCACGCGCAGCGCCGGAAACCCTGGCTCGGCAGGCCACAGCAGCCGGGGCGTGGGCGCGGGCAGCGGGTCGCCGCCGTGCTGCGCCACGAAGCGCACTTCGTCACCGGGCCGCACCAAAAAGGGGTCGGCGCGGTGCGGGTCGTACACCGCCGTCAGCGTGCGCCCCAGCAGGTTCCAGCCGCCGGGGGCCGCCGCCGGATAGATGCCGGTCTGGGCACCCGCCATCGCCAGCGAGTGCGGCGGCACGGCGGGGCGGGGGGTGGCCCGGCGCGGCAGTTGCAGCGGCCCCGGCGTCGTTTCCATGAAGGGAAAACCCGCGACGAAGCCCAGCGCCCGCACCCGGTAGGTCGGCTCGGCGTGCAGGCGGGCGACTTCGGCGGCGCTCAGGCCAGTGCGCTCGGCTATTTCGGGCAAGTCTTCGCCGTCGTAGCACACCGGAATCTCGACCTGTCGCCCGGTATCCGCGTCCTGCACTTCGGCCTGGGCCAGCCACCCGCGCAGTTTCTCCGCGCCGAGTTGGGCCGGGTCGTACTCGACATACAGCGACTTGTACGCCGGAACCACGTCACGCAGTCCCGGCAGCCCGGACGCGAGCAGCGCCTCGGCCAGTCGCGGGAGCGTCAGTTGTTCGGCTTCGCTCTCGGGACGGTGGTACAGCGCGGCGACGTGGTGCGTAGGCGGGGCAACCTGTCCAGTAGGCGTCCGCTTGCCCAGGGGGGCCAGCCGCAGCCCCTGCTCTGCCAGCGCCGCGCCGATGTGCTGGGCGATGCTCACCGCCTGGGGGTTGTCGCCGTGAATGCAGAGGGTATCCACCCGCATCTCCAGCCGCTCGCCTTCCAGCGTCTGCACCCAGCCCTGCGCCATCTGCACGGCGCGGCGGGCAGCCTCGGCGGGGTCGTGAATGCTGCTGCCCGGCAGCGAGCGGGAGGCGAGGCGTCCGTCGGCGGTGTAGGCCCGCTCCGGAAACGCTTCGCGGCGCACGCTCAGGCCATGCGCGGCGGCGGTGTGGGCCAGTTCCTCGCCTGCCGCGCCCGCCAGCACCATCAGGTGCGCCTGCGGCACCAGTCGCGCCAGCGCCTCGCAAAAGGCTTCCCCGGCCGCTCGGTCTTCATGCACGCGCATATACAGCGCCCCGTGCGCTTTGACGTGCTGCAATTCGGCTCCTTCCAGCGTCAGGAAAGCCGAGAGCGCCCCAATCTGATACACCACGCTGGCATGAATTTCCTGCGGGCTGAGCGCCATCGCCCGGCGTCCAAAGCCTGCGAGGTCGGGGTAGCCGGGGTGCGCCCCGATGCCCAGCCCATGCTCCTGCGCCAGCCGCACCGCGCCGTGGAGGGTCATCGGGTCGCCCGCGTGAAAGCCGAGGGCCAGATTCACGCTGGTCAGCAGCGGAAACAGCGCCGAGTCGTGGCCCAGCGTCCAGTTGCCGAAAGATTCGCCCGCATCGGCGTTCAGGTCTATGGTGAGGGGCTTGGTGGTGGACATGCGCGGCACAAGCTACCTCACCCCGCGCCGCGCCATAGCGAAAC